>CAYJEK010000102.1:0-2535 GCA_964369205.1 uncultured Oscillospiraceae bacterium | reverse complement strand
GCTAAAAATATTCTGTAAAGGTATAGAATATCCTGAGTATCCGTCTATCGTCTTGAATGTATACTTATTGCCATCTCTGCTAGATTGATATTTTTCACTTTCATGTCCGTCAACCCAAATGTGAAGATCAACTATTTCTCCTATATTTTCTCCGTTTGAAAGCATAGTTGGACTGTGTTTAGCGCCAAAGAACACTTCATAGTAGCCGTTTGTATCCGTTTCATAGTAATATTTTGCTGGAGTTCTACCGATATCCGATATGTTTATATATTTATTAGTGTCTTCAACATAGTAAAACTGATCAAAATCACTTTGTGGAATTTGCATGTATAAATAGCTCAAAGAATTTCCACTGGGGTCTTTAAGTAAATTGCTCTCACTAGCATCATTTTTTTTCTTTATTTCTATTTGAGGAATTCCCGTGATTTCAATTTTAGTATTATCTAAAAATAGTTTCCCCAAATCAAAGATATTTTCTGCGCCACTTCTTTGAGTTATATTAACCGACACTGAGTATTCACCTGTTAAATAATCGTAGCTCGGAAGTGAAATATTCTGATTTACGCTGTTACTTAAAGCTTGTTTAATTACCAAACCGTCAGGTCCTTCTAAAATAACAAAGCTATTTGAGAAGTCAATATCAGCAGTACCGAATGTATCATAAACTGTATTATTTATAGAAAACTTAACTCTATAGTCCTCAAAAGATGCATCGTGGATTGAATTCTCCACTACTAAATCGTTTAAAGCGTCATATACACCCTCATTTTCGATATCATAAGCCTTTATATTTGGCGCATAATATACTGAGCCTATATCAACCTTATTATACCCTGTGCTTGCATCCGTGCTTGGCAAAGAGGCGTCAACAGCAGGAGTTATATCTTCAAATGAGCTTTCGAGTGTAACGCCGATAATACCGTATAATGTTTCACTACTTAAGCTATTCATGTCAATAGGGCCGTACGTAGTGTAAACAGAGCCATCGTCAGCAACTGTATGCCAAATACCGCTAGTGAAATCAAATATGCTCCCCATTGCTTCTGTAGTTTCACTGCTGTATATTCTTGTGTATTGAGTCCCGTTTTTATCGGTTAAAGTAACTTTTGTATACGCCGCGGTCCCGTCGTCTTTTTCCGTGGGAGAACCGACAAAAAGTTGTGGCATTTGATTTGGTATTAAGAAATTTCCACTCACTGAGTAATTTGCATTTGCTGTGGTTATATCCACTTTAATAGGCTCATTTAATGTAGTTTTGTTGCCTTTAGCATCTGTCACTATAACTGTAAGTGTTTCGTCGAAATCTTCACCTGCAGTTATTGTGCTTTTTATCGTAATAATATTATCGATAACAGGTACATTTGTAGGGCTAGATTCATCCGAAAACTGATATGTAGCCTCTGTTATTTGGCTTGAGTCCCAAACTTCAAGAGTAGCGGTTACAAGTGCGCCTCCATCCTCATATTCAGTGCTGACATTTTGGAGAGTTATCGTTGGTTTAGCCCTGTCAATATCAATTTCCAAAATTTCTTCGTTATATTCTTTTGTATTGCTAGCAACGTCCGTTACTGTCACTTTTGCAAAAACATCTGCTAATGCTAAATTGGGCATTCCTGTTTCATCTGGCAAACGAATTTGTATGGTACTTGTATTTGAAAGTAACTCCACCATATTTATAGTAATTGCAGTAGAGTTTTCCCCATTTTCCGCAAGCGTTGCCGTTTGATAGCTATTTCCGCCATCAATAGAATATTCGTATTCTATATTTTGTTTAATATCGCCATCATATGCATTTCCGTATAAGCTAATTATAGCTACTTGCTCTTGCAAGCCCGAAACTAAATCGCCACTTTCTCCATCTTTGACCGTTAATATCAAAGATCTTTCATCGCCTGAACCTGTTGCACTCAAATCTATTGTAGGTATGTCTGCGTCGATATATGCTTTTTGCTTTGGAACTAAAGTTTGTACATCATGAGTAGTAATCGGGTTGCCGTAAATATCATATACACCAGTTGAGCCGTCTACATCTTGCACTACTAATTCAAGCGCTTTTACATAGTCATCACCGTCTATGTACATTCCTTCTTCTATCGTGAGAGTTTCAAACACAAGTAAACCTGTCGATTCGTGGTTTGCTTGTTGTATGGTGTTACTCACACTCTCTACAGGAAGAAATATATTATTGCCGGATTTATCTTTAACATTTAATTTCATCGCTAAACCTGATAGATTTTCGCTACCTATAGGGGCAACCTCCATTAATCTAGGCGTGTTATCTTGCCCTCTAACTTCTGCTGTTAGCTTAATTGTATCGCCTATACCTGCAAATAAATCTTCACGGGAGATATCTGCCGCCCATTCATTCGAAGGTTTTTCGTTTTCGGTATTAGACATACTTGATTCAATCTCTAAAACCGAAGTTATAGGAGAAGTGCTAATCAAGTTTATATCGTGTTCTGTTATTGTGTAAGATTTTACTAAGTTTCCTGTATAATCACTAAAGGGGTAATATGCATTAGCCGTCAATCCAAA
>CAYJEK010000101.1:0-2557 GCA_964369205.1 uncultured Oscillospiraceae bacterium | reverse complement strand
ATCTGTCTTAGTGACGGAAACGGAGAAATTTCGTCGGCTTTAATTAAATTTGTGAACACAAGTGACGTAATTACTCGCTTTTCAAACGTAAATTCTTGTGACTTTGCTGTTTTTTCAAAGGTAAGTTTTTCACTCGAACCATCAGAAAACTTAATCTCTCCACTCGTCCAGTAGCTATCGTGTGGGAAGTCGGCACGAAGTGTGATTTTAACTTTATCAACTTCAACTTCTCGACCAAATTCCAGTGTTAAAGCTGCGTTTGGGTCACGATTTATACCCCAAGAACTGTATGGATAAACTCCGTGTGACAGGTTTTCAAACACTCCGTCAATTGCGTTTCGAGCAGCGAACGTTGCCTCGTTTCTCGTTTCTACATTTGCACTTGCATGAGGGAAAAAACCGAAATTATTATGTCTATCATAAGGATTTAATGCTAAATTTCGGTAGGTTTTAACCTCATGGTCTTCGGCTTTTCTTGCAGTCAAAACGTGAACTCCACCATCGAAAGATTTTGGGCTATAACATTTCTTTTCGTCTTCAAGTGGAACTGGGAAAATCGCAAGTCCTCCCATTTCAAATTCATCAATAAAAATTAGAGTTTCAGGCATTGTTTCGTCAAATTTCACGAAATAATGTCCTTTTTTGTTTACTTCAAGCAAAATTTTATCGCCTTTTTCATATTTTTGTGGATAAACAAGTGAAATTCGCTCATCTCTATGCTCGCTCATTGCAAGCGTTTTACCATTTTCGGCGTTAATTCGTATTCTCATATCATACATAACTTTCACCTACGGTTGCTTTCCAATATAAGCTAAAATTCCACCGTCAACGTATAAAATATGCCCATTTACGAAGTTTGAAGCATCAGAAGCTAAGAAAACAGCAGGACCTGCAAGGTCTTCTGGTGTTCCCCAACGTTCAGCTGGAGTTTTTGCCATTAAAAAGCTATCAAATGGGTGTCTTGAACCGTCAGCTTGACGTTCTCTTAAAGGTGCAGTTTGTGGTGTTTCGATGTAACCAGGGCCTAAACCGTTGCACTGAATATTTAAGTGACCATACTCCGAGCAAATATTTTTCGTAAGCATTTTTAAGCCACCTTTAGCAGCCGCATAAGCCGATACAGTTTCACGACCAAGCTCACTCATCATCGAACAAATATTGATGATTTTTCCGTGACCTTTTTTCACCATTGACGGAATTACTGATTTCGCCACGATAAACGGAGCATTTAAGTCAACGTCTATAACTTGTCTAAAGTCAGCAGCCGACATTTCAGTCATCGGAATACGCTTGATAATTCCAGCGTTATTCACTAAAATATCGATAATTCCAACTTCTTCTTCGATTTTTGAAACCATATTAGCAACAGCATCTTCATCACAAACATTGCACACATATCCGTGAGCTTTAATGCCGATTTCTTCGTAATTTGCGATACCTTTTGCTACTAATTCTTCGTTTAAATCGTTAAAAACGATAGTCGCACCAGCTTTTGCAAGTCCAGTTGCGATAGAAAAGCCGATACCATAAGATGCACCTGTTATAAGTGCGATTTTTCCTGTTAAATTGAACATTTATTGTAATTTCCTTCCTTGTTTTTAATTTTGTAGGGGACGGCGCCCTCGACGTCCCTTTAGTTAAGATATAATTTTATTAAATTTTGGGTTGTCGAGGCGCCAACCCCTACAATATATTACAATTTCTAACGTAAATCCACCGATTTTATGTGGTCCATATCGGTAAACTCTTGGTTTTCGCCACCCATTGCCCAAATAAAGCTATATGCTGACGTTCCACAACCTGAGTGAATTGACCACGATGGGCTGATTACTGCGTCGAAATTTTTCATCACGATATGGCGAGTTTCTGTTGGTTCACCCATTAAATGGAACACCACTTCGCCTTCTGGCATATCAAAATATGTGTAAATTTCCATTCTTCTCTCGTGAGTGTGAGATGGCATTGTGTTCCAAACATTTCCTTCTGAAAGTTCAGTTAAACCCATTGAAAGTTGTGCAGTTTTTAAAACACTTGGGTGAATAAACTGGTTGATTACACGCTTATTTGCAGTTTTGCTATCACCCATTGGGTTTTTAGCAGCGTCTTTAATTGTAAGTAATTTCGTTTCAAAAGCGATGTGCGCTGGTGCTGAAACCATGTAGAATTTCGCAGGGTTTGAACTGTCTACGCTTTCGAAAAATACTTCTTTATGTCCTTTTGTGATGTAAAGACAATCTTTGTAACCTAAAGCATATTCAACTCCGTCAACTGTGATTTTTCCGTCTGAAGCTAAGTTGAAAATACCGATTTCACGTCTTTCAAGTATGTAATTTGTGCCGAAATTTGCAAAACAGTCGATGCCTTTATCAAGTGGCACTTTGTCAGTCGTCGGCATACAACCGAAAGTCACCATTCTGTCAACGTGGCTGTAAACCGCTACGATTTCGTTAGCAACATATAAATTTTCAATTAAAAATTCGTTTCTTACCTCGTCTGTTGTGTATCTTTTAAAGTCTTTTTGATTTGCGCTATATCTAATATCCATTTTTTTCTCCTT
>CAYJEK010000100.1:0-2655 GCA_964369205.1 uncultured Oscillospiraceae bacterium | reverse complement strand
ATAATAGTCGCAGAAAAATTTTGCAAAAGAAAAAACCTTGAAAAACGTAACTGTTCATCAAGGTTTTTGTGGCCAGGGAGGCCAGATTTGAACTGACGACCTTCGGGTTATGAGGGTACCTGGGGCTAAAAAAGTCAGTCCACAGCTGACTTTTTAGTGCTTTTTAGTAGTAAAATAGAGAAAGTTCGAAGGCACGGAAATGATATAAAATCCACTGTTTGCAACCCGTGATTTTCTATAATGGGTCAAATAAGTGGTCAAAGAGTTTTTGAAAATTATAATGGGTCAAAAAGTGGTCGATACATTTAAGGGTGTGAAAAAGGGTGTTTTATTTGAGAATAAGATATAAAAAGTTAATTGGAAAAATTATAGTAAGGTATCAAAATTTGATATGCTGTAAACAAAGAATAGGGAGTCAAGCAAAAGTAAAGTTGTTGCCTGTAGTTAATTTAAAATACTTTTATATTATTTATAATTTTTGAATTTGCAATTAGCATGATGTGATTTATATTTTTCCTGCTTTTAAATTTAAGTATACCATTATTATAAGGTGTGTTAGTGTTAAGCTAATTTTATTTTTATATAATAAATATTAAAAAATAGAACTTTTACTTGAAGAGAAAATACAAATATATTATAATAAAGGATATATAGGATAAAATTGTTATATAATTACGGGTGATAAAATAATATCAAATTAATAGTTATATAAGTGATATGAATAAATAGTGAAAATAAAAAACAGAAAGTAATAAACTATATAAAAGTAGTTTAGGAGATAACGATGGAAAATTATGAGTCATTAATTAATGAATTAATAAAGCTACCAAGCGAAACATCTTGGGTGGAATTTAAACATGACAATTATAATCCTGATATGATAGGGGAATCAATAAGTGCATTAGCTAATAGTGCAGCATATTACGATAGAGATAAAGCGTATATGGTTTGGGGTATAGATGATAAAACACATGAAGTTGTGGGTACAAACAAAAACCAACATAGCGTGAAAGTTGGAGAGCAGGAACTTGAAAATTGGCTAAGAGGCTTGTTATCAAGCAACTGTGAATTTGAATTTAAAAATTTTATGATGAATAATAAATACATAACTTTACTAATAATATATAGAGCGAGTCATCAAACAGTAACGTTTAAGAAAGAAGCCTATATCAGAGTAGGGAGTTATAAGAAGAAATTGAAAGATTATCCATCCATGAATGCACAGCTTTGGGACAGAATTAGAACTGCAAAATTTGAAGATATTGTATCAGAAGCAAATTTAGAAGTGAGTGATATTATAAATAAGCTGGATTTTAATTTATACTTTGAATTAAAAGGGATACCACTACCTAACAATAATGAATCAATAATTCACTATATGTTAGAAGAAAGTGTAATAAAAAAACAAGATAATGGGTTATATTCAATAACTAATTTAGGAGCGATTTTATTTTCAAGGAAAATAACAGATTTTCCTAAAGTCGGCAGAAAAGCAATAAGAGTTATCCAATATAAAGGGAATAATAAATTAGAAATATTAAAAGAGCATACTATATTAAAAGGATATGTGATAGGATTTGAATCGTTAATGGAATATATGAGTGCGATGTTACCATCAGAGGAGATTTTTGATTCTGGAATTAGGAAAACTAAAACAATGTATCCAGATATAGCGTTGAGAGAAATTATAGCTAATTCATTGATTCACCAAGACTTTTCTGTTAGTGGGGCAGGTCCTGTGGTAGAAGTGTTTGAAAATAGATTAGAAGTTACCAATCCAGGTGTTCCATTAGTGAATATTAGTAGAATTGTTGATAATCCACCAAGGTCGAGAAATGAAAAATTGGCATCACTCCTTAGGCAATTGAAAATATGTGAAGAAGCTGGATCAGGGTGGGATAGAATAGTAATATCTTGTGAGGTGAATTGTTTACCGGCTCCAAAAATAGATTTATACGAAGATAGTATTAAAGTCATAATGTATAATGAAAAAGAGTTTTATAATATATCTAATGAAGACAGGATATGGTCTTGTTATTTGCATGCATGTATAAAATACTTGGAGGGAAGTGCATTAACAAATGCAACTTTAAGAGAGAGGTTTGGATTAACAGAAAAAGGTTCAGCACCTATTTCAAGATTAATAAAAGAGGCGATGGAGAAAGGTTTGATAAAACCTATCAATCCAGAAACAGCACCTCGATATATGAAATATATACCTAAATGGGTATAAGTATTTAACTTGCTGGTAACTTGCTGAGATAAAATATAGTGAAGCAATAATAACTAAATATAGTGATTTCCGTAGATTAAGTAGTGAATATATAGCATATGTTGTGATTCTGACATTAAAGTTTAACTTGCTGGTAACTTGCTGAAAAGTATAAAATCTATAGAGTTTTTTTTCTCAGTCAATTATGATAAAAAAATATATGTGATATAGTTAATAAAAGTTTCTCATAAAATATAAAATAATTATAGCTATTTCAATATCATTGTGATATCCTTGTGTTTGAAAAAAATAGGAAGGAAAGATTGTTATTATGGAAAAGTTATATGAATTATTTAAAATCTACACAGAATTTAATCCAAATGAAAAGTATGAAAGTAATATTAATTCTGCTCATAAGATTTTAATTGCAGAACTTGAAAAAT
>CAYJEK010000099.1:0-2671 GCA_964369205.1 uncultured Oscillospiraceae bacterium | reverse complement strand
AAAAGAAAATCGTCATGGACAAAGCGCATATGATTTCGCAAAAGCGAAACGTTTCAGCGCAAAAATTTGGCGAAAAAGTGGAGCGCGAACTAATATTTTTAGACATGCCAAATGTTAAGCTGAAAGTGAATGTGCAAAAAGGTAAATATGGAGCGAAAGGTTGCGATATCGTAGAATTTTTATTCTCCACAAATAAAGGGGAAGAACTAAAGTCTATTAGCAAGATAGCCTCAGGAGGGGAACTGTCGAGGATAATGCTGGCGATAAAGAGCACGATGGCGCAAAAAGATAATATTAACTCGCTGATTTTTGATGAGATTGATACTGGTGTTAGCGGAAAATCTGCACAAAAAATCGGGATGAAATTAAGAGAAGTTTCGAAGAACAGACAGGTTATGTGCGTGACACATTCTGCACAGATTGCAGCGCTCGCGGACAATAATTTATTTATCAGCAAGCGCACGAAGGATGAGCGGACTTTTACGGAGATAAAACTGCTTTCATACGATGAAAAAATCGAGGAAGTAGCAAGGATTATGGGGACTGATGTGATTACAAAACTCACACTTCAAAATGCAAAAGAAATGGTAGAGACTTCAAAAAACAGTTGACAGAAAATTTAATTTGTGATAATATTGCAGATAATGGCAATATATAAAAAAACTATGATGAGAACAAGTAATTTGTTATGATACTTTAAGAGAGCGTTTGGTTGCTGGGAAAACGCAGTGGATGACTTATGAATACATCTCGGAGTTGCGAGCCGAAAATTGCAGTAGGCTTAGTCGGGTGTGCCCGTTATAGCACAGGACCGTGTTAGCGGTCTTAAGCGGCCTTTATATAAGGCAATTGAGGTGGTACCACGGTAATTTATCGTCCTCTGTTCGTATTCCGAACAGAGGACGTTTTGTGTTGTTATGGACTATTTCCTATAAAGTTTTACTCGATTTTTTACAAAAAATCGCGGTATCCAAAGGCGGCGGCTTGGACGCTTGTCCGCAAACAAGCGCAATGCTCCTACAGTAGGGAGCATTTTGGAAGGTGAGCCGTGAAGAAAACAGTCCGGTGGACTGTTTTTAGGCGAGGAAACTTTTTGCGATAAAAAAAGTTTCCTTAATAAAAGCAACTAAGTGTTTATATTATACAAGGAGGTTCATATGGGTATTAAACTTGAAAAAGCAAATATTAATGACTGTGAAGAAATTCACTCTTTACAGATTAAGTCTTTTGCGGCATTGCTTGAAAAATATAATGATGAGAAAACAAATCCAGCTACTGAATCTATCCAGATATTAACGGAGAAATTCAATCATGAATTTAGCGATTATTATTTCATTGAATTTGAAGATAAAGTAATTGGATTTATTAGAGTTTTTCGCATAAACGATTATACCTGTAAAATTTCACCGATGGGAATATTGCCTGAATACCAAGGATTTGGCTATGCACAAATGACTATCACAGAAACTGAAAAGCTATATCCAAATGCAAAAAGATGGGAACTCGACACGATAAAGCAAGAGAAAAAACTTTGCTATTTGTATGAAAAAATGGGATATGTTAAAACTGGAAAGTACCAGAACATAAAAGAAGGCATGGACCTAGTTTTTTACGCAAAACAAATTTCTGAGGAAAATGACAACTTTTACAAAAATTAAAATATAAATTTAGGAGAGAGAAAAATGAAAATTTACGAAGAACTACAGGCTAGAGGTCTTATCGCGCAAGTAACAAACGAAGAGGAAATCAGGGAGCTTATCAATAACGGTGGCGCGAAATTTCACATCGGATTTGACCCAACTGCGGACTCATTGCACGTAGGTCATTTCATGGCTTTATGCTTAATGAAACGTCTGCAAATGGCAGGAAATAGACCTGTTGTGCTACTAGGTGGTGGCACAGGATTTGTAGGTGACCCATCGGGCAGAACAGATTTGCGCTCCATGATGACACCGGAAACTATCGAAGAAAACTGCAAACGCTTTAAAGAGCAAATCGAAAAATTCATCGAATTTGGCGAGGATAAAGCTATTATCGTTAACAATGCAGATTGGCTATTAAACTTAAATTACATCGAGCTTTTAAGAGAAGTTGGAGCGTGTTTCTCTGTTAACAACATGCTAAGAGCGGAGTGCTACAAACAGCGCATGGAAAAAGGGCTAAGCTTCTTAGAATTCAACTACATGATAATGCAAGCATACGACTTTTTGCACCTGCACAGAGAATATGGCTGTAACATGCAGTTCGGTGGCGACGACCAGTGGAGCAATATGCTAGCAGGTTCTGATTTAATTCGCAGAAAAACAGGTGAGGATGCATACTCGCTCACTATTACGCTGCTTAAAAATAGCGAAGGTAATAAAATGGGTAAAACTGCAAAAGGCGCACTTTGGCTTGATCCAGAAAAAACTTCGCCATACGAGTTTTTCCAATACTGGCGAAATGTTGCTGATGGCGATGTAATTAACTGCTTAAAACTGATTACATTTGTGCCTGTGGAAGAAATCGCAAAATACGAGCATTTAGAAGGTAGCGAGCTTAATGCAGTAAAAGAGTTGTTAGCGTTTGAGGTTACTAAACTAGTTCATGGCGAAGAAGAAGCTACAAAAGCAATGGAAGCGGCTAGAATGGTTTTTGCAAACGGAGGTATTTCCGAGGATATGCCAACTAC
>CAYJEK010000098.1:0-2715 GCA_964369205.1 uncultured Oscillospiraceae bacterium | reverse complement strand
GGTTACAACAAGAAATAAGGCTTTTTTTAAGAATAATTGCGCAGAGATTTTAAGTCTTATTTCACGCGGTTTAATTGTTCCTTTTACATAATGACCTGTTTTAAGACAAAAAACAGCATCAATATTTTTTGCTTTGTCTTGCACATGAAAATGTGGAGGGTAATGCTCTCGACCTCTTACAACATACTTTATCCCTCTTGCGTCTCTGCCAAGAATATTAAATCTTAAGTGTGAAACATCTTCAAAAGTTACAGTTTGATTATTTTGATTTTTAGAAAGTGCATCAAATAAAATATTGACATTAAAGTCAGAACCATTGCTTGACAGAAAGTTATTTAATGAAGCTTCTAATTTTCTCATTTTTACTCCAAATAAGTAGAATTAGCAGGAAAAATTCAATACTGTTATAAATTAAGTAATTCTTTTAGATTTTTCATAAATTTTTCTTAAATAATTTCGTTTAGTACTATCCGGGTAGCCTCGTAAGTTTTTTGAAACATAATGTTCAGCAGCTTCATAAGAATTTGTTAGTGCAATAAATTCGCCTTTGGCAATAACAAATAGTGAAAGCTGATACTTATCAAGGTTTTTATTTTTTTCGCATAATTGTAGAGTAATGTTGGCTTCATCAAATCTTTTTAATTTATAAAGTATTGCAAGCTTAGACAGATTTAAATATATATTACTTTCATTCTCAAGGCATTTGTTAAGCGTTTCTAAAGCTTCACCATACTCATTTTTTACATAAAACAAATATTTAGATATAATATTCGCTCTAATTTCTTGATGCTTGATATCAGTCACATCTGGTAATTCATCAATTAAATTTTTTAAATTTTCTTCTACTTCTGATGAGTTTTTTATTAAATACTTTTCTAAAAGACACTTAAAATATATATCCACAGTAAAAATATTTGTTGGCTGTGAAAAGTAAGCATCTTTAGCTAAGTCTAAAACTTCATATCCTTCTCCAAGCTTAACTTTTAAATTGATAAATTCATTTCTAGCGATGCTGTATTTATTGTTTATTTTATATGCATTTTCGTAAAATGAAAGAGCCTTATAAAAATTCCCTTTTTGCTTTTCTCTAAACCCTTTAAAAAAAGATAAATTTGGCTCCTTTATAAATTTAAGAATATCTTCTACATCGATATTAGTTCTTATTTTAGAAAGTATTTCAAACTGATTTAAAATGTTATAAAGTTTTTCATTGTCGCTTGTTATATGATTTCTTAGTCTTTTACATAGTTCAATTGCTTCTGCGTATCTGCGAAAATTATAAAGTTTTCTTATTGCAAGTATAAAATGGAATGGTAAAATATCAGTAGAAGAAAAATTAAAATCTTCTAAAAGACTTTTCTCAATGTATGATGTAGTTGAATAAATATCTTGCTTCTCAGAATTTCCAAAATTTTCTTTTATTTTCAATAGCAAGTTATTTTTATCATCTTCATTTTGTTTATATCGCAAGCGTATTATCGCCTGTCGAAGAGAATCTTCTAGAAGTATAAACTCTCCTAAAGAACCAGTTGAAATGCATATAGAATACGTCTGAAATTCATCAAGTAATTTTATTTTAGAATTTGAATACTGCAAGGTCTCATACAAATAATCTTTCTTTATTCCTACTTCATTAGCAAGTAAAGATAATAATTCTGTTGCTTCTAGATTGTCGTGGTATTTTTTTAATGTTAATGTTGCAAATTTTTCACCATATCTCATAATTTCGTGTGAATATTTTTTTATCTCATTAAAATTGGAATTACAATCTTTTGAAATATCAGCTAAATACACAAATTGCATGGGATATCCACTAGTCCAATTTAGTGCTGTCCTTATGTCTTCAGGTAAAAGTTCTACATTGTTTGCCTCAAGATATGAATTCAGCAAAATAGAAGACTCTTCCCTAGAAAAAGGCTGTAAATTTCTTATAAAAAAATATTCTCTATATGATAATGAATTGTGAAGCGAAGACGTAGATGATATAATAAAAAGTATCGAGTTCATTTTTTGGTAAATTTTTTTCACAAAGCCAAAAAACCATGATGATAAAATACCGCTTTTTTGTATAATACATGCTCTATCTTCTATTAATATTATATCGTTCTTATTGTTTAAATCAGAGTAAATATTAACAAGAAATTGAATTTTATCTTGTTCAGAGTAGGAGGACAAATCTTCAGGGGGAATATAATTTGAAATTTCTAGATCTTCTGAAAATTTTATAAACTCGTCTAAGCCATAGTCACTTTCAAGAACTATTGTTGGAAATATATGCGCAGAGGATTTAATTATATCATATTGCTTTAAACATTTTTTTAGAAAATATTTTTTCCCAATTCGTGGTAGTCCTGATGCAATACAACAAAGTGGTTTCTTTAATGAGGTTGAATAAAATCTTTCTTCAAAAAATGTTAAATCCTTTTGTCTACATCTGAAAATATCTTTTAAAGCTACATTTGGATGATAGCATATAGTAATTTCGGCAAGTTTTTTTTGTATGCTTCGCAATGCATTTTTTTTTGTTTGATAGCGCAAATTAAATTTTGATGAAATCCACGCAGGAATTCTGCTATCATCAAATAATATTTTTTCATCTGAAATAATTGGAAGAAACTCAATTTTAGATGAGTCAAAAAGCGCTTTTGCTTCATCTAATTCTTTTCGAACCCACTCTTTGTCTAGAGATGTATCTGAAATGAAGAAGACAAATAA
>CAYJEK010000097.1:0-2927 GCA_964369205.1 uncultured Oscillospiraceae bacterium | reverse complement strand
TTTCTTCCACTGATGCTGATAGTTCTTCATAGAAACCTTCTACTTCGAGTGGATCATTTAATAAAATAGTTAAATTACTTTTATTAAGCATTCCATCTAGTGTAGGTGCATATAAATCATTTTGATAATATTCATCATCAGGATATAACAGCTTATTAGCTTCCCACATTTTCAGTTGCATTTCATACATGTACTTCGCAACTGCTGTATCAGGATAAAGCACAATATTTTCTGGCGACTCATAAGCAGTCATCCAATTATAATTTTCCGATGTCGGATCAACTTCTTCCTTGTTATCAAAGATACCAATTATTTCTAATTCTATTAATGCTTCTTCATAAGTAAATCCTAAGCTAAAGTTATACCCTCCTGGCTCATAAGATGATTTTTGATCTAGCGCCAGTTTAATAGTATCACCGATACGAAGGTTGTTGTGAGCTGCCAAAGTATCAGTGATAAGCACTACTGGAGTTCCTTCATCAATCTCTTCTTGAGTATACATTCTACCTTCTACAAGTTCATACATGCCATCTTGAAATTCAATCATATCAGGGTAGGCATTACCCATAGCTCTAATATTAGGATCGATCCATACGCTTTCCTCACAAACTTCTACACCGTTTTCATCCACATAACAAGACATAGAAGTTCCCATATCATTTTCACGATCATTACCGACAGGTACTGCCTCAAAGCCTTCACTGTATAAAATATTAAGTGACATTGCATTAATCGCTTTAACGCGGTCATCAGCTAAAATATCTTCAATTTCTTCATTTGAGAATACTAGATGTTGTTTAGTTAAAGCCATCCATTCTTCTTGCTCGTATTCTTCACTTTCTGTTTCATCATAAAATGTTCGATAATCAGCCTCATAAACAAGTACTGCTCTCATCTTCATTCTTGTTTGAATTTGTGCTTGCTCAGCCGCATTACTTATCCCTAATCCTACAATTACGAAATTTCCAATCACAAAGAACGTTAAGGCTAGTAACACGGTTTTACTCATTTTTCTTGTGCTATTTTTTATTGCTCTGTTTAAAAAATTCATTGTTTCTCCTCCTTCTATAAAGTTTTAAGTTTTCCCTCTTCTAACATAACACGATGATCACTAAGTGCTGATACCGCATTACTATGCGTTACTACGATTACTGTTTTTCCATATTCTTCGGTAAGCATCTTGAAGATTCTTATGATTTCTTGTTCCGTAGCTGTATCTAAGTTTCCTGTTGGCTCATCCGCAAAGATTAAGTCCACATTACTTGCGAGTGCTCTTGCAATCGCAACACGTTGTTGTTCCCCTCCTGATAACTTCGTTACCAAGCGGTCTGCTTTGGATTTTACTATTCCAAATTGCTCTAACAACGCATACGCCACTGCTTTTTTATTCTTTGGTATTTCATTATCTGTTTCACTCATCGCTAACTCCACATTCTCTAATGCTGTTAAGTAAGTAATTAAGTTAAACTGTTGAAATACAATCGCTATTTTATTTCTTCGATACTTCCCTAATCCTATTTTTCTTATATTTTCATCTTCATAATAGAAGGTTCCACTCTCAGGATTATCTAGCCCTGCTATGATTGATAATAACGTTGTCTTTCCTGATCCTGATGGCCCTAGTATCGTATAAAATTTTCCTTTTTCAAACTCATAACTTAGGTTATCTAAGATTTGTCTTTTTTTTCCTCCATCAATATAACTATAATTGATGTTTTCTAACTTTAATATCGACATCCTACTCCTCCTTCTACTGTGAACTCATTAGAATTCTCTTTGGATTAAAGCGCATGACCATCATTGATGGTATTAAGATTGATACTAGTACTATTCCTAGTCCCGCTACATAGATTTGTAATATGATTACTGGTGATATTTCTACTTCGTATTCTGACACAATATCGTCTAATTCGATTTCGGTAAAATAACCTTCTGATCCCCAGAATCCTCCATAATAGTAGTCATCGTTGTCTTGTTCCTCATTTAATCCACTAGAATCTACTTGGTATGAAAGCACTGTTTCTCCTACTTGTCCTGCAATCATCATTCCACTAGCTATCGCTACTGTAAATCCAATCACGGCAACTAGCGCTAATTCGATAAAGAATTGGGCTACAATTTTGAATTTTGTTACCCCTTGTGCTAATAATACTCCGATTTCATATTCTCTAGTCTTAAGTGTTAATGCCGTTACTAAAGTAATGATAATAACTGCATTAATGACTACTAACCATACGATAAAGTTCGCGAATAAACCAATCGTGTCTAGTGGTCTTGATAATTCTTCAAACACTTCATTGTTGGCATCTACTGTACGATACAATTCTTTTTCTTCCACTGATGCTGATAGTTCTTCATAGAAACCTTCTACTTCGAGTGGATCGTGAAGTAAAACAATCACACTTCTAACATCCATAATATCATCAGGACTTGGCCTATTATCTTCATCTTGATAATATTCACTATCCGGATAAGCTAATTTTTCTGCTTCCCATATTTTTGTCGCAAGATCAATTTGCGAATTCACAAAGGTCAATGTCGGAAATAACACAATATTCTCAGGTGACTGATACGTAGACAACCACTCAAAATCTTCTGATGTAGGATCAATTTCTTCAGTATTATTAAAAATACCAATAATCTCTAATTCAAAATAAGCATCTTCCGTGCTTAGTGATAAATCTAAACCACCATAATAACCACCTTCAATGTCACTTTTCGAAAGACTAGAAAGGGTTATCGTATCACCAATACGAAGGTTGTTGTGAGCTGCTAAAGTATCAGTGATAAGCACTACTGGACTTCCATTATCTACTTCCTCTTGAGAATACATTCTACCTTCTACAAGTTCATAAATGCAATCTTCAAATTCAATCATCGCAGGCATAATATTACATTTAAACATGATTGTCGGATCAACATATACC
>CAYJEK010000096.1:0-3147 GCA_964369205.1 uncultured Oscillospiraceae bacterium | reverse complement strand
GCTTGAAAAAGTGTTGAAACATAGATAGATTTCAAATCATCAAAGCTGTTCATAGATGAATATCTATTTGCAAATCGCTTGATAATCCAATTTAATTTATTCTCATAACTGTGTAAAAACCAACGGAAATACTTAATATCATTTGTCTTTTTGTACTCCGAAAGATAATCGCTCAACTCTATTTTAGGTGGCGTGGGTTTCAGCTGAAATACTTTTTCGTAATCAAATTCCAATACATCGCCTCCTTACTTTAATAATCTTTTAACCTCTTCATATAAACTTTCTTGTGAAATTTCCGTCTGATAAAAATTCAAATAATAGTTATTATCATACAGTGCCTTATCTCGTTTTTGTTGAGCCAGTGACTTTGCTTTTAGTGCAAATTCTTCTGAGATAACACCACTTTTTCTATGTTTATTTATTGTATTAAGCCTTGTATCGCACAGCGCCTTTATTGGGTGGTCGGCAGAGTTTTCTTTTTCCTTGCGACCTCGTGCTGCAGCCTCTTGTCTACAAGTGAAACCTTTAGAGTGGTTAGGTACAAGTCCATCACAATACTTTGGATTACGAGCCGAAGTGTTTAGAAAATATCTATCGCAGATACCACACTGAGAAAATGAATTGCCATAGTGCAAGCAGTTTAATAAATCAGTAGCGACAAAGTCTTTTAGCGAATTAAAATAAAATCGTTCTGCTATAACAGTTCTATCATCTGTTGGGTGTTTTGTAACAATCCTCATAAAAGAAGTCTGTGCTTTTTCTGGAAAAAAATATATAGAATTTTCTTTGTTTCTGAACTGCTCCGTGTAGAAAAGTTTGTTGCCACCAGTAAAAAAGAAATTAGTCAGTGCCTCAGCAAAGTTGTTTTCGTCACGAATTTCTACTTCGCAAAGAAATCTTTCATAAAAGCTAATTAATTCATCACGAATCAAAACTATCTCTTTAATAATTTTGATAAATTCTTCCGTTCTCACATAAAGAAATTCGGCAAACATTGGATTGCCTTTGATAAAATCCATAGCAGCCTCACCACAAGAATCTTCGAGTCTATCTCGTTCGCTGTCTATTTCTAAAAGTGAAAATGGTTCTATCGAGCATATAAAATTAAATAAAGTGAATGAAATTTCTTTTAGTTTATTATATTTTTTAAGTCTATAACCTTCTTTTTTAAGTTTCAAAATTAAATCTTCAGCCGACTTTGCAAGAGCAATATGCTTTTTGCAGTCGGCTTTTTTTATATTCAAAAGTTCTACTAAAAAGTATCCTGACGGATAAATTTTATTACCAAGAAACATATTTTCATGCCAAAAATCCACTGCGAAATGGGTGAACTCTGCCTCGCCTTGTCCGAGATTTTTCAAAGCATCTGCTAAATCTAAACTACTCATATTTCCCTCCGTCCTGTTTGTCGTTTTTTGGTCATCCTGTTTTTTTCTGTGATTTAATTAAAAATCACCATTATATAAGTGAAAGGGATTTTCGTTCCTGTTAACTCTTTTAATTATATCACAACAGGACAGTTAAAATCTACAAAATTTAGGAGGAATTTTATTATGAAAAAATTTAACACAATTCGGGCATCAGAACTATTTACAAAAGAAATCCAGCGAACACCATTCATCGTTGAAGAAATCTTACCAAGATACTTCGTAGACTTTCAAAAAGTCTTGAAAACGCTGGAATTTACTGCAATATCCGTAAATCCAATGGCAATAGAATTATTGACATAGTAAAGCAAAGTGGCGAAAGTGGCGATAAAACTCGACTCTTAAAATAATCGCCCTATCGCCCCTGTTTTCTGTAATAGAAGTATCGCACCACAATCGATTTTGAGGTCGCTTGACAAGGCGATGAACACAGTCTTTTGACACAAACTATCTCTCTTAGGGTAGTAACCCCACCCCAGCATAATAGAGTACGAAAACAGCAGTCGTAGACAAGGAAATGCGAGCCTAAATGCCGACTAAAACCTATCATAGGGTACTTGCTCCACTCGACAAAAACAACTGCCACAAGCACGCAAATTTGCGTAGATTTTCAGGCAGAAATCGATATCCGAAGTTGTGCGTCAGTTTCTTTTCTGTTAATCGGAAACTATCACAAATCGGAAAATTTCAGACAACCGAGATAATCACCCCTTTTGGGGTGGCGAGCATAGCATTCGTGCGTACGCCGGCAAACCGACGATGCCCAATGCAACTCGCTCGTCGGGCAGAAGCCCGAACCCACTTCACATAAAAACCAAGTTAAACGGAGGAAAAAAGATGAAAAATGAAAGATTTAATTTGCGAATTACAAGCGAAGAAAAAGCGAACATTACAAACCGAGCCAACCGAACAAATCGCTCGACTTCACAGTTTTTGATAGATTGTGCAATGAATAGGAAAATCGTGGTTATCGACGATTTAGCACCGATGATTTCGGAGTTAAAAGCTATTGGAAATAACCTAAATCAGCTAACAATTCTTGCTAATATGAATAGGCTTAATACTGTAAATCTCGCCGAAACTAATCAAACTTTATTAGCAATTCACAAACAGCTTGCAGAGCTTTCGATGAGGTTATGTTAATGCAAGCATTAACATACGAGTTTTGTTCCAAAACATCGGATATTTATAAGAAAAGGAAGATTAAAAATGGGAACTTTTAGTGCGATAAAAAACAAAAATCAATCAGCGAAAGATATGAGTTTTACCATTCAGTATATGGTGGATATCAAGAAAACATTGCACGATGGAATCTATCTCAACAGTGGAATTAACTGCTCTGTGCAGTCTGCTCACTTCGAAATGATGACTACGAAAAATCGTTATCGCAAGGCTGATAAGCGAATGTTTTATCAGTTCGTTCAGAGCTTTCCAAGGGATACAAAGTTAACTCCACAAGAAGTTCACCAGATAGGTTTGGAGTTTGCACAGAAACAATTCCCAGAGTTTGAGGTTTTGGTTTCGACACACTGCAACACGAAAAATCTGCATAACCACATTTTAGTGAACTCGGTTAGCTTTGAAAATGGAAAGAAACTACATCAGAACCACGATAATTTATTGGAACACAGACATATAAATGATGAAATTTGTTTGAAATTTGGCGAGCAAGTTCTGAAACCTTATGTTAAAGGTCAGAAAAATATATTGCTATGCAACA
>CAYJEK010000095.1:1817-3275 GCA_964369205.1 uncultured Oscillospiraceae bacterium | reverse complement strand
CAAGCTCTGCTTTAATATTATTTGCTTCTGTAATCAATTCGTTTACTTCTGAATCAATCATTCCGATTGTATCAATAATTTCTTTTGCGATTTCACCATAATATTTAGCATCTGACATGTTTGCTACTGTTACAGAATAGTTATTTCCTAAGTCATCAATAATAGTTCCGTTAGTAAATAAATCTCTTCCTAATTCCGCTTTTACTCCATCTGAAAGTAACAAGTAATCTAATACATCTACTACAGCGTAATGGTCTGAAGTAAGTTGTGCTTGTAAAATTTGTGGTGCTGCTGGGTAGTATACACCGCCATTATTGTTGTATTCTAGTGTAGGAATGTGGTCGTTAACATATACTGTTACCGGTAATTTTTCAACGCCCATTTCGATTGTAGCTAGTGGTATTGTTACAGGGATTGGAACTATGATATCCATTAAGCCTGGGATAAAGCTTGCAATTGAGCCTAATTGATTTCCAAGATCTCCACTAACGTTTTCAAGCATTGTTTTTATGCTCATTTCAAAGACAGCTTCTACTGAAAGTGTGATAGTTGTGCTTTCGCCTGCATTAATTGTACCACTCAAGCCGTTATTTGAAGTTGAGACTTTTAGTGAAAATGATGCTGTACCTAAGCCTTCAATCATATTAAAGACAGAGTCTACTGAAGAAATTCCAGTATCTGCTGTATTTTGGATTGATTGGATTGCGCTATTGATTTGTCCGATCATTGTATTGATTTCTGCTAGGTAAGTATCTTTCAAGTCAATATTAAGTCCGCCTAAGTCAATAGTCGTATCGATTTGTTCGATATAAACTTCACCAGGTAGCGAAATATTTGAATTTTCGATTTGTGCGCTTAAATCTTCTAATGCACTTAAAGCATCAGCTAAGATATCATTTGCAAGTTCTGTTAACTCTTCGCCTTCTATATCAGCTAAAGGTTTTCCGTTATATACTCTGCTGTATGAACCTAGTTCAAAAGGAATTGGAAGTGCGCTAGTAATCATGTTTGTAAGTTCTGATGATGCGCCGTTTACTACATCAGTAACTAAATCTTGCTCGATTAAAGTACCATCAGTTACAGTAGCATTAAAGTTTGTTGAAATAGGTGTTGTATCTACAGTCAAAGTGCTTGTGATTGAGAACATTCCGCCACTATTTTTTTGAATAACTAGCGGAGATTCTTTTATTTCACTAATTGCTTCTGCACTAGTACCCTCAGGTACAATTACATAAAAACCAAGTGAGTTAACTCCAACCGCTGGAGCTTTTGCGCTGTATACTTCAAAACTATTGTCATAGCTTCCAATTTTGTTGTTTACGATAATCTGTACGCCTTCAACTCTATTAACAGAAACGTTTTGAGTGAAAGTATAGTCATATTTTGTGTAAGTTTCGATGTTTGCATTACCAGTGATGTTTAGACTTAGTGAGTATGTACCCACCGCAGTGATATCAG
>CAYJEK010000095.1:0-1807 GCA_964369205.1 uncultured Oscillospiraceae bacterium | reverse complement strand
TAAAGCTACTACATCGCTAACTGTAATTTCAGAAGCTAAAACTGCAGCTTCACCTGTTAAAGAAGCTTTTGCGCTTTCTACAAAAGCAGCTTTTGCAGCTTCAAGATTATTATTAGCATTATAAGTGATAGCGTTGTCTGCTAACTTAATGCTTTCGTTTTTTGTTAGTTTATCAATAACAGTTAATGTCGCTGTGTTATATGTTGCTCCGTTTAATGTGTAGTTAGTATTTGCTACTACTAGTGATCCTGCGCCTACTGTAATTTCATGTGCAGTTTTATCTTTACTGCTTGTGTTGTAAGTAGCTACTGTAAAGCTAGGAGTTCCGCTAATTTGTGCATCTTCATTTGTTAAAACACCATTTACTGCGTATGGAAATGTTATTGTTGAAATATCGTTTCCTGCTTGGATTGTAGTGTTTTCCGCTGTAAATGTTAGCGCGATTGGTGCGATTGTGTAAGTAGCTACGTTGTGTGTAGTAGTTACGCCGCTTTTATTAACGTTTAGGCTAACATTATATGTACCTGCAGCAACTGCATCATATCCACTTAAGGAGAAAGAAAAGTTCAAAAGTGCAGTTAAATTATTAATTGTGTTTAATTGTGCACTAAGCTCGCTTGCAGTAGTAGTTCCTAAGTTATTTAGTCCACTTAAAGCATTAATTGCTGTATTATATGGTGCCTCAGCCAAACTTCTCGCTTTATCTTTTAAGAATTTCGCACTATTGTAAGCGTTGTCACCTGCTGTCTTTTTTGCAGCTTCAAGATCGGTTTTTATTGCGCCTGCAATAGTTGCTCCACTAACTTTTACTTCATGAGTGCTAGCGTTATAAGTAAATGTGTTTGTTGCGCCAGTCTCTGCCGCGAACACTGAACTTGGCACCGCTCCGAAGAATCCTGTGAACGTCAATATCAGTGCAAGTATTACACTAATAACTTTATTTGCCGTTTTTTTGAATGTCTGTGTTTTCATTTTTGTTCCCCTTAAAATTATTATTATTTTGTTATCTGTTTTTTTATCTTGATAACAGTATAGTATAAAAAGGTTACATGTAGGTTACATTTGAAATTTTATTGCATTAAAATTCAAAATTTGACCTATTGAATAAAATTAATAGCAAATTTTGTAATTGTATGTGTGTTTTTCCTATTACTTTTGAAAATTCAAGTGTATAATCTCATTATCGCTATCGCACACTTAGCTTAATCATAATATTTCGACCGTTATATTGCGACAATATAAAAAGGAGAATAGCAAAATGCTATTCTCCTTATATTACTGTATCAGTAATGTTAAATTATTCAGCTAAGTAAGTATCCATTGCAGCTTTTTGTGCAGTGTAGTCTTCGTTAGCTTCTGCGATAGCTTCTTCTAAACCAAGTGAGTTTAGGTCAGCTACATATGTGTCCCAATTGTCGATAGAATCAGTTCCAGCAATAACGCCCCAGATAAATTCATCTTTTGCGTCTGTGATGTCTGTTCCGTTATCCATCCAGCTTTCGAAAGCAGAAGGATCTTTCCACTCAACTAAGCTAGCGTACATATCTTGGCTGTTTTCGCCAGATTTGTTGAATAGTTCAATTGTTGAAGGAACGTTTGAAATGTTTGTTTCATCTTTTCTGTTGATTAGGTTATCAAATAGACCTATACCTAGGTTATCTGCTTCGTTTTGTCCTGGTTCTAGTAATGTTGTGAATGTGCCTTCAGAATCGAACTCGTAGTGAGTACCTTCTGTACCAAATCTTCTTGCTATGTAGTTTTCGTCTGCAACCATGTCATCCCACATTGCGTATACTCTTTCAGGATC
>CAYJEK010000094.1:0-3349 GCA_964369205.1 uncultured Oscillospiraceae bacterium | reverse complement strand
TTGTACCGATAGAAAAACAAAAGGAGGGCGTCCTTTCGAACGCCCTCCCCATAATCATATCAAGCAAAAGCCCCTAATCCTTCAACTTCGCTGACAAGAACTCACGGTTCAATCTCGCAATGTGAGCCACCGAAATACCCTTTGGACACTCAGCCTCACAAGCCCTCGTATTGGTACATCCACCGAAACCAAGCTCATCCATCTTCGCAACCATAGCCTTAGCACGACGAGCACCTTCTACTCTACCCTGTGGCAAATTCGCCAAACTCGACACCCTCGCTCCAACAAACAGCATCGCCGAACCATTTTTACAAGTTGCCACACAAGCTCCACAGCCAATGCAAGAGGCCGCATCCATACTCAAATCCGCCTTGTCCTTTGGAATTGGGATTGCATTTGCATCAGGAATACCGCCAGTATTCACCGACACATATCCACCCGCCTGCAAAATCTTATCGAAAGCATCACGCTCAACCACCAAGTCTTTGATAACGGGGAACGCTGCTGAGCGCCAAGGCTCAATAGTAATTGTTTGCCCGTCCTTGAACTTGCGCATGTGCAACTGACAAGTAGTCACATCGTCATCTGGACCGTGAGCTCTGCCATCCACATACAGCGAACACATTCCACAGATTCCCTCACGACAGTCGTGATCGAATGCAATTGGTTCTTCACCTTTGTGAATAAGCTCATTATTCACGATATCAATCATCTCCAAAAAGGAGCTATCCGCCGAAACGTCACTGATTTGGTAGTCTGCAAATCTACCTTTGCTTTTTGGCGAATCTTGACGCCATATCTTTAATTTGAAATTCATCTCTGCTTAGTTATTTCAATCAATAAAAATTACTCTTTGTAGTTACGTTGTGCGAGTTTTACTTCTTCGAACACAAGCGATTCTTTGTGCAATTCAGGGGCTACATCGTCGCCTTTGTACTCCCACACAGCCACATAAGTAAACTGTTCGTCATCACGAAGCGCCTCTCCCTCTGGAGTTTGGAATTCTTCGCGGAAGTGACCACCGCACGATTCTTCACGATTGAGAGCGTCACGTGCCATCAACTCGCCCATTTCGAAGAAGTCTGCAACACGTAGTGCTTTTTCAATCTCTTGATTGAAATCGCCCGCTTTGCCCGGTACACGTACATCTTCCCAGAACTCTGCTTTGAGCTTTGGAATCTCGGCAATAGCTTTTTCGAGTCCTTCTTTGGTTCTGCCCATTCCGACATTATCCCACATGATTTGCCCAAGAGCTTTGTGGAAATCGTCCACCGAGCGTTTGCCTTTAACAGCAAAGAGTTTTTCGATTTTAGTATTCAATGCTTTGACTGCCTCATCGAACGCTGGATTCGATGTGTCGACCTTAGGTGATTGAATTTCGTGGCTCAGGTAATCACCGATAGTGTACGGCAGGATGAAGTATCCATCTGCCAAACCTTGCATCAGTGCCGATGCACCAAGACGGTTTGCACCGTGATCAGAGAAGTTTGCCTCACCAATAGCGTAAAGTCCTGGGATAGTTGTTTGTAGGTTGTAGTCTACCCAAATGCCACCCATTGTGTAGTGGATAGCGGGATATATCATCATTGGCTCTTCGTAAGGATTCACGTCCACGATTTTCTCGTACATTTGGAACAAGTTACCATAACGAGCCTCAATAACGTTCTTACCCAAGCGAGCAATAGCGGTCGAAAAGTCGAGATACACGGCAAGTCCTGTGTTGTTCACTCCATAACCTGCATCGCAACGCTCTTTTGCCGCACGAGAGGCAACGTCACGAGGTACAAGGTTACCAAAAGCTGGGTAGCGGCGTTCCAAGTAGTAGTCTCTATCTTCTTCTTTGATTTGCGATGCCTTTAGCGTACCTTTTCTGATAGCCTCCACATCTTTCATATGTTTAGGTACCCAAATACGACCATCATTACGCAATGACTCGGACATAAGGGTTAGTTTCGACTGTTGTGTACCGTGTACTGGGATACAAGTGGGGTGAATTTGCGTAAAGCAAGGGTTCGCGAAACCAGCACCTTTTTTGTAGCACTGCCAAGCAGCCGAACCGTTACAGTTCATGGCGTTAGAGCTAAGGAAGAAGACGTTGCCATAACCTCCCGTTGCAATAACTACGGCGTGCGCACCGAATTTTTTAATCTCGCCACTCACCAAGTCGCGAGCAATAATACCACGAGCTTTTCCATCAATCATAACGAGGTCAAGCATTTCGTGGCGGGTGTAGCTCTCCACTTGTTTTTTGTGGATGGCACGGTTGAGTGCTGCATAGGCACCGAGTAGCAGCTGCTGTCCGGTTTGACCACGAGCATAGAAAGTACGGCTCACCTGAGCACCACCAAACGAGCGGTTGTCGAGTAGTCCACCATAATCTCTTGCAAATGGCACACCTTGTGCCACACACTGGTCAATGATAAGGTTCGACACCTCTGCCAAGCGATAGACGTTAGCCTCGCGTGCACGGTAGTCACCACCTTTTACGGTATCGTAGAATAGGCGATACACCGAGTCATTATCATTTTGGTAGTTCTTTGCAGCATTGATACCTCCCTGTGCTGCAATCGAGTGCGCACGACGAGGAGAGTCCGAGATGCAGAAAATTTTCACATTGTACCCCAATTCACCCAGTGAGGCAGCTGCAGATGCACCACCAAGTCCAGTACCTACTACAATCACATCGAGTTTACGCTTGTTGGCAGGCGAAACAACTTTGATTGCAGCTTTATGTTTGCTCCACTTCTCGGCAACGTTGCCTTGTGTTGGAATTTTAGCTTCTAATTTCATTTTTTTAGCTTTTTTATTTTATATCACTAATAAATTAACAGCACCCACACAGTGAGCGAAGGTAGAATACAACCACAACGGCGATGAACATCGCAACAATTAGTGTAGAGAGGCCCTTGCCGAATTTTTGTAGACGTGGCAACCACTTTTCGTTGTTCCATCCAATGGTTTGTAGTGCGCTCCAAAATCCGTGATTGAGGTGGAACCACAGCGCCACCAACCACACGATGTAACCGAGTGCTACCCACCAGAAGCTGAAATAGTACTCAATAAAAGCTGTACCGTCTGTTGGAGAAACTATTGTTCCGCCAAGCTCCACTTCGTGGTGTCCGAGGATCTCCACAAGTTGCATCTTTGCCCAGAATTGAGCCAAGTGCAGTCCAATGAAACCAACCACTACAATGCCCAAAACAAACATATTTTTGCTTGCACAGCTCACCTCTTTGGGGCGCGTAACTTTTGCGTAGCGTTGATTTCCGCGGCTTTTGCGGTTGCCAATGGTGATGACCGCCGACATAACGATGTGGACGATGAATCCTGCTGCCAACACTGCTGTGGC
>CAYJEK010000093.1:0-3362 GCA_964369205.1 uncultured Oscillospiraceae bacterium | reverse complement strand
GATGTGGTGAAAGTTAGTTAAAAAATAATATGCATATAATTCAAAATGAGTATCACTTTTAAAGTGGTGCTTATTTTTATTTAATATACCCTAAAATAGGGAGTGGTATATATGAAAAAGCAATATATTGAAGTTGGTTGCAGTTTTTTGTATAATCATATTGAACTTGCCTTAATAGTATGTTACAATTACATTTGTATAAGTTTAAAAAAAGTTGAAATTAAGCGAAACACAAAAAAGAGTACAAAAAACCAAGCTTTTATAAAAAGACTTATTTTGCACTCTATATGTCACTCAAAACAGATAGTCCAGAACCCTGCACACCAGATGCAGCCGGTGACAGTTCTGCATCTAATGCTGGGAGGATACTATCTAACACAATAATAACCCATAGTTACCTAAAGAGCAAGCACTTTCATACCATTTTGTGCCTTGTAGCGTAGCGGAAAGGAATGGTCATAATTATGAAAAAGAGGAATTTTAAAAACAAAATAATATCGGGGGTGCTGGCGCTTTGCATGGCGGTGTTTTTATTTCCCACCAGCGTTTTTGCGGCGGGTAGTGGAGTGTTTTTGGCATATACAGAACTTGACGATGGAGCCTATTATATATTTGCGGAAGACGGCACATATACGATAGGCACAGCGGAAAATTACAATGTTTACCTTTCAGGATCGGAGCTTTTCCTAAGCGGCGTTTCTATATCAATGAATTATCCAGATGGTAGTTTAACAGGAGTACTAACAACCAATAAGAGTTTGGAGGTTGTTTTGACCGGCACAAACAGTTTAATAATCACAATCGAAATTTCCGATAGAAATGCAATTAAGGCGAATGGAGATATCACCTTTTCCGATGGTGGCGCTTTATTGTTGCAGGGTGCAGGCGGCGGTATAAATGCCACGGGCATGGTTATGGTTGATGACGCAACCACTGTCACAAGCATAGGTTCCGCCGACAACGGCATGACAGCAAATAGAGTTGAAGTAAGTAACAAAGCAGTTCTTAACTCGGTTGGCACGCTAAACGCCCCCACTATTTGGGTGCGTAGTGGTGCCACCCTAAGCGGTAGCAGCTCAACCTCTTATGGTATAAACGGCGCAGTCGCCATGGAAGAAGGTACTGTCACCGCAAGTAGCACAGTGGTAAATGCCTTTTCCGAAAAGCCTATTCTAAATCCCTCGCCGGGCCGCCTTGCAACGGTAACTGCGGGTGAAAACCAAGGTACCGCATTAGTTATAGCCACCGAAGAGTTACCGGACAACCTACCGGAAAATTACCATGAAAACAAATATGTGAACATCGTAGTTGCTGTTCCTGTTGTTGCAACCCCCACCTTTAATCCTGCGAGTGGCACTGCGTTTGACGTCTCGCAGAGTGTAGAAATAGCCAGCGCCACACCCGAAGCTGAGATTTACTACACCACAAACGGCGATACACCGACAACAGGTAGCACTTTATACGATGGAGCGTTTAACGTGACCGAAACGGCAACGGTAAAAGCCATTGCAGTGAAATCAGGCATGACAAGCAGCACAGTTGCAGAGGCTACCTTTACGGAAAACCCATATTCCGTTACAAACAACTTAACAAATATTACGACTAATAATAGTGCCACAACATATACCGCAACAGCTAACTACACCGCAACATTATCAGCAAGTGCAAATTATGCATTACCACAAACTATCTCGGTAACGGTAGGCGGTACACCGCTTACGCTTGATACCGACGGCACACTTACAAGCGGTGAATACTCGTATAACAGCACAAGCGGAGCTGTTGAAATACACAAAGATGGCGTTACCGGTGCTATAGCAATAACGGCAACGGCTTTGGAGGCAAATAATCTGGCGAGTGTAACGCAAGCCGATGTGACTTACGGCACGGCGGTAAATCCACAGGTTGCATACAGCGGCACGCAAAACGGAAATGATGTAGTTTACACATATTCGACAACAGAAAACGGAACATATTCTGCAACTGTCCCAACAGATGTTGGCACATATTGGGTGAAAGCAAGTTCAATAGGACACGCAACCGTTGCTGATAAATCGGTGACAAGTTCATTTACGATAAGCAAAGCTACTGCAAACAGACCGAGCGCACCTACGCATAGCGTTTGGGCAGACACTCACATCACAGTAGTAGCGGTGGCTGGACAAGAATATTCTATAGATGATGGAAAAAACTGGCAAGATGGTGGAGAGTTTACAGGACTTATAGAAGGTACGGAGTATAGTATCATTACTCGTGTGAAAGAAACAGATACTCATAAAGCTTCAGCGAATTCTGGAAAATTAACTATGACAACTAAGTATACAGAGCGTACCATAACTTTTGATGCAAATGGTGGTACAGTTTCACCTACAGAAGTTAAAACAATAAATCGACAATTAGTAAATTTACCAACACCGGAACGAAATGGATATAATTTCTTAGCATGGCACACACAGCTAACTGGTGGAACAGAAGTTGCATTAAGAGATGTGTTCACAGCCGATACCACTGTTTATGCTATATGGGATGTAGCTCCTCTAACAGGCACAGCAACTATTGATGACACTACTCCTGCAATAGGCAATACACTAACAGCAAGCCTAACAAGCACAAACAACACAGGAACTTTAAGTTATCAGTGGAAGAGTGGCACAACTATTGTTGGAACTAACAGCAATACATATACAGTAGTGGCATCAGATGCCGGCAATGCAATTACTGTGACGATAACATCTAGCGCACAAACCGGCTCTATTACAAGTGTAGCAACAGATAGTGCAAAAGTAGATAGAAACTTATCATTTGCAAAAAGTACTGAAACTAAAACAGTTGGCAATGCAAAATTCACTAATGGTTTAAGTGGCGGTAAAATAGATGATGTTAGCTACACAAGTGGTAATACAAAAGTTGCAACTGTAGATAAAACATCAGGTGAAGTTACAATAGTAGGTGCAGGAACAGCAGTTATCACAGCAAAAGCAGAAGCAACATCAACACATAATGCTGATACTGTAAGTTACACACTGACTGTAAATGCAGGAACAATTACAGCTGGCAGTGATGAAACAACAGTGTTTGAGGGCGATTTTGCAAAACTTGAATCAGTTAAAATCACAGTTGGTGGTACAACAACTACTCTATCACAGGTTGGAAATAAGCTAACAGGATATTCTGGATATGAATTTAATGGTGGTGTAGTTGGCGAAGTTAATCCAGGTAGTATCGCAGTAACTCTATACAAAGAATTCCTAGCAACATTGCCAGCAGGCGGATATTCATTGGCAATCACTACAATAGATGGAGGTGAAAGTGGAACAATTACTGGCACTATCCCAGCAAAAACTACGCACAGTGTAACTGTT
>CAYJEK010000092.1:0-3608 GCA_964369205.1 uncultured Oscillospiraceae bacterium | reverse complement strand
TTACATCAGCACAACCAGAAGGAACAATCACAATCGGTGGTTCAACATCAGTTTCTCCAGTTATGGAAAAATTAGTTGAAGCTTACAAAGCTTTAAACCCAAATGCAACTGTAAACCTTGAAAGCATCGGATCATCAGCAGGTATGCAAGGTGCTGTGGATGGAACATTTGATATTGGTATGGCTAGCCGTGAATTAAAAGATTCAGAAACAGCAGAACTTGATGGTTTAGTACTAGCAATGGACGGTATCGCAGTTGTTGTAAATAATGAAAACCCACTAGAAAACTTAACAATGGATCAAATAATGAACATCTACATTGGCGAAATCACAGATTACTCAGAACTTGGCTAATAAATAAAAGTAATAAAAAAGAGATGGCAAATTAAAGTAGCCATCTCTATTTTAAAATAATAACAAAAATATATTTTAAGTAATTATTTTTTAAAGAAATAGAAAGGAATAATTATAAATTATGCTTAAAGAAAAAGGAAAAGAGAAGATTTTTGAAGCGATATTTCTTTTAATTGCAACATTATCTATTCTATGCGTTTTAGTAATATGCATCTTCTTATTTGGAAGAGGTATTCCAGCAATACAAGAAATTGGAGCTTTTGATTTCCTTTTAGGAACAGAATGGCGCCCAACAAGAGAAACAAATCCTCAATTTGGAATTCTTCCTATGATAGTGGGAAGTATATACATAACTTTAGGGGCTGTTATTATTGGTGTACCAGTAGGGATTTTAACAGCTGTTTATATAACTCAGTATTGCTCAAAAAAAGCATACAAAGTTTTAAAACCGGCACTTGAATTAATGGCGGGAATACCATCTATTATATATGGCTTTTTTGGTATGACAGTTTTAGTGCCATTTATTAGAGATTTTATAACAATGCTAAGAAATTTAACAGGCCTTAAAATGTTTTCAACAGATGGCCAAAGTATACTAACAGCATCTGTTTTACTAGGATTTATGATACTTCCAACGGTTATAAATTTAAGCGAAAGTGCTATAAGAGCTGTTCCATCTTACTACTACGAGGGTGCAAGAGCACTAGGGGCAACTCAGGAAAATAGTATTTTTAAAGTTGTTTTACCAGCGGCAAAATCCGGAATTTTAGCCTCAGTTGTTTTAGGTATAGGAAGAGCTATAGGCGAGACGATGGCAGTTATTATGGTTGCAGGAAATCAGCCAAGACTTACAGGAGATATCCTAGAAGGTATTAGAACAATGACAGCAAACGTTGTTATAGAAATGAAATATGCATCAGGACTTCACGAGGATGCACTAATCGCAACAGGTGTTGTATTATTTGTGTTTATCTTAATTATAAATATTAGTTTTTCAGTTCTTAAAAGGAGAATAGGCAAATGATGAAAAAATTAAACCCAATAAAACTTATGGTTCATGCGGCTGCCTTATTCACTTTCTCAATAGTTGCTTTTATACTAATATATATACTAGCAAAAGGAATGCCTCAAATAATTATTGAAATTCAAAATTTATTTAGCGGACTACCTTCACTATTTGATTTAGAATATAATTCAGACAATGCATCTTTAATGCCAGCAGTTTTTAATACTATTATCATGATAGGAATATCAATTTCTATATCAGCTGTTTTAGGAATAGGGGCGGCTATATACCTTGTTGAATATGCAAAAAGCGATAATAAAATAGTTGGCCTTATACAATTAACTTCTGAAACACTTTCAGGAATACCATCAATTATATATGGTTTATTTGGATGGATATTCTTTGTTGCATATGTAGGATTTGGATTTTCACTTCTTTCAGGGATACTCACTATTTCAATTATGATATTACCGCTGATTATCCGCTCTACTGAAGAGGCTTTAAAAGCTGTTCCGCAAAGCTATAGAGAGGCAAGTTATGGCCTTGGAGCTGCAAAACTTAGAACGATATTTGTTATAGTTTTGCCAGCTGCAGCTAATGGTATTTTAGCAGGGATAATTCTTGCAATAGGAAGAATTATAGGCGAGACAGCAGCCCTTATATACACCTCAGGAACAACAACGAATCTTGCCACAAACCCTTTTACTACAGGGGGCAGAACACTTTCAATTCATATGTATATGCTAACGAGTGAGGGAACACATTTCCCGCAAGCCTATGCAACAGCAGCTATTTTATTAGTGGTTATACTAGCTATTAATGGGCTATCAAATCTGCTTGCAAAAAGTTTACTAAAAGGGAGTAAAGGTTAAAAAAAATTAACCTTTTAGAAAGGAATATTTACAATGAAACTTCAAATAAAAAATGCTAATTTATACTACGGAGAATTTAGAGCATTAAAAAATATAAATTTAGATATAAAAGAAAAAGAAATAACAGCTTTTATAGGCCCGTCTGGTTGTGGTAAATCAACACTATTAAAATCAATAAATAGAATGAATGATTTAGTGGAAGGTTGTAAAATAGATGGTGAATTTTTACTAGAGGGCGAGAATATATATGGAAATATAGACACAAACCTTTTAAGAAAAAGAATTGGTATGGTTTTTCAAAAGCCAAATCCATTTCCTATGAGTATTTATAATAATGTAGCATACGGACCTCGCACCCACGGAATAACAAATAAACAAGAACTTGATAAAATAGTGCAAAAAGCGCTTGAAGATGCGGCTATTTGGGATGAAGTAAAGGATAGACTGCATAAATCAGCTCTTGGTCTTTCAGGCGGTCAGCAGCAAAGAATATGTATTGCAAGAGCTCTTGCGGTAAATCCTGAAATACTTTTAATGGATGAGCCAACAAGTGCACTAGATCCTATTTCAACGGCAAAGATCGAAGAACTTGCATTATCATTAAAAGAGAAGTATACTATTGTTATAGTAACTCATAATATGCAGCAAGCAGTGAGAATTTCAGATAACACAGCATTCTTTTTACTTGGAGAAATGGTGGAATACAATAATACAGAAGAGCTATTTTCAAATCCAAAAGATAAAAGATGCGAAGACTACATAACAGGGAGATTTGGATAATGAGTGTAAGAAATATGTTTGATAGACAATTGGTTGTTTTAAATACACAGCTAGTTGAAATGGCAACTTTAATTGAGAATGCGCTAACGAGTGCAACAGCGGCATTAGTAGATGGAGATAAAGAACAGGCAAAACTTGCAATAAATTATGAAAAAGAAATCGATTTAAGAGAAAAAGAAGTTGAAAATTTATGCCTTAAATTACTTTTACAACAGCAACCTGTTGCAAAAGATTTACGTCAAGTTTCAGCGGCTCTTAAAATGATTACTGATATGGAAAGAATAGGCGATCAGGCAAGAGATATTTCAGAAATATTCCTAGCTTCTGAGCAAGAACTACAGATAAGCGCAAACAGTGATATGCAAGAGATGTCAAAAGCTGCTATTTTAATGGTTCATAAAGTTGTTGATGCTTTTGTAAACACAGATTTAGTAGCGGCAAAAGAAGTTATCGAATATGATGATGTTATTGATAATCTTTATAGAAAAACAAGACAAGATTTAGTTGAAATGATAAAAGAAGGCGGAAAAGGAACAGAAATCGCTATTGATTTATTAAGTATTGCAAAATACTTTGAGAGAATAGGCGATCATGCAA
>CAYJEK010000091.1:0-3660 GCA_964369205.1 uncultured Oscillospiraceae bacterium | reverse complement strand
TCAAGATTTAAAATATGTAGCCATTTTGTAGCCAGTGGTACTCAGTCTGTACTCAGCATTTTTTGAGTAAAACAGCTTGTTATCAAGGCTTGATACTACTGTGATACTGTCTGGCAACAAAAATTATGTTATCATTTTGTTATCAGCGGCACTACACCACTGCATAATTTATCATTATTTAGCATAAAAAATCGAAAAAAGCAAGAAAACACCCTAGTTTTAGGGTGTTTTCTGTATATTTTCTGCATACAACATCCACAGAGTGCTACTCCCACTCAATAGTACTTGGTGGTTTGCTTGTAACGTCGTACACTATTCTATTAATTCCTGTACATTCATTTACTATTCTTCTTGATATTTCTTCTAAAATATCATATGGGATTCTTGCAAAGTCTGCTGTCATAAAATCTGATGTTACAACGCCTCTTAGAGCTAATGTGTAATCATAAGTTCTAAAATCTCCCATAACACCAACTGAACGCATATTAGTTAAAACAGCAAAATACTGATTGATATCTCTATCCATACCTGCTTTTGCTATTTCTTCTCTGAAGATATAATCTGCATCTCTTAAAATATCTAGTTTTTCTTTTGTTATATCGCCTATTACACGAATTGCAAGGCCAGGGCCTGGGAATGGTTGTCTCCATACTAAAACTGGATCAAGCCCAAGTTCTTCACCTAATGCTCTTACTTCATCTTTAAATAATAAACGAAGAGGCTCTACGATATCTTTAAAATCAACATGGTCTGGAAGTCCGCCAACATTGTGATGTGATTTTATAACGTCTGCTTCGCCATGACCTGATTCAATAACGTCTGGATAAATTGTCCCTTGAGCTAAAAAATCTACTGAGCCAATTTTCTTTCCTTCTTCTTCAAACACACGGATAAATTCTTCACCAATAGCTTTTCTTTTTGTTTCAGGATCTGAAATTCCTGCAAGTCTTGTTAAAAATCTTTCTTCTGCATTTACTCTTATAAAATTTATATCCCAGTCTTTAAATGCGCTTTCAACTTCGTCACCTTCATTTTTACGCATTAATCCGTGATCAACAAATATACAAGTTAATTGATTTCCTATAGCTTTTGCAAGAAGTGCTGCTAAAACTGAGCTATCAACACCGCCTGAAAGAGCTAAAACAACCTTACCATCTCCAACTTTTTTTCTAACATCTTCAATAGCAGTTTTTGCATAGTCTGACATAGTCCAGTCGCCTTTTGCATTACACACATTGTATAAAAAGTTTTTTATCATCAATGTGCCTTCTACAGATGGAGTTACTTCTGGGTGAAACTGAATTCCATATAATTTTTCTTTTTCGTTTTGCATTGATGCAATAGGACAATCAGCTGTTGTGCCCACAATATCAAATCCTTCTGGTAGTTTTGATATATAGTCTGTATGACTCATTAAAACAGTTGATTTTTCAGATAAATCTTTATATAGTAAAGATTTTGTATTAAAAGTAGCTTCTGTTCTACCAAACTCTGCAATATCTGCAGTTTTAACTTCACCACCTAATAAATGAGCCATTAATTGCGCTCCATAACAAAGACCTAAAACAGGTATTCCAAGATTAAATATTTCTTTATCTACTGTAGGTGAATTTTCCTCATAAACACTATCAGGTCCGCCTGTAAAGATAATACCAATAGGATTTAATTCTTTTATTTCTTCTATTGTAATAGACCAAGGTCTTACTTCAGAATAAACATTACATTCACGAACTCTGCGAGCTACTAATTGATTATATTGTCCCCCAAAGTCCATTACAAGTACAAATTCATGCTTTTGCATTTTATTTCCCCTTTAATTTTTATAATTTAGATACATTTGCATGTATTATTTATTAAATTCTCCCATTGAATAGTTACTTTCTTCTTTTGTAACTAAGATATCATGTGGATGACTTTCTTTTAGTCCTGCACCTGTTATTTTAACAAATTGTCCGTTTTCATTTAAATCTTTAATGCTTGCTGTTCCGCAGTATCCCATACCAGATTTTAATCCGCCTATTAATTGATAAACATTATCTTTTAATTGGCCTCTATAAGGAACCATTCCTTCAACACCCTCAGGAACAAATTTTGCTTTTCCATCTTGGAAGTATCTATCATTTGAGCCATTAGACATAGCAGCTGTAGAGCCCATACCTCTATAAGATTTAAAGTTTCTTCCTTTATAAATAGTAGTCTCTCCTGGACTTTCTTCTGTTCCGGCAAATAGTGAACCTATCATAACACAAGAAGCACCCGCAGCAATAGCTTTTGTAACATCTCCTGAATATTTAATTCCGCCGTCTGCAACTATCGGTTTATTATATTCTCTTGCCACTTCATAGCAGTCCATAACAGCTGTTAATTGAGGAACACCAATTCCTGCAACTACCCTTGTTGTACAAATTGAACCAGGGCCTATACCTATTTTAACTATATCAGCACCTGCATCAAATAAAGCTTTACAAGCATCAGCAGTAGCTACATTTCCTGCCATTAAAGTCATTTTCGGGAATTCTTTTTTAAGTGTTGCCACTGCATTTAAAACACCTTGGCTATGTCCGTGTGCTGTGTCTATTGAAAGTAAATCTACACCAGCATTAACTAAAACAGATGCTCTTTCAAGCATATTATTAGTTATTCCTATTGCAGCGCCGCAAAGCAGTCTTCCTTGTGCATCTTTTGCTGAATTTGGATATAGTATTCTTTTTTCTATATCTTTAATTGTAACAAGTCCGCATAATACACCCTTATCATCAATTAAAGGTAATTTTTCTATTTTATGTTGTTTTAAAATAAGCTCTGCTTCATCTAAAGAAATACCTGGTTTTGCAGTGATAAGGTTTTCTTTAGTCATAACTTCTTTTATAACTCTTTCTTTATCAAGTTCAAATCTTAAATCTCTATTTGTGATAATTCCAACTAAAACTTTATTTTCATCAACTATTGGAACACCTGATATTCTATATCTTCCCATTAAAGCATCTGCATCTTTAATTTTATGGTCTGGACTTAGGTAGAATGGATCAGTTATAACTCCATGTTCACTTCTTTTAACTCTGTCAACTTCTAAAGCTTGTTGCTCTATAGACATATTTTTATGGATAATTCCAATACCACCTTCTCTCGCCATTGCTATAGCAAGTCTTGATTCTGTAACTGTATCCATACTAGCTGACATTAACGGTATATTAAGATTTATATTTTCAGCTAAAGTTGTTTTTGTTGAAACATCGGCTGGTACAACTTGTGAATACTGTGGGATTAATAAAACGTCGTCGAAAGTTAAAGATTCTTTTATAATTTTGCTCATACTATTCATTCTCCTTTTGATTGTTAGTTGAAGAGGTTTATAAACCCTCTATAAATATTTATTTTTAGGCTTTTTAATTTGCTCATGTGAATATTTTATTTACACAGAGTTTATATATTTAATTTAAATATTATCTATTTAATTATATAAAAAAACTGATTAAACTTAAAGTTTAATCTTTTAATAATTTGTAAAGTTATAAATTTATATAGTTAAGCCCCCTTAATAAGGGGGCATTATCTATATATTTAAATTGCTATATTAAGGTTATTGATTATTCAACAACTTTGATAACAACGCCTGAACCTACAGTTCTTCCGCCTTCACGGATAGCGAAACGTAGACCT
>CAYJEK010000090.1:0-3814 GCA_964369205.1 uncultured Oscillospiraceae bacterium | reverse complement strand
GATATTAATGGGAGTATAACTAAATAACTAAAACAGCTACAAAGCTTTTAATGCTTTGTAGCTGTTTTTATCTCTGCTTTATTTTTGACCATAATAAGCATTTTTTCCATGCTTCCTATTATAATGTTTGTTTATCACATAGTCAGGAGCCTTTGTGATGCTCGGATTTATCAAACGACTGTAATACGCCATTTTCGCTACTTCTTCTAACACCACAGCGTTGTGCACTGCGCTATCTGGGTCGCTACCCCAAGTAAAAGGACCGTGGTTTGCGCAAATTATCCCAGGATTGTGTAGGGGATTGAGCAGTTTTTGCTCAAGAGTCTCGATAATAACTAAGCCTGTGTTTTTCTCGTAAGCAGACTCAACTTCGGATTCGCTTAGACTGCGAGTGCAAGGAATATCAGCACAAAAATAATCGCTGTGAGTAGTGTTGTAGTTTGGAATATCCATACATGCGGACGCCCATGACACTGCCATAGTGGAGTGCGTGTGCACAATTCCACCAAGCTGAGGATACTTTTTGTAAAGCTCTAAATGCGTAGCTGTATCAGATGAGGGTTTTAAATCTCCTTCGATAATGGCACCATCTAGTGATAATATTACCATGTTTTCGGGTGAGAGCAAGTCGTATTCTACACCACTTGGTTTAATAATAACGCAACCGCTATCTTTGTCATATCCAGACACATTACCCCATGTGAAAGTCACCAGATTATAATCCACTAATTTCATATTAGCTTCCCAGACTTTTTTTCTCAGTTCATTTAACATAATATCCCTCAATTTCGTTATAATTAGCTTAATAAAACTAATTATAACGTCTGTTTGCCTAAAAAGCAATATGATATAAATAAATTTTTGGTATAATGCGATAGTAAATAATCGAGTGAAATCAGAAAAAAATTGATACTTAATGTTTTTTTGAGGTTTTCTTAAGAGAAAATTAATAATTTAAGTGAGTTTTTATGTTATTATTAAGAAAAGTATCTAAGGGGCGATAGAGTGAAAAATATTAATAGGGAGAATATGTATGTTAGCGGATTAGGGTTTTATGAAAAATCACCGCAACAGCTCGAGAAGAAACAATTAATATTGCAGTACAATGTTATTTTGTTCTCAATGATAATTTATGTATTTTTAGGCTCAATGATTGAGAGGGAAATACTATATCTGATGTCGTTGTTTGGTATGAAATTTGGAATTAACGCAAATGGTGATTTTGCAGGGAATTTCAATAATTTATTTGAAATTTCCATTATAATAAAATGCATTTTCTCAACACTTACCCCACTGATAATTATAGCAATGTTTAATCATAAAACTCTATCTATAAAAAATACTTTTCGACTACCTAAGGTGAAAAATATATTATTTGCCACATTTATTTTAATGGGCGCAATGGTACTTGGGATTTTAGTGACGGATTTTTTTGAAATATCAGTCAACCACTTAGGTATATATATGCCAAATGAAAATAGGGGAAGCGGGGATAGTTTTACTTCATTTTTCTTATTAGCAGTATACGCGATGCTTGTTAAACCATTTTTTGATGAACTTCTATTTAGAGGAGTGATACTTAACTCGCTTAGAAAATATGGGGATATCATTGCTATAATTTTAAGTACTGTTTTGTTTGCACTTAGTGCACAGCGTTTTGATATGTTTATATTTAATTTTATCACAGGATTAGGTTTTTCTTATTTTGCTATAAAATCAAATAGTTTTATCACAACATTTATTGCTCGTTCTGTTATGAATATGTATTTGTTCTTTGCAAGTATAAACGGAGTGAATTTTGAAATGTTTGAGTATGTAGATGTCTTATTTATTAGTATTTCGTTTGTTTCACTTGTGGTATTTATAATATATATAATGTCGGATAAGAATGCTTTTGTGCTTGAAAATAAACGTACTTGCCTTTCTAATACGATGAAACTAAATTTGGTACTAACAAATTTTTGTTTTTGGTCGCTGATTATGATATGCATTGTACGCTCTCTTTCCGCAGTAGAATTTGTAGGCAGAGTATTATAATCTAGAAAAGGTGAGAAATGAAAATTAAAAATGATGACCATTATATGAAGCTTGCTTTAAAACAAGCAAAAAAAGCATACGAAATCGGCGAAGTGCCAATAGGTTGTGTGATTGTGAAAGATGGAAAAGTTATAAGTAAATCACATAATTTGAGAGAAATAAAGAAAAAAGCGACTGCTCATGCAGAAATTATCGCAATAAATAAAGCCTGCAAAAAACTTGATAGTTGGCGTTTAATAGGGTGTACATTATATGTTACATTAGAGCCATGCGCAATGTGTGCTGGCGCAATAATAAACTCTAGAATAGATAGGGTAGTGTTTGGTGCACATGACTATAAAGCGGGGTCTTGTGGGTCGCTGTGCAATTTGTTTGAGCTTGATTATAATCACAAGCCGCTGCTGACAACAGGAGTGCGTGAAGAGGAATGTGGTGGAATCTTAAGCGAGTTTTTCAGAGAATTGCGCAGAAAAAAAGCTAAAAAGCGCGCTTAAAAAAAGTGAGAATTACTATATAAGATGCTAGGATCAACAAGCTAAGATTAAAGCTATGCTCAGTAGCAAGAAAAATGAATAATAAAATTATGCCTGCTAAAAAAAAGATTTGCAGGCATTTTTCTATTATATATGAGGTTTTGTGGTTAAGGCTATAGCTTAAAACATGTCTTAAAATCTCGATTCCATCCAGCCCCTCAAAAGGAAGTAAGTTGATTACCCCTAATACCAAATGAACAGCAGCAGTAACACTTAAATTATTTACTGTATCCATATTCGGAGAAAATAGCAAAAACACGATGAAATTTGTACCACTTCCAGCAAAAAGTATAAATAAATCCGAATAAAAGCCAGAATTTTTTGAAGGCTTAATTAATCTGATACCACTAACTTCGAAAATAAGTTTAGTGGGTTTTCTTTTGCATAAAAGCATTGCAATGATATGCCCAAGCTCGTGGATTAGACAAGCGCAGAAGGATATTATCCCGACACCAGTTTTGTCGATGAGTAAAAATAAAGTGCATACTGCCACGAATAAGAATCTCAACTCAAACTCGATATCAAAAAGTTTTATTCGAATCATTATGTATATAAAGTTGGGAGAAAGTCGATATAATTGAGAACTTCATCCTCTGTTGGGGATTTTATAGACGGGTTTTCTTCGCTTGGCAAAGATTGTTCAGGGGATTGGTTATTGGGTTCATTTGTAGTAGAATTCTGGTTTAAGAAGTCAGAGATGGCAACTGTGAGCTTGCCAAAATCTTCTTTAATATTTTGCTTTTGAGAAAATTCTTCCTTTAAAAAAGCGTCAATCTGTGTATACTCTGCTGTGAAAAAAGTGTTTATTAGGATTAAGATTGTTACGACGCAAATGCACAGAATAATCTGGTACAAAAACACAGCAGAAAAGCTACCATCGTCGGTGAGAGTAGGTGTTGTTTCCACTTGAGTTTGAGCGGGTATATCTTCCTCAAAAGTGAAGTCATTATCTATCATAAAACACTCCGTTCTGCCTAAAATTGGGATTCGTTTACCTTTAGACTTTGATATTTTTTCTTAGTAGCAAGACCCCCTCTGATATGCCGCTCCTTCTTGTTTTTATCTAATACCTCTTTAACTTCCTGGTACAGTCCTTTATTTATTTTTTGTAGTCGTGCAGTTATATCGTTATGTTTGGATGTTACTAATCAGAACGCTCTGTTCAAGCCCTATATCCGATAGTAATTTAAGGTATACATCGGTCTTTCCATGCTCGTCCACAACTATTTTATCAATCAGTTCTT
>CAYJEK010000089.1:0-3816 GCA_964369205.1 uncultured Oscillospiraceae bacterium | reverse complement strand
CTCTAATAGCTTCATTGCTTGAAAGCCCTAAAACTCTTAAAAGTGTTGTGATTGGTAGTTTTCTATTTTTATCAATTCTAACATAGAAAATATCGTTTATATCTGTTTCATATTCAAGCCAAGCACCACGGTTTGGTATAACTGTACCTGTGTATAATCTTTTACCTGTTTTATCGTGGTCTAATTTAAAGTATGAACCAGGTGAGCGAATAAGCTGAGAAACAATAACTCTTTCAGCACCATTAATAATAAAAGTACCGCTGTCTGTCATTTTAGGGAAATCACCCATAAATTTCTCTTGTTCTTTAATTTCGCCTGTTTCTTTATTTAGTAAACGGATAGTAACTTTTAAAGGTGCAGCATAAGTTACGTCTCTCTCTTTACATTCTTTTACTGTGTATTTTGTTTTGTCTTCAAAACGGTAGTCTACAAATTCTAAAGCTAGTGTGCCTGTGTGATCTTCAACAGCACCTATATCTCTAAAAACTTCTCTAACGCCTTCGTCTAAAAACCATTGGTATGATGATTTTTGCACTTCAATAAGGTTTGGCATTTCTAAAACTTCATTGATTTTAGCAAAATTCATTCTTTCTGTAATCCCAAGCATTGTTGGTTTTATATTCGCCATTATTTCGTATCTCCTTTATAAATATTATTTCGCTGATATAATACTACAAAGACAACTGGAAAATTATTAAAAATTATACACAGAATTACTGTATAATATTTAATAATTTCTCACTTTACAAGAGCTTTTTGTCCACTTTTTCACCCTTGTTATCCTCTTTTAAAAATTACTCACAACACAAAATTACTGTTATTTTTATTCATCAAAAAGAGAAATTGCCGAGACTAATATCATTTTTTGTAAAATAAACAGATTTTTTAGTGATTTTTTTGTTGAATTTTAACGAAATTTCTTCCATTTTTCTCAAAATAAGCCTAAAAATCCATTATGGTACAGTCTATAATTATACTAAATAAAAATCAATATGTCAATGGTATATTTTTAATGTGTAAATTTTAATATTATCTATCATTTTTATTGTTTATTTATACATTTTATATGCAGTTTGTATTCCTTATTTTAATCGGATTTTTTTCACTCGTACATTTGCATTTTAAGGTATTTTATGCTATTCTAAGTATACTCATATTTAAAGAGATAATTTTAACGAAAGGTTTTTTTATGTCAAAACTTAATAAATTACTAAACAAGGACACTTATATTATTATACTTTCTATTTTAATGCTCACTAGTGTTTCTTTTTTCACATTTTCAATGGATTCACCAGCTGCTTTTGATTCTTATTCCGATGAGGTTATGGTGGCAAATATCATGCATGATAACTATGTGATGTCTAAAAGTTCATCTGAAAAACTTCTATTACAAATCGCACCTGGGGCACCTCACGGTGTAACTCCGGCTTACGAAACCGAAAATTTTGCAGGAATTGAATTTTCAAACTACACCTCACAAATAGGATTTCACGGTATCGTTTATTCCTTTTTTGAGAGTATATCTCCTTTTTCGCCTTCTGTAAGTCTTAATTTATTTTGGCTTTTTAATTCCTTTTTACTAGCCGTTATCCTCGTTATAATATTTAAACAACTTGATAAATTATTAAATTATAATTACTGGGTTATTCTAATTCTTTTTTCAGCTGCACTTTTTTCTGATTTAATGCTTTATGGGAGCAATCTTTACTGGATAGGTTGGTCTCTTTTTATGCCGTTTTGTGTATCTTTATGTTTTGTTAATTCAAAGCATATGAACAATAAAAATCTTTATCCTAAAGTGTTTTTTATAACCTTTATTCCAGCTTTAATTAAACTTCTTTTTTATTACGAGTTTGTTTCTTCCGTTTTTATCTCTCTTATGCTTCCATTTATTTTTAAAGCTATTATTGATAAAAAAGAAAACATCAAAAAAAATATTACTGTTTTTATTATCGGCTCATTAGGTGCACTCTCTGCTTTTATGACAGCTCTTATGGTACATGCTTTTCAAATATCTTTTGCCTACGGCTCGACTGATAGTTTTTTCTCATTAATGCTTCGTAATTTTCAATCTAGAATAGCCGGGGATGAACATTTTACACATTCAATAATAGATGTTTTTATGCGTATGTTAACACAGGAAGTTTTTAATGTTTTTAATTTATCTTTTTTATATATACACATAATAATAATCTGTATATTAAATTGCCTATTTTGCTTTTTTAGTACTAAAACTAAAAATAATAAAAAAATTATAAACCTATCAATTTTCACTATTATCTCGTTTTTATCTCCGCTTTCTTGGTATATACTCGCTGCTCCGCACACATATAATCATTATGGGCAGTGCCTAATATTAATGTTTTTACCAACTTTATTTTTAATTACAATTCAAACTATTGAAGTTTTTAAAATTTTTGATATGAAATCACTTATTTTTAATAAATCAAAGGTTTAATTAAACAAAAAAAGACTTTGCCTATCGGCAAAGTCTTTTTTCTATATAAGCTTATCAAATGTTAAATCTCTTAATTTTTGATTTGTTTCTTTACTAATATTAGTGAATTCTTTTTGCAGTCTGCAAATTCCGTGATTTTTATTAGAACATGTATATGTACCATCCTCGCACTTAAACATTTTAGATTCACCTTGAGTTGTTTGCATTATATCTAAAAGGCTAATTTCACTTGGCTCTTTTGCAATTTCATATCCACCTTTAGTTCCTTTATAAGATTTTACTATTCCATTTTGAACTAACTTATGAAGAATTTTAAGTGAAAACCTTAGAGTAACCCCTGTTTCTTCGCTTATTGTTTTTGCATCTTTTCTATTTTCAGCTTTTGCTAATGAAAATACTATTCTTGCAGCATAATCTGTTTCCTGTGTTATATACATTAAACAAACCTCCTTTTAAAATTAGTTTAAAAAGTCTTTTAGTTTTTTATTTCTGCTTGGGTGACGAAGTTTTCTTAAAGCTTTAGCTTCGATTTGACGAATTCTCTCACGAGTTACATTAAATTCTTTTCCAACTTCTTCAAGTGTTCTACTTCTTCCGCCTTCTATTCCAAAACGAAGAGCTAGAACTTTTGCTTCTCTTGGAGTAAGAGTTGAAAGCACTTCACTTAATTGTTCTCTTAAAAGAGTATGTGTTGCAGCCTCTTCTGGAATTGGAGCGTCGTAATCTGGGATAAAATCTCCTAAACTACTATCTTCTTCTTCACCAATAGGACTCTCAAGACTTATTGGCTCTTGGGCTACTTTTAATATTTCCCTTATTTTATCTTGCGGCATACCAAGCTCTAATGATAAATCTTCAACAGATGGCTCTTGTCCATTTTTATGAAGAAGTTGACTTTGCACTTTTTTAACTTTATTAATAGTTTCAACCATGTGAACTGGAATACGGATTGTTCTTGCTTGATCTGCTATAGCTCTTGTTATAGCTTGTCTAATCCACCAAGTTGCATATGTTGAAAATTTAAATCCTTTAGTGTGATCAAATTTTTCAACAGCTTTAATTAAACCAAGGTTTCCTTCTTGAATTAAATCCAAAAATAGCATACCTCTTCCCACATATCTTTTAGCAATAGAAACAACTAAACGAAGGTTTGCTTCTGCTAATTTCTTTTTAGCTCTTTCGCTTCCTTCTAAGATTTTTTCAGCAAGGTCGATTTCATCTTCTAGTGATAAAAGAGGGAATGAGCCTATCTCTTTTAAATAAACTTTAACAGGGTCATCTATGCTTACACCTTCTGCAGAAAGAACTTTTTCAAATTTTTCAACGTTTTTATCTGTTAAAACTTCTTCCTCTTCTTC
>CAYJEK010000088.1:0-3871 GCA_964369205.1 uncultured Oscillospiraceae bacterium | reverse complement strand
AGGATGTTTTAAATGGAAAAACTTTCCTCGCTTTTTTAATTGCAGTTTTTTATAAATAATGATATAATAATATTATAAAAATAAACTATAAACACAAAATTGTGTTATTTTACAAAAAATAGAGGTGAAAGCTATGAAAAAAGCTATGTTTAAAATGTTAAGCCTTGTTTTTGCAGTTATATTTTTATTTACAACACACTCAGTAGATGCAAAATCAATTTATCAAAAAGAGGAGATTTTGGCGGTATCCGCGGCAATGCCAATAACTCCAAGCTATAAAAATAAATACGCAACTCCAACACCAGAGCCAACAGCCACAGCCCAGCCCGTGGGAGGAGTTTTTATTGAAGATGCAATAGTTCCATACGGAGCTTTTAAAGGAGCGGATATTCCATCGCAAACGGATGAGAGAATAAATTTAATTCCAATTATAGGAGTAAGTTTTATAGCAGGTATAGCAATTTTAGTGATTATTAGAAAAACTTTTATAAAAAGCGAAGTTGAAATAGATGAAAATATTGATGAAATTTTAGAATAATATAAAAAATAAAAGAGGTGATTTTAATCACTTCTTTTTTTATAAAAAATATGATATAATAATAAATTGTAAAGAAATAAAGATGTTATCTTTAAAAAGATATTTAATATTGAGGAATAAAATGGATATAATAATAATTGGTGCAGGAGCATCAGGGCTTTTTTGCGGTGGATTTTTAGCAGATAGCGGACATAATGTAAAAATTATAGAGCATATGGATGTAACGGCAAAAAAACTGCTTATAACTGGAAAAGGCAGATGTAATTTAACAAATGATAGCGATGAAGAAACTATTTTAAAAAATGTAAGGAGTAATCCGAAGTTTTTATATTCTGCTATTTATCAGTATCCGCCATATATGGTTATGGAAAAATTTGAAAATTTAGGAGTAGAGCTAAAAACAGAAAGAGGAAGAAGAGTTTTCCCGGTTTCTGATAAGGCTCTTGATATAAAAATCGCGCTTGAAAAGCATGCAAAAAATGCACAAATTATCTATGATGAAGTTCAAAGTCTTATCACTGATGGAGATAAGGTTGTAGGGGTTAATTTAAAAAATAAAAAATTATATGCAGATAAAGTAATAGTTGCAACAGGCGGTATGTCTTATAAAAATACAGGAAGTACCGGAGATGGATATAGATTTGCAAAAGAAGTAGGGCACACGATTATAAAACCAACAGCTAGTCTTGTGCCACTAGTAGAAGATGGAAACGATTGCCAAAAAATGATGGGACTTTCACTTAAAAATGTTAATTTATCAATTATGTATAAAGGCAAAAAGGTGTTTTCTGAGCAAGGCGAGATGATGTTTTCTCATTTTGGGATAACAGGACCTTTAGTTTTAAGTGCTTCTTGCCATATTAAAGATGATAAAATAAAAGAACACACAGCCGTTATTGATTTAAAGCCGGCTTTATCAAATGAAGTTTTATATAAAAGAGTGGGTGAAGATTTTGAAAAATTTGCCTCTAAAAAAGCCTCTTCTTCTTTAGATAAATTACTGCCAAAATCTATGATACCAGTTGTTTTAGAGAAATGGGGAATTGATTTAGAAAAAAATATAAATCAAATCACTAAAGAGGAAAGATTATCACTCGTTAGCCTTTTAAAGAATTTCACTATAAAATTAAAATCAAAATATAAATTAGATATAGCCGTTATAACAGCAGGTGGCATTTCAACTAAAGAGATAAATCCTAGTAATATGCAATCAAAAATAAAAGAGAATTTATATTTTATAGGCGAGGTTATCGATGTTGATGCTTACACGGGCGGATATAATTTGCAAATAGCATTTTCAACAGCATATCTTGCAGCAGATTCAATAATAAATGGGTATTAAATATATTTACTACTTTTAATCTGAGTGTGGCAAAACACACAAAACTCAAAGGAAGAAATGAGGATAATTATGAAAAAATATCAAGTTGCCATTGATGGGCCAAGTGGTGCTGGAAAAAGTAGCATTGCAAAATTATTAGCTCAAAAGCTTGGGATAATCTATCTTGATACTGGTGCTCTTTATCGCTCGATAGCTCTGTTTATGCTTAATAATAATGTGGATATTAATAGCGAAGAAGCAGTTTATATTAATTTAGAGAAAATAAATATTGATATAGATTATAAAGATGGCACTCAAAAGGTTATTTTAAATGGAGAAGATGTATCAAATTCTATAAGAGAAAATAGAGTCTCACTCGCTACAAGTGTTGTGGCTTCTTATAAAACAGTAAGAGAATTTTTACTAAAAACTCAAAGAGAAATTGCAAGTGAAAATTCTGTTTTAATGGATGGTAGAGACATAGGAACAGTGGTTTTGCCAGATGCAACAGTTAAAATCTTTATGGAAGCGAGCGCTGAAATAAGAGCCAAAAGAAGGATGCTAGAGCTTATAAATAAGGGAGAAAACATTGAATTTTTAGATGTTTTAGAGGATATTAATAAAAGAGATTTTAATGATATTAATAGAAAAGAAGCTCCTTTAAGAAAAGCTGAGGATGCAATACTTTTTAAAACTGATGATTTGACACTAGAAGAAGTTTGCGATAAAATTTTAAATATAATAAAAGAAAAGATAAAATAAAATTTCTGGGTAAAAGAAAGGAAAAATTAATAGATATGGTATATATTTTTATGCTAACACTTGTGCTGATTTTGTTTCCTATTGTTTACAATTTTAAACATAAGAATGCACATTATATAAGAGAATATAAAAAAAATGGAAGGCCGTATATTTTATGTTCAAACCACTTAACGATAATTGATCCAATTTTTATGGTTATGCCATATGGATACGGAAAAAAGTTTGCTGTAATGGGCAAGGCTGAACTATTTAAAAAGCCGTTTCCTGCTTGGTTTTTCTCTCGCCTTGGAGTGTTTCCAGTGGAAAGAGGAACAGGAGATAAAACTGCTATAAATAAAGCGATAAATGATATAAAAGGCGGCAGAGGAATGCTGATTTTTCCAGAAGGAACAAGGGGCAAAAGTAATGAAATGCTAAAATTAAAATCAGGTATTTTTATGATAGCGGCCCAAACTGGGGCGGATATAATTCCTTGCAGAGTTATATATCCAACTAAAGATGATAAAATTCATTTTTTTCAAAAAGTTAGAGTTGTTTATGGAAAACCAATACTTAAAGAGGATATGGATTTAGAAAATACTGGCAGAGAAGGATTAAGAACAGCAAAAACTAAACTTGAGGAGAGATTTGCCGATATACTAAAAGAGTATCAAGATAATCCATTTTAAAATAAAGGAAAAAACTTTTTATGAAGGTAACACTTGCAAAAAGTGCAGGCTTTTGCTTTGGGGTAAAGCGTGCCGTTGATATAACATACGATTTAATAAAAAAAGAAAAAAAAGTGGCAACAATAGGCCCTTTAATTCACAACACTCAAGCTGTTGATGATATGAAGAAAAATGGAGTTATAATCCTAGATGATTTAGAAATTCCAAATGGATATGATGCTGTTATAAGAAGTCATGGTATAGAAAAAAACGACTATGAATTTTTAAAAAAATATGGAGATAATATCCATGATGCAACCTGCCCGTATGTTAAAAAAATACACAGACTTGCGCTTGAAGCGGAAAATGAAAATAGAGTTTTAATAATCGCAGGAGATGAAAATCATCCAGAAGTTATTGCTATTGCAAGCTACACTGAAAATGAAAAACATATTTTCAATGAACCTGAAGATTTAAAAAATTGGCTTTCTTATGGTCAAAATAACGAAAAACCCATCACTTTAGTGGCCCAAACTACTTATATAATAAAAAAATGGGAGAAAAACATAAATATTGTAAAAAAAGTATGTACAGATGCCAAAA
>CAYJEK010000087.1:0-3889 GCA_964369205.1 uncultured Oscillospiraceae bacterium | reverse complement strand
GATGAAATCAAAAAAGATGAATTAGCAGAAAAAGCTCCTGCTAAGAAAACAACAAAAAAACCAGCTGCTAAAAAAGCAGAAGGTGAAACAGTAAAAAAACCAGCAGCTAAAAAGACAACTAAAAAAGCTGAAGGTGAAGAAAAACCAAAAGCTACAAAAACTGCTACAAAAAAACCAGCTGCTAAAAAAGCAGAAGGCGAAACAGCTGCAAAAAAACCAGCTGCTAAAAAAGCAGAAGCTAAAGGAACAATTACTATTAAATTAGTAAAAAGTTTAGCAGGACGTTTACAAAATCAAAAAGATTGTGCAGCTGCACTTGGTCTTAAAAAGATTGGTGATGTAACAACTCAGCCTGATAACGCTGCAACTAAAGGTAAGATTAAAAAAATCTCACACCTTGTAAAAGTTACTAACTAATAAACAGGGAGGTGCACAATATGATGCTTCATGAACTAAAACCAGCAGCTGGTTCTAAAAAAGCTGCTAAAAGAAAAGGCCGTGGTCACGGAAGTGGTAACGGTAAAACTGCAGGCTTTGGCCACAAAGGTCAAAAAGCTCGTTCAGGCGCTAAAAAGGCAGGCTTTGAAGGTGGTCAATTACCACTACAAAGAAGACTTCCTAAAATCGGTTTTAACAACTCACTTTTCGCAACAGTATACGCTACAATTAAAATTAGTGATCTTGAAGAGAGATTTGAAGCGGGCAGTGTTGTAGATGAAGCTGCTGTTGTAGCTAGCGGACTAGTAAAAAAAGTTGAAGATGGTATCAAAGTTTTAGGTAATGGTGAATTAACTAAACCTTTAACTGTTGAGCTTAAAGCTTTTACTGCTACTGCTAAAGAGAAAATCGAAAAAGCAGGCGGGAAAGCTGAGGTGAAATAGAGTGCTTAAAATTTTTAAAGATGCGTGGAAAATACAAGAACTTCGTAAAAAAATCATTTTCACTTTAATGATTATCGTAGTTTACAGAATAGGTGCTAAAATACCAGTTCCTTTTGTTAATCCAGCTGCAATACAAGCTATGGTAGGTTCCGGTGAAGACTTTATGTTCGGATACTTAAATACTTTAAGCGGCGGCGCTTTTGCAAATGTTACTCTATTCGCTTTAGGGGTTATCCCTTATATTAATGCTTCTATCATAATGACTCTTTTAACAATAGCGATTCCTTATCTTGAAACGCTATCAAAACTGGGTGAAGAAGGTAGAAAGAAAATAGCAAAAATCACAAGATATGTAGGTGCAGGTATTGGTACTTTACTTGCTATCATGTACTACTTTGTTTTAAGAGCACAAAATGCACTATTATACACAGAAGGCCTTGAAGGCGTTTTCGCAGCTGTAATAATTGTTTTAGCATTTTTAGCAGGTACTATGCTTGTTATGTGGCTTGGAGAACAAGTAGATGGAAAAGGTATCGGAAGTGGTATATCAGTTATCATTTTTGCAGGTATTATATCAGGACTTGATTCAACTGCTTTATACTTTGTTAATTTAATAGTATTAGCAGTAGAAGAACAAGTTGTTATAAACTACTTCTTAGTACCACTACTTTTAGTTTTAACTGTTTTAGCTATAGGCTTTGCAGTTGTTTTAAGTAATGGTGAGAGAAGAATTCCAATTCAATACGCAAAACGTGTTGTTGGAAGAAAAATGATGGGTGGACAAAACACATTCCTACCAATAAAAGTAAATATGTCTGGTGTTATGCCAATTATATTTGCAGGTGCTATAGTTAGCCTTCCAGGGACTATAATTAGCTTCTTCCAAATCGAAAGCGATTTCTGGGCAAGCTTTTTAGAAATCTTTAGCTATGATAGCATATTATATGCCGTTGTTTATGGCCTTTTAATCTTTGGATTCAACACATTCTATGTTCAAACACAATATAGTCCAATTGAAATAGCGAACAACCTTCGCAAAAACAATGGTACAATTCCAGGTTTTAGACCAGGTAAAAACACAGAAGATTTTATAGCAAATGTTATAAAAAGAATCACATTCATAGGATCAATGTTCCTAGTAGTTGTTGCAATTTCACCTATATTCATAGGTAATGTAACAGGTACAAACATCCAACTTGGTGGTACATCACTAATTATCGTAGTAGGTGTTGCTCTAGAAGTTGCAAGACAGCTAGAGAGCCAAATGGTTATGAGACATCATAAAGGATTCTTAGAATAAATATTAGATTAATTAAGGAGACACAAAAAATGAACATTATTTTATTAGGTGCTCCAGGAGCTGGCAAAGGCACACAAGCAGAAATTATCTGCGAAAAATTAAATATTCCAACTATTTCAACAGGTAATATCCTTCGTGCTGCAATTAAAAACGGCACAGAGCTTGGCAAAAAAGCTAAAGCTTTTATGGATGCTGGAGATTTAGTTCCAGATGAGGTTATCATCGGAATAATAAAAGATAGATTAAGCGAAGACGACGCTAAAAAAGGATTTGTTCTTGATGGCGTTCCTCGTACTATCGCACAAGCAAAGGCCATTGATGAAATGGGAATTAGAATTGATAAGGCTGTAAATATAGACGTTAGTGATGATGAAATAATCTCTCGTGTGAGCGGAAGAAGAGTTTCACCGTGCGGTGCTTCATATCACATCCTTTATAAAAAACCAAAAGTGGAAGGTATTTGCGATGTTTGTGGCGAAAAACTCTTTATAAGAGATGATGATAAGCCAGAAACAGTTAAAGCAAGACTTGTAAATTATCATAATTTAACAGCACCACTTATTGACTATTATAAAAATCAAGAAAAATTACTAAATGTTAATGGTACAGGATCAGTAAATGAAATAACTGATTTAATATTAGAAGCTTTAGGAGTTTAAAACCGTGATTAGTATTAAAAACGAAGCAGAAATTGAAAAAATGAAGCTTGCAGGTAATATTAGTGCGATGGCTCTAAAAATTGCAGGTGAGAGTATTACTGCGGGAATGAGCACCTATGAGCTAGATAAAATAATACACGACTTTATTGTCTCCAAAGGGGCAAAGCCATCCTTTCTAGGTTATGGTGGATTTAAAGGAAGTGCATGTATATCTATCAATGATGAAGTTATACACGGAATTCCTTCTAAAAAAACTATAATAAGAAATGGTGATATAGTTAGTGTTGATGTGGGAGCTAATATAAATGGCTTTCACGGTGATAATGCTTTCACTTATAAAGTGGGAACAGTATCACCAGCTGCAGAAAGATTATTAAAAGTTACAAAAGAATGTTTAGATCTTGCAATAAAGAAATGCATTGCAGGAAACAGGATTGGTGATTTAGGGTTTGCAATCCAGTCTCATGCAGAAAATAATGGTTATGGAGTTATTCGTCAGTTTATAGGACATGGAATAGGAAAAAATCTTCACGAGGAGCCAGAAGTGCCAAATACAGGCATAGAAGGAAGAGGCGTAAGACTTGCCAAAGGCATGACTATTGCAATAGAGCCTATGATAAACGAGGGCACATACCAAGTTAAAGTTTTGCCAGACGGCTGGACTGTTAAAACTTTAGATGGCAAACTATCTGCTCATTTTGAGCACACTGTTTTAATAACAAATAGTGAGCCTATAATTTTAACACAGTGTTAGAGGTTTTAATTATGAATCTTACAATAGGAAGCATAGTTAAATCTTTAAAAGGGCGAGACAAGGATAGTTATTTCTGTGTTGTTGAGCTAAGAGGTGAGTATGCATATCTTGCTGATGGAAAGATAAGAAAAATCGAAAATCCAAAGAAAAAGAAGATAAAGCATATAAAAATCACTGATTATAACATACACAAAGAAGCTACAAAGTATAATAAGCATCTAAAAAAGACTATAAATAGTCTTATCTTTTAGGAGGAATACATGGCTAAAGATGATGTAATCGAAGTTGAAGGAAC
>CAYJEK010000086.1:0-3918 GCA_964369205.1 uncultured Oscillospiraceae bacterium | reverse complement strand
TTAAAAGCAAAATTATGCTGTGAAAATTTGTAAAAATATGCTATAATTAGATTGGAAATATTAAGTTTTAGAAAGGTTTAATTGTATGAACAGACAAAATAAAAAAATTCTACTTAACGCAATTATTGTAATCATACTCATAGCCCTTTCACAACATATCACACATATGGGCAGAATATCAGATGTAGTTTTTAAAGAACAAATTTTATTTTATATATCTACATCAATACATTTGGGGATATTTGTCACTTGGGTGACAAATATAAGAAAAAGAATAATGCAAAGATATTTACGGCAATATCTTTTTTTTCTTGGAATAACAATAGTTTTATGGGTTACATTTCGTTCATTAAAGTGGTCAATATTTGTACTTTCTCCTTTTTTTGAGCATTTAACTTGGTATGCGTTTTATTTTCCGATGATAATGATACCACTTACCTTCTTTTTCATGACACTTTCTATTAATTTAGATGAAAACCATCGTCCTGACAAAAAGTGGAATTTATTATACATACCAGCAGTTTTTTTGATACTCTTAGTTTTGACAAACGATTTTCACCAGCTAGTGTTTACCCTTGATATTACTATTTTAGAGAAGTATCAAACTACTACTCGTGAACCGTGGTACTATGTAATTGTTGTTTTCACATTCTCATTACTCATAGCAGCTATTTTTACTTTGACACGAAATTTTATCAAAACATCATTGAGTAAAAAAGCGCCTAAACTTTTAATTTATCTATTTATTGCAACTGCAGGATATTTAATCATTTATTATTTTTTCCCTATTATTAGTATCTATTTTACAGATCTTACTACTTTTATATGTTTAATTTCACTGGCGTTTTTTGAGGCTTGCATTCAAGAAAAGCTTATACATTCGAACACATCACATAATGAATTTTTCGAAATTTCTGATATTGAAGCGCTAATTTTATCAAGCGATGGTACCCCAAGCATCAAGTCTGCTACACAAACCGCTATTACCAATGAGCAGTTTTTGCGCTTAAAAGAGGCTTCAAGCATAACAATCGATAAGAGCACACTAGGACATTTAGCTCCAATAAATGGAGGGTATATTTTTTGGAAAAGTGATGTTTCAGAAATATACAGCCTTATAGATAATTTAGAGCAGCTAAACGAGAGTCTTGTGGTAGATGTTACTATATTAGCTGAAGAAAACAAGCAAAAAGAAGAAAGAACACGTATAAAAGAGCAAGAGGTATTACATGAGTTATTGATTGAAAAAATGATACCTCATAGTAAAAAAGTTGAGGATTACATTAGACGTAGTAAAGATTTAGATTATGTTAATCGTAAAAAACTACTCTATGAAATTAGCATTGTTTCAGTATACATCAAAAGAAAAGTAAATCTTATTATTATGGGTCAAACGGATAAGCTTATATCTACTGAGGAAATGGTAAGAGCATTTGAAGAGTCTTTTCAAATCCTAAGATTTAGCGATATAAATTGTGCTATTAATATAACAGATAGCTTTTTAATGAGTTTTGCTAATGCTATCATCACATATGATTTGTTTGAAGCATTGATTGAAAAAGTAAAATTTGATATTAATACGCTGTACATCACCTATTCAAAAGATGTAGAAAACTTAAGATTTACTATTCAGTTTGATAAAGATTTAAGCAACGAACTATTTGATGTTATACATTATCAAACAGAATTAGTAAAGCAATTTTCAGGTAAGCTAGTAGCGGTATCCGATGACGATAGCTTCCACTTAAAGTTAATATTACCGAATATTTAAAGGAGTGACAAATATGGGTTTTATGGATTTGAGCGAAACATCAGGGCTTTTATTTTTGTCATTTTTTCTGTTTGCTAGCACAATTTTGCTCATCTCTACAATTATGCATATTCATCTTAGTAATAAAAAAATAATATCAATAATATTTGCTCTTTTATTTTTATCAAGTATAATTTTAATTTCATCTTATGTAGAAATTTTTAGGTACGTTCAAGAATATGATTTAGTTATGACTGAGCTTAGTTTATTCATTAATAGCATACCGCTATATGTTCATGTTGTTTTTACAATATTTATGATTGCACTTTCTATCATAATGTTAATTAAGCTAAATACGCTTAGGAAAACAAAACTTAATGATATGTCTATAAAAGAAGCAATCGAAAATTTACCGACAGGACTAATCTTTATGTCTGAATATGGGGATTTGTTCTTGTCAAATAGGATAATACATCAACTTTGTATAGAACTAACGAGTAAGAACTTAGTAAGTGGCAAGGCTTTTTGGAATGATATCAAGTCACTAGAAAGTAGTGATAAATGTGTACTAAAAGGCGAAATGCCTGCTTTTTTATTTAGTGATAACGAAGTCTGGCAATTCTCGCAAACGCCATGTATAATCGATGAAGTTAAATATTTTCAAATAAAAGCTACTAAGATTACAGATTTGTTTAATCTATCAATAAATATTAACGATGCTAATGTAAAGCTATTAAACCAGCAAGTTCGACTTAAAAAACTATATGCTACTATCGAGGAAAATGCTGCCCAAAAAGTAGCACTTGATATGAAGATTAAGTTCCATGATAATTTCGGGAACATAATAATGATGACACGGAAAGTTTTAAAAGAAAAGGAAAACGAAGACGAAACAGAAAACTTAATTGGTTTATGGGACGAATTTACTAGCACTATCACACAATTATCAGGTAAAGAGGGTATTGCTAATTTAAACTTAGATGAAATCGAAGCGTTAGCACAAGAGATGGATTGCTCACTGAAAATAAGCGGAGTTTTACCTGAGAATGAGCTCATTAATCAGATTATGCTCTTAGCTATCAATGAAACGCTAAAAAATGCGATTCACCACGCAAAAGCAAAAGAGTTAATTGTAAATATAGCAGAAAGCCAACAAAATCACAGCATTGTGATACAAAATAAACTTAACAAACCGCATATAAAGATTGTAGAAGGTGGGGGACTTGCTGGGTTGCGCAAAAAAGTAGAAGAAGTGCAAGGCGTAATGAATATTACTACAAATGAGATAATTTCTGTGCAAATAGATTTGCCAAAAATATAATCCCAAAGAAAAGAGAGTACTTATTAAGTACTCTCTTTTCTTTGGGATTATATATAGGTTATTTAAAATGTATGCAGAGATTAGTCAGTGTAGTTATCAAAGTAACCTTGGATTAATACGATTGGCGTACCTTTATCTCCACTACCTGAAGTAAGGTCACATAATGATCCGATAAGGTCAGTCAGGCGTCTAGGCGTAGTTCCTTGAGTAGCCATTTGTCCAACTAAACTTTGGTTTTTTGCATCTTTTTCCATGATTGTTTTTGAGATAGCTTCTTTTAAAGCTTCACCACTTAAATCAGCAAAATCATTATCAGCAAGATATTTTAGTTTTAGCTCATTTGGTGTTCCGTGTAGACCATCTGTATGGCCAGGTGAAACAACTGGATCAGCTAGTTCCCAAATTTTTCCGATTGGGTCTTTGAATGCGCCATCACCATATACTAAAACTTCAATGTTTTTGCCAGTTTTAGCTAGTAAATCGCTTTGGATGTTTTTAGCAAGTGCTTCGCAATCAGTAGGGAATAACTTAACTGTAGTTTCAGTAGCTTTATTTGATCCTAGTAGTCCGTAATCTGGGTTGCAACCACTGCCATTAACGCTTTCTTTTAATATATCATCCATACCAAGTACAGTTTGAGCTCCAGCAGCTTTAAGCAAGCGCTTGCTTCTTTCTCTAGTGTGGATATCACAACATAAAACGTTTTTAGTGTAATCTAGGATAGCTCTAGCATCATTTGCGAAAATTACTTCTACTTCTGCGCCTTCTCCACGGATAAGCTCAGTGTAGTACTCAACATAGTCGACACCAGTAAACGTATGCTTTTTATAACCAAATAAGTCTCTGT
>CAYJEK010000085.1:0-4121 GCA_964369205.1 uncultured Oscillospiraceae bacterium | reverse complement strand
TTATTTTATTAGATGATGTTTTGAGTGAACTTGATTATTCTCGCCAAGAATATCTTTTGAATCATATAAAAAACAAGCAAGTTTTTATATCATCTTGTGATGAGGATAGAATTAGCCTTGCAAAAAGCAAAAAATTTAAGCTTATAGATGGACAAGTAAATTTATATTAAATGAATTACTTTATATTAAACGAATGAAATGAGGTTAATATAAATTGTATATAGAAATAGGCGCAGATTATTTAATTAAAAAAGATGACATTGTTGGGATTTTTGATTTGGATAACACCACTATTAATAATCAAACAAGAGATTTTTTAAATAAAAAAGAAGAGGAAAAGAAAACTGTGTATATTATAAATGATATACCAAAAAGTTTTATTTTAATGAGAGATGGCAGTGTTTATATAGTTGAATTGATGCCATCTGTTTTAAAAAAGAGATTAGAATTATTTTAATATTCACAAAAAAATAGCTTTTAATTTAAATTTTAAGCTAAATGAAAAATAATTAAAAAGATTATTTTTCTAGTTGAAAGGATTGGGTTTTTAGATGTCAAATATTGAAGAAAAGGTAATGGGTAATTACGGGGGCGAGCAAATTCAAGTTTTAGAAGGGCTTGAAGCTGTTAGAAAAAGGCCTGGTATGTATATCGGATCAACAGGGCCAAAAGGATTGCACCATTTAGTTTATGAAATAGTAGATAACTCTATTGATGAGGCATTAGCTGGATATTGTAGCCATATTAATGTTTCAATTTTAAAAGATAATATAATAAAAGTTCAGGATAATGGTAGGGGGATACCTGTTGGTATTCAGCCAAAACTTGGAATACCAGCTGTAACTGTTGTTTTCACTATTCTTCATGCAGGCGGAAAATTCGGCGGTGAGGAAAGTGGATATAAAGTTTCAGGTGGTTTACATGGTGTTGGTGCTTCTGTTGTTAATGCACTTAGTGAATGGCTAACTGTAACTGTTCATAATGGTGAGGGTGAATACACTCAAAGCTTTAAAAGAGGTGTGGCTGATAATGATTTAGTAAGAGTTGGCGATAGCGATAAAAAAGGAACAGAAGTAACTTTTAAAGCAGACTATGAAATGTTTGAAACATTAGAATATGAATTTGATGTTTTAGAAAAAAGATTAAGAGAGCAGGCTTTTTTAAATGCAGGACTAAAAATTACTTTAACTGATGAAAGAGATGAAGAAGTAAAAATTGAAGATATGCATTATGAGGGCGGTGTTAAAAGCTTCGTTGAGTATATTCATGAAAAAAGAGATATGGGAGTTTTACATCCTGTTATCCATTTAAAAACAGAAACTGCAAGTTCAACAGCTGAAATAGGAATTCAATATAATGATAGCTATAATGAACTGCTAATTTCTTTTGCTAATAATATAAATACTCCAGATGGGGGAACACACGAACAAGGATTTAAAAATGCTTTAACTAGAGTTTTTAATGATTTTGGACGTCAAAAAGGATTTATAAAAGAAAAAGATGATAATCTTTCTGGTAATGATGTTCGTGAAGGATTAACAGCTGTTATATCAGTTAAAGTTACAGAGGCACAGTTCGAAGGACAAACAAAAGCAAAACTTGGAAATACTGAGGTTCGCGGCCTTGTAGAAAATTTAGTTTATGAAAAATTAAAAGACTTTTTTGAGGAAAATCCTGCTGTTGCAAAAGCTGTTTATGAAAAAGCTCAAAATGCTCAAAGAGCAAGAGAGGCAGCAAAAAGAGCAAGAGAACTCGTTAGAAGAAAATCAGCCCTTGAAACTGCACGTCTTCCAGGTAAACTTGCCGACTGCTCAAGCAAAGATCCTGCAAAGAGCGAGATATATATAGTGGAAGGTGACTCAGCGGCTGGCTCTGCAAAAAGCGGAAGAAATAGAGAATTCCAGGCAATTCTTCCTTTATGGGGAAAAATGCTAAACGTTGAAAAAGCTCGCCTTGATAAAGTTTATGGAAATGAAAAATTAATCCCAGTTGTAACGGCTTTAGGCTGCGGAATTGGGGATGAGATAGATATAGAAAAGATAAGATACCACAAAGTGGTAATAATGGCCGATGCCGACGTTGATGGAAGCCATATTAGAACCTTACTTTTAACATTCTTATTTAGATTTATGAGACCTGTTATAGAAGGTGGTTATGTTTATATAGCTATGCCTCCTTTATATAAAGTTACAAAAGGTAAAGAAATTCGCTATGCATATGATGAAGAACAAAAAGATGAAATTATAGCTGAAATGGGCGGAACTGGATATAAACTTGGCAGATTTAAAGGTTTGGGTGAGATGAATCCTGAGCAATTATGGGAAACAACTCTAAATCCAGAACATAGATTTATGAAAAGAATTAATTTAGAAGATGCTCAAAAAGCAGACGAAGTTTTCACTATTTTAATGGGCGATAAAGTTGCGCCAAGGAAAGAGTTCATCGAGAAAAATGCAAAATATGCAAAAGATTTAGATATCTAATAGGGGAATAATTTTATGAATTTTCCAATACAAATTGATATTGATATAAATCAGCAAGATTTTATTCAAACTGAGATATTAGAGCTAACTGAAAATTATGAAATTGAAAAAAAAAGCTGTTTAAAAGTTTTTATTTATCAAAGTGTTTTCTTTATAGGAGTTATAATTTTATTTTTAAATTCTAATATAATAGTTGATGAGGCAGTATATTTTCCAATTTCATTTTGGTTTTTCTCTTTAGTAAATTTTTTATATAAGTATTTTATTGGAAGTCGCACTGATTATAATTATTCTATTGAGCATCTAATTAAAAGTGATGCTGCTGGAAATAAGTTTTTTTCAAGTGAAAATGGAATGATAGTTTTTAAAGAAAAAGAAATAGAATACTTAACTAATGAAAATAGAAGATACTTTTCTTATGATAAACTAAAAAACATTAAGATAACAAAGAGATTAATAGTTTTTGTTTTAAAAATTTCAAAAGATAAATCTATAAGAGGATTTCATTATATGCTTATTCCAAAGAGATGCCTTAATGAAGAAAATGAAGAAAAAGTTTATAAATTAATAGAAGATATAAAAAAAGAATATAATCTAAAAGATTGGATTGAATGTAAAATTTTAGATTAGGGATAGATTTTATCTTTAAAAAATAAGGATAAAATATAAAAAAGGACGGTTAAAAAATGTCGATAGATAATACAAAATATATTAATGTTGATATAGAAAAAGAGATGGAAAAAAGCTTTCTTGCTTATTCTATGTCAGTTATTGTATCAAGGGCTCTACCAGACGTAAGAGACGGGCTAAAGCCAGTTCATAGAAGAATTTTATACACAATGTTTGAAAAAGGCCTTGATTCTTCTCATGCTTATAAAAAATCAGCGGATACAGTTGGGGCTGTTCTTGGCTCATATCACCCACACGGCGATGGCTCTGTTTATGATGCTCTTGTTCGTATGGCTCAAGATTTCTCTTTAAGATATCCTTTAATAGATGGCCAAGGAAACTTTGGCTCTGTTGATGGAGATCCTGCTGCGGCTTATCGTTATACCGAGGCTAGAATGGATAAAATAGCAGGGGAAATGCTAAAAGATATAGAAAAAGAAACAGTTGATTTTGTTCCAAACTATGATGATTCAACAACAGAACCTTCAGTTCTTCCAACTAGAGTTCCAACACTATTAATGAACGGATCTACTGGTATTGCTGTTGGTATGGCTACAAATATTCCTCCTCATAATATTAGAGAAGTTATAGATGGAGTTATAGCTGTTATTGATAATCCAGAAATTGAATATCACGAAATTATGGAACATATCCCAGGACCTGATTTTCCAACTGGCGGTATTATTATGGGTAGAAGTGGAATTCGCTCAGCTTATGCTACTGGTAGAGGAAAAATTACTCTTCGTGGCAGGGCTGTAATTGAAGAAAGAGATAACGGAAGATACCAAATAATAATAACTGAAATTCCTTATATGGTTAATAAAGCGAATATGATAGAAAAAATCGCTGATTTAGTTAAAGATAAGAGAATTGAGGGAATTTCTGATTTAAGAGATGAATCTGATAGAGAAGGTATGAGGGTTGTTATCGAATTAAAAAGAGAAGCAAACCCACAGATTGTTTTAAATT
>CAYJEK010000084.1:0-4135 GCA_964369205.1 uncultured Oscillospiraceae bacterium | reverse complement strand
GAACTTTTTCAAATTTTTCAACGTTTTTATCTGTTAAAACTTCTTCCTCTTCTTCTCCATCACCTATATCAACAATTTCAATATTTGCAGTTTCTAGCATTTCATAAACTTTATCAACCTGTTCAATATCTGCATTTACCTCTTCAAAGAATGCACCTATTTCTTTAGTTGTTATTTTGCCTGTTTTCTTTCCCATTTCAACTAATTCTTGAATAGTAGTGATTTTCTTTTCTTTTTCTTTGTTACTCATATTTTTCTCCTCTATTTTACCTTTTTTTCTCTTTTAAATCTTTAAATCTCTTTGCTAATTCTTCCGGCGATTTTTCTAGGGCTTCGCTAGCTATAAGTTTTGATGTTAATAGGCTGTTTATATAATAATCAACATCACTTTTATTAACTATTGTGTCCTGATTTCTCGCTATTATTTGCGATAATATATTTTTTTGATTTTCACTTATATTTTGATACAAATCAATAAATTCTATATTTTTATTATTTTTTAATAGATTCAATAAAACTGCAAATATTTCCTTTAAATTTATATCTGTGAATTTTTCAACTGATATTTTTTCTTTAATATGCTCATATAAAGAATTATTATGTAAAAGACTATAAATTATTTGCTGCTGCAAAAATACCTTTGATAAAGTATTTCCTTTTTGTCTTAAATCCACTGTAACATTTGAGGCTGTTCCCTCTTTTAGCAATTTCTGCCTTTTTTCGTACCTATCTTTTTTGTAGTATTGATTTTTATGAAATTCCATCTGCTTTTTAATTGAATCTTTATCTGTTCCTGTTTCTTTACTTAGCCTTGCGGCATAAACATCCTGCTCGATAGAATTTTTAAGCTTTGCTAAAATTTTTGTAGCCTCTGTTAAATATTTTACTAAATCATCAGTTTTTTTCAAATCATAATTACTGCGAAGTTTTATAAGTTCAAAATCAAGGGCATTATTTGCTCCCTCAAGTAAAGCTTCAAATCTTTGAACACCAAAATTTTTAATAAATTCATCGGGATCTTTTGCTCCTTCTATTTCCAAAACTTGAACTTCAATTTCTTCTTTTGAAAAAAGCTCCATAGCCTTTTTGGTTGCCTTTTGCCCCGCTTCATCGGAATCATATGCAATTACAACCTTTTTTGTATAAGTACCAACTAATTTTGCTTGCTGCGCAGTGAGGGCTGTTCCCAAAGTTGCCACTGCATTATCAAATCCCGCTTGATGCAAAGCGATAACATCCATATACCCCTCTGCTAATATAATGCTATCTCTATTTGATTTTCTAGCTATATTTAAGGCAAATAAATTATTACTCTTTTTAAAAACTGGAGTATCTCCACTATTTAAATACTTCGGTCCGCCCTCATCTAGAATTCTGCCTCCAAAAGCTATAACGTTCCCTCTTAAATCTATTATAGGAAACATAACTCTATCACGAAAGGCATCGTATATACTTCCTTTTTTAGAAGTTAGTCCAAGATAGGCATTTGTTATCTCATCTAGACGAAATCCATTTGATTTTAATAAATCAACTAGAGTATTCCATGTGTTTGGGCTGTATCCAAGGCCAAAATTTACTATAGTTTTATCTAAAAGACCTCTTTTTCTTAAATAGCTCCTCGCTTTTATTCCATCATCTGTATTTAAACTTTGATAGAAAAATTTTGCTGCTATTTTATTCATTTGATATATTCTTGATTTTATTTTCGAGGTATCATCATCTTCATCGGGAAGTGTCATTCCGCTTCTTGAAGCTAAAAATTTTATTGATTCTATGTAGGAAAGCCCTTCTGTTTCTTTTATAAAGTTTATAGCATCTCCGCCAGCGCCACACCCAAAACAATAATAACTCTGTGTTTCAGGATAAACAAAAAAAGACGGTGTTCTCTCTGAGTGAAATGGGCAAAGACCTTTATATGTTCTGCCATTTCTTTTTAAATTCACTTTACTTGAAATAATATCATAAATATCATTTCTTGAAACTAATTCTTGAATATAATGCGCAGGTATTGCCATTTAATCACTCCTTCCCTTTAGTTTTTTTTGCTTTTTTCTTATTTTATATGCCAAGACTTTGGAATAAATACATCGTGGAATATGCCATTTGCCTTATCATCACTCATACTTTGAATATAATCCGTTACCGCGGCATCTATTCCATCTATTTCTATTATATTTTTATACATCAAAGGAAGTTTATCTTTATCTTTTTTAAAATAATGATATAAATCAGTTATTAGTTTATCAACCTTTGTTTCTTCCTTTTTTGCTTCTGATTCTATATAAACTCTATCATACATAAATTGGCGAAGTTTTAAAAACTTTTCAGTTACCACTTTTTCCATTTTTATTTCTTGTGCACTATTATCTACCATAGAATTTATTAAAGTTGTTATTCTTTGGCTTTTTGTATTGCCTAAAACATCAGTTGTATCCTTTGGCAAATCGCTTTCTTTTAAAATCCCTGCTGTTATAGCATCTTCAATATCGTGGTTTATATAAGCTATTCTATCAGCAGTTTTCACTATCATACCTTCTCTAGTTATAGGATCTTTTGCTCCTGTGTGGGTTTTTATCCCATCTATAACTTCGTATGATAAATTAAGCCCTTTTAAATTTCTTTCTAAAAACTCCACTACTCTACCACTTTGTATATTGTGATAAAATCCATTTGGATTTAAAGAATTTAAAACTCTTTCTCCTGCATGACCAAAAGGAGTGTGCCCTAAATCATGTCCCATAGCTATAGCTTCTGTTAAATCTTCATTTAATCTTAAAGCTCTTGCTATAGTTCTTGCTATTTGTGTAACTTCTAGGGTGTGAGTGAGCCTTGTTCTATAATGATCACCTCTTGGCGAAATAAAAACTTGTGTTTTCTGTTTTAGCCTTCTAAAGCTATTGCAATGGATTATTTTATCTCTATCTTTTTGATAGCAAGTTCTTAAACTGCAAACTTCTTCTTCTCTTTTTCTTCCTCTAGAATTTTTTGAAAGCTGTGCATATTTTGAAAAATTTGCCTCTTCAAAATCTAAAGTTATCTCTCTTGGGCTCTTCATTTACCGTGAATACTCCTTTCTTTATTTTTTAAAAGTTCTAAAACTTTGTCGTTTTTTAAAATTTATCCCCTTAATATATAATATACTAGGTGCATTATTAAAAAACCTTTTTATTTTTTAAAAAATATCAAAAATTTCTTCTTTAAATGTTGCACTCATACCTTTTGTTAAAACTTCTATCTCTTTTAATAGGTTTTCTTCTTCGCCTTTAAGTGTTCGAAATTCTAATTTAATATTATTTGTAAACTGTGTATCTAAAATTTTAGCATTATTATTTTCAAGGATTACCTTTAATTTATCAAATAAAGAATAATCAAATTCTATAAAATAATCATTACACAGAGTGTATGTTAAAACTTCTGCGGTATTAACGGCCTCCTTTGCAGCGGCTGTATAAGCCCTTACAAGTCCGCCTGTTCCAAGGAGTGTTCCTCCAAAATACCTTGTTACTACAACAATTACATCTTCTAAATTTTCGTGCCTTATCACTTCAAGTATAGGCATCCCTGCGGTTTTTGCAGGTTCTCCATCATCACTTTGTCTTTCTATTTTCTCATTTTTAATTATATAAGCAAAGCAGTTGTGATTTGCTGTGTGGTGCTTTTTTCTAATAGTATCTAAAAAAACTTTTGCCTCTATTTCAGTTTTTACATGAGCAATATTGGCTATAAATTCACTCTTTTTTTCATATATAACTGCTGTGTGTGTACTTTTAACTGTTTTATAAATCATAAAAACATCCTATTCCTTTTTATTACAAAACTATACTACTTTTTTAAAATTTAAAATCCCTATAATGAAAAAATAGGCCGGTTTATAAACCGGCCATAGTTTTTTAATCTTGAATGTTGAATCTCTTTTTAAATCTGTCAACACGTCCGCCTGCATCAACAAGTTTTTGTTTACCTGTGAAGAATGGGTGACATTTTGAGCATACATCTATGCTTATTTTTTCTTTTGTTGAACGAGTGTTAATTTCGTTACCACAAGCACATTTAATAGTTGATTCCACGTAATTTGGGTGAATGCCTTCTCTCATTTTGTATCTCCTTCCGATAAGAGTTTCCGTCCCTTATCTAT
>CAYJEK010000083.1:0-4242 GCA_964369205.1 uncultured Oscillospiraceae bacterium | reverse complement strand
AGCGAGCCTAAAAAAGTTATTTTATCTTGGAGGCTATACTTTTTTATCAATTCCCCTAAATATTTATTATAATACGTTTGTTTGAGTTTTGCAATACCACTCGCATCAAGCGGACTTTTTCCTGTAACGTAAATATGCGCGTCCTTAAAACGCGCAAGTATATGAGGCATGGCTTCAAGCATATTATGGAAGCCCTTAATCGGATATTGCGCTTGACTCAAAAAGATAGAGTGGCGCTGACATTTATTTATATCCCAACTATTTTCGTAAAAAGCATCGCGTAAAGTTTCATTACAAAAATGATACTTAACATTAGAATTTATCTGCGTAGTGCAAGCCTTATCCCAATCGGTGCGACCGATTACATGGCGCGCTTTTTTGAGTGCCTCGATTTCGCTTTTACCTCTATCTCCGAATTTTTTAGCCTGTAGCTTTATATTATCCTGCTTAATAAAATCCCTGAACGTATAAGCATTTACTGCATTTATTGGCAAATTGGCATAGTAATGATTTGCAATAATACTCACAAGCCCCTGTATATTAATCACAGTTTTGTCGAGTAAATTTAAGCTTTCGCACGCATTCACCATATCGAGAGTGTGCGAAAATTCCGTGCCAAATATATGCACAATGTCAGGTAGCTCCTGCTTTAATATGGCTGCAAACTGGTTTTGTATATCATCAGCAGTAAAACCGTAAAATTTCATTTTACCGGTGTCACCACTTATTTTTTCGGCATTTGGGAATAATACCACAAGCTCGCAAAATTTATCTTCAATAAGTCCGTTTGACATACCAGTGAGCCAACCGCCAAAAGCGGAAACTTCAAGCTTTAGGTATTCAGAGATATGCGGAAGCCTGATATTGCATAACCATAAAATTTTCATTAAACTATACTCCTTTAAGAAGTTCTTCCAAAATATGTGTGGTATACTGCGGCGTGTTCATATAGAATACATCTGCAATATCTGAATAATTAATTTTTTTGCCTACACTTTTTGTCATAAAATTAGATATCTTTTTTGCATTCTCTTCAATAATTGCATTATCTTCTTTTATTGTCAAAACCAGTGGATACTTATTAAGATATGGTAAACATGAATCGCTATCATTCTTGTAGAAGTGAATTATCGGTTTCAACGTAGAGATATACTCAAAAATCTTAGATGGAATCGCTTCCATACCTTCATTCCCAATACTCAATAGGAAGTCTGAATTTGCGATAATCTCTAGTAGACTTTCGCGTTTTATATATCCATTTCGCCTAATTTTGTTTTTGGTTTTCTTTTGATAGTCTTCAAGTATATGCTCACAAGAACCCCTACTGAAAAAATCCAATGTGAAATCTTCATCTATAAGAGAAAAGCATTTACATGCATAATCGGGATTTCTGATATTGTATAATGTACCTGAATAAACAATTGCACTATTTGACTTATTATTTATATTTATGCTCACATTCTCTCTAATTAAAGGAAAATCGCTTGTGAAAATTTTATCTCTATATTTATCAAATCGAGATAAATTATAATGATTTTCGTGACACTTCATATTAAGTATTAAATTACTAGCTTTGTGTATTTTTTCCTCGTATGCATAAATTCTTTTCTCTTTGAATCTTTTGAAATGTAGTGGTTTAATATCATTAGTCATCGCATCTAAAGAATAGTATGCAAGTTTAATATTGGGATGTTTCTTCTTAAGTTTCGCAGCTGCATCCGTTGCATGAATGGGATGAAACATAGTAATATAAAGCGAAAAATTATACTCATCATGCAAACTTTTTAGTTTAGCGTAATAGCGCTTTGCAAGATTTGGTAATGTAACAGGATAAAGTGGTGTCTCTAGTAAAAATCTAATTTTATTTACAGTTTTCCAAAAGGTGAGTGTTACTAAGTTTGTGTTTTCTCCTACCTTATTTTCCTCACTTTTTAAGTGATAGTATATACTATCCTGCGCAAGTGAATGTACGTAAACACCATCGAAAACATAATCCTTGTCAATTTTAGTGTTATTAATGCTAAGAATATGGACCTCATAATTTCTTTTCATTAAATCATTTGCTATTTCATATAGGCACACCCCGTTAGCACATGGGTCGGGATAGTAATAATCAGTTATCATCAAGATTTTTTGCATATTATTTTATTCCTTCTTATGATTTTCCCAAGATTTTACTTCTTAAAAACACGAAAAATTTTGCTGCTATATATAGCAAAAAGGGATTTCGTGTTTTGGCTATGTTAATGTATACGTTTTCTGCTTTTTCATATAGAGTAGAACTTTTTTTATGTTTTACACTATTAATTGAAGTGATAATATCGGGTTCGCTCAAATATTTTTTTATGCAGTTAGTCCTAAATTGGAATTTTAGTTTTGTAAAAAACAAGTTTAATATCGCATTAAAAAACAGGGCGAATAGTAGTTCACATTCTTTTTCGCTTAATGCACTACTTTCTTTATTTGCAAATCTACGTATTTCTCGATGTGCAAATAAAGCTTGCTCGAAGTGATTGGGTATATATCTTGCGATAGTTTGTTCAGGGTAACGTAAATAGTAATAAGAAATTTCAGATGGAAACACAATTTTTTTACAATGCGCAAGATACCCAATCACAAACGCCGTGTCTTCACAATAAACTAGTTTTTCATCAAATTGAATTTTGCGCAACTTAATAATTTCTGCTCTGTATATCCTGTTATAAATGTATGATAAATATTTTCTATAACTCCAAATATCCGACCGAAAATCTGTTGTATCTATTTTAAAATCTTTGCACTGATCAGTAAGTAGCACATTACCATTAACATCAATTTGCTTTAAGCTCATTGTTACTAAATCCACATCATCATCAAGTAAGTTCATTGCAGTACGTACAGCATTCTCACTTAAATAGTCATCACTATCAACGAACATAATATACTCTCCGCTTGAACGTGCAATGCCATCATTGCGCGCCGCAGAAACTCCTGCATTGTCTTTGTGTATTACGATTACTCGCGCATCTTTTTCGCTCCAAGTCTCACAAAGCGAAGGGGAAGTGTCTGTAGAACCATCGTTTATTAGAATTATCTCGATATTGTGATAGGACTGGTTTGCTAAGCTGTGGATACATTTATCTAAATATTTCGCAGAATTATATACAGGAACTATTATTGAGACTAATTTATCCACTTCGCTTTTCTCCTAACTTAATTATTGTATTTTTCCTCTTCATACTCTAAAATCTCATTTAGATACAAATTGTTTTCTCTGTCCATATAATCTTCTATGTTATCTTTTTGGAATATGCTAATATATGGCACATAGCTAGTTTTATAGCCACTTGCTTGTATGGTAAAATTCATCTCTGTGTAAAATAAAAGAGAGATTACAGCCATGTATGCCGCAGTGCCCAGTCCGATCAGTCTGTTTTTCGAGGCTGAAGTTATGAATTTGTACCGCCACTTGCTGCCTACCATTGCAGGAATAAGTACAATTTCCAAAAATTCAAAGTACATCGTCATTCTTGACAATATCGAAAGTTGCATGACTGCAAAGTAAACGATGTATCCTGTGGCGAGTAAATAAAGCAGTTTGCGTGTATGTTTATCCGTATCGCACAATCTCAGTGCGAAGAGCACGACTATGAGCATTACTGCACGATATCCCATAGCTGTAACAGAGTAACCAGAGCTATCCGCAAAATACGAATTCATGGACGAAGTTATAGTTTCGGGTAGGAGGAGAACATTAAATAGTCGCTCAATTCCCACGATGTTAAACAACAATATCATAGGGATAGCCACAAGTAATATGATTTTCACACGATGTCTAATAATAAACTCATAAAGTTTTTGGTTGTAAAAGACGAGTAATACAATTATAAAAAGCAAACTGCTCACGTGGAAAGTGTAGGCTATCGCCATAACTATAAATGCACGAATGTATTTCTTGTCTTGCAATAATGGGACTGCTAGAGTAGTGAGCAAAACCACTGCGATACCTTGTCTGAGTATGGACTCAATAATAACAATTCCATAACTTGCATAGAGTACAAAAAAGGACAGCATGTAACTTTGCGAATACCTGATAATAAAGCGGTATAGCAGTATCACCATAATAATGCTTAGTATTGCGATGTAGGCTTCATACGAGAAAGATAACTGCTTAAATATAATTACAATAATATTATATCCGGTTTCAAAGTTTTTTGCAGTGTTCCATTCGCCTTCGAATAAAATTTCGGATAAGATCGGTTG
>CAYJEK010000082.1:0-4369 GCA_964369205.1 uncultured Oscillospiraceae bacterium | reverse complement strand
TTTTTCTAGGGCCAAAAAGCTCTGTTATATATATAGTAGATATATAAGGAGATAATAAAGAAATCATATCCCTTGGATTTTTATCTGATAGGCAAGACCATACCGCCACAAAATCGCTTAAATCATTTTCTTTTAACACCTTCATTAAAGCGGTGGCCCCATCTATATTATGTGCACCATCTAAAATAGTAAGCGGAGTTTCTTTTATCACTTCTATTCTCGCTGGAAACTTTGTGTTTTCAATTCCGTTTATGATATCTTTATTACTTATATTATATCCCATATTTTTTAATGTATTTGCAATTTCAATAACTACTAATGCATTATAAGCTTGGTGAATTCCTGTGAAAGCAAGGTTTACCTCTAAATTATTATACGATATTTTAGATTTTAACACCTTAGTATTTTCATAAGTAAAACTTTTAAGAGATGGCACTATCAGCTTTGCATTATTTTCTTTTGCTATTTTTTCTATTTCAATTAATGCATTATCTAATAATTTTGGATAAACCACTACTGGTGTATCCTTTTTAATTATCCCTGCTTTCTCTCTTGCAATTTCTTCTATTGTATTTCCTAGAATTTCAGTGTGGTCGTAGCTTATGTTCATAATAACAGATAATAAAGAATCTTTTATAACATTGGTTGTATCAAGTTTTCCACCTATTCCAACTTCAAGGCAAACTACATCGCACTCTTCCTCTTTAAAAAATATAAAGGCAATAGCTGTTACCACTTCAAACTCAACTAATTGAATCCCTGTTTCATTTAAAATCTTTTCTTGATAGAATTTAATTCTTGAGGCTATATCTGCTAGTTTATCTTTATTAATATACTCTCCATTTATAGAAAATCTTTCTGTAAACTCTATAACAAACGGAGAAATATTAAGCCCCACTTTATATCCTGCTTCTTTTAGAACATTCGCTGTCATACTAGCACAGCTTCCTTTTCCATTTGTTCCAGCTATATGTATTATTTTCAAATCATCTTGTGGATTATTTAAATATTCCAGTAATAATTTTATCCCTTTATGACCTGGCTCTTTTTTCATTCTAGGTCTTGAATGAATAAAATCTAAGGCTTCATTATATGATAATTTTTGCACTTCAGCCACTTCCTTTCCAAAAGTTTATTTACTACATATATAATATAGTATAAAGGAAAAAAAATCAATAAAGTTCTATGTGTTTTAAAATTCTCTTTATAATAGATTGCCTTTAAGTCTTTTTCGTTTTATAATTATTCTATATTAAAATCAAAAAGGAACTAATATTATATGATTGATAAATTAAAAACGGGAAAACTTATTAAAAATCAAAGGCAACTAAAAAACTACACTCAAAAAGATTTAGCCGATAAATTATTCGTTAGCGATAAAGCTGTTTCAAGATGGGAAACTGGAAAGAGTTTTCCTGATATTGAGCTTTTAGAAAATTTAGCAAATGAACTTGATATAAGTATCACCGATGTTTTATCAGGCGAAATTATGGACACTAATAATGATTTATATAATAAGGATATAATAAATATTGCTAGTGAGAAAAATAGTAAATTAAAAAAATTAATTTTACCCACTCTTTTTATTGTTTTATTTTCTTTAATTATTATAGTGGTAGTTTCATATAGTATTTTTATTAGAACTTATAATCTAGCTATGACTGCCCCTTCCATCGAGTTTTTAAAAAATGAGATAGCATGGGATATTTTATTTTTCAGTTTTTTTGCTTTCATGCTAATATTACCTACTTGCCTGTTAATAATTACTAATATCGTATATATATCTTTTAATAAAAACAGAAGTAGTAAAAGAAAAGAACTTATAAAAATATTTATTTTATCAACTGCAATAACTTTCTTTTTTATAATAAATGATGTTATTATAAAAAACAATACCATAAGAGGTTTATTTGAATGGTATCTAATATGGGCAATTACATTTTTTTTAGGGTTTATAACTAATGCTGTAATTAATTCTTTAATTAAACACTTTAATAAATATAAGCAAAAAAACAGCAGGTAATTCAACATCTGCTGTTTTTAAACTTTTAGTATTATTTTAAAGCTTCTAAACTTTCGGTTATTTTTTCTTTTTTATCCAAAGCGATAGCAAGCTTTGATTTTTCTTGCTCTATTATATTCGCTGGAGCTTTTGCAACAAATCCTTCGTTATTAAGTTTTGAGGAGATAATTTGAATATCTTTTAAAACTCCTGCAAGTTCTTTATTTAATCTTGCAAGTTCTTTATCTTTATCTATAAGCTCGCCCGTTGGGATAAATGCTCTTACTCCCTCCACAACAACTTGGGAATACCCTTTAACGTCTTCTGTGAATTTATCCACTAAAACTATTTCATTTGCAAAAGCAAACTTTTCTAAGAAGTAGTCGCCTTGTTTAAAGTCATCTTTATAGTCTGTTTCTAAAATTAATTTTGTTTTATTTGTTGGGTGTGCGCCCATTTCAGCTCTTAGCGCTCGAATTTCTTTTGCAAGCTCTAAAATTCTATTTAATGATTTTTCTTCCTTTTCAAAAACAAGCTCATCACTAAAAACAGGCCATTTGGATATCATAATGCTTTCTGTAGCATTTGGAAGTGAAGTGTATATTTCTTCTGTTATAAAAGGCATAAATGGATGAAGAAGTTTTAAAGCTTCTTTCATTACATAAACTAATACTCTTCTTGCATTATCTTTAACTTCTTTATCTTCGCTGTTTAAACGAATTTTAACTATTTCAATGTATCTATCACAAATATTATCCCAGATAAAATCTTGAGCTTTATTCGCTGCAAGCCCCACTTCAAAGCTATCCATATTTTCTGTTGAAGCTTTAATAGTTGTATTTAAAGATGAAAGTATCCACTTATCTTCTTGCTCTAGTTTTTCTGGAAGTCCGTCTTCTAAACCGCCATCTAAATTCATTTGAATAAATCTTGCCGCATTCCATAATTTATTAGCAAAGTTTCTTGATGCTAAAACTTTATCATTTGAGTATCTAATATCATTTCCAAGAGATATGCCTGAAATGAGAGTAAATCTTAAAGCATCTGCACCAAACTCCTCGATAACTTCTAGTGGATCAATACCATTACCTAAAGATTTTGACATCTTTTTGCCGTTTGCATCTCTTACAAGACCGTGAATAAACACTGTATCGAATGGAGTGTGATTTAAATGCTCTATTCCTGAGAATATCATTCTTGCAACCCAGAAGAAAATAATATCATATCCTGTTACTAATGTATTTGTAGGATAAAAATAATTTAATTCTTCATTTTCTTTATTTGGCCAACCCAAAGTTGAAAACGGCCATAAAGCAGATGAAAACCATGTATCTAGTGTGTCCTCATCCTGTTTTATATTTTCACTGCCACATTTACTACAGCAAGTAGCATCAGTTTTTGAGACTGTTAATCCATCACAGTCACCACAATACCAAACTGGAATTCTATGTCCCCACCATAATTGACGAGAGATACACCAGTCTTTAATATTTTCCATCCAGTTAAAATATGTTTTATCAAATCTTTCTGGAACAAATTTTGTTTCGCCATTTCTTACAACATCTAAAGCTGGCTCTGCAAGAGGTGCCATTTTTACAAACCATTGTTTTGAAATCATAGGCTCTACAACTGTATCGCAGCGGTAGCATTTGCCAACATTATTTTTATGGCTTTCAACTTTTACTAAAAGTCCTTCTGCTTCTAAATCTTTTACTATTTCTTTTCTAGCTTTATATCTTTCCATGCCTTGATATTTTCCAGTATTTGAAGACATATGCGCTGTATCGTCCATAATTTTAATAATTTCTAGATTATTTCTTTCGCCAACTTCAAAATCATTAGGATCGTGTGCTGGTGTCATTTTAACAGCGCCAGTTCCAAACTCTTTATCAACGTAGCTATCACTAAAAATAGGAATTTTTCTTCCCACTAATGGAAGTATACAGTTTTTGCCCACTAAATGAGAATATCTCTCATCATCAGGAGCCACACAAACACCAGTATCACCAAGCATAGTTTCAGGGCGAGTTGTTGCAACTGTTATAAATTCATCTGTTCCCTCAACTGGATATTTAATATGCCATAGGTTTCCATCATTTTCTTCAAATTCAACTTCCGCATCACTTATAGATGTAAGGCAGGTAGGGCACCAATTTATTATTCTCTCACCTTGATAGATAAGTCCTTTATTATATAAATTAATAAAAGCTTCTTTAACAGCTTCACTACAGCCCTCGTCCATAGTAAATCTTTCTTTATCCCAATCGCAAGAAGCACCAAGTTTTTTAAATTGGTCTGTTATTCTTGTGGCATATTTTTCTTTCCAAGCCCAAGCTCTTTTTAAAAATTCTTCTCTGCCTATCCCCT
>CAYJEK010000081.1:4128-4371 GCA_964369205.1 uncultured Oscillospiraceae bacterium | reverse complement strand
AGCTCAATTTACTATAATTAGTTTAAATTATACCCCAAACGCCCCTTTATTTCAAAGGTAATTTTGCGCTTTTTTAAGAATTATATGTTAATTTTACGTTTTTGTATTAAATAACTAAAAAAGCAAAAAAAATTTATCGACAAAAATCGAACTTTTTTTCGAAAACATATTTACAAATTGTAACGAATGTAATATAATTTACTATACGTTAACAAATTAGGAGGTTGTCGCAATGAACTCTGA
>CAYJEK010000081.1:0-4118 GCA_964369205.1 uncultured Oscillospiraceae bacterium | reverse complement strand
AGAATACTCACTCTACTACGCAAAGAAAAAGGCATTAGCCAAAAACTTGCAGCATCTGAACTAGGTATTTCTCAAGCGCTACTTTCACATTACGAAAAAGGCATCAGGGAATGTGGACTCGATTTTGTTGTGCGCACATCTGAATTTTATAATGTTTCATGCGACTATTTGCTAGGGCGCTCCCCAGAAAGAAGCGGTGCTACGCTTTCTTTTGATGATATCCCAGAGATTGACGCTACAGCCAGAGAAAATATGATGAAGGGCAGTTTGCTCCCCATCCTTAATAAAAAGCTTATTTCCAACACTCTTAGTATAGTATTTGACTTGTTGCAAAAAATGAATAATAACGCGCTTACCACCGAAATTTCTGCGTATATTATGATTTGTGTGTACGAGTCTTTCCGTACAATTTATGATATTAATCCCAAAAATGAAAGCACACTTTTTACTTTGCCTGAAAACACATACTCAAACCTTGCGACTGCAAAATCGCTGGAGGTTAAAGCTAAAATTCGTGCGCTTATCGACAATAATGACAATTTAAGAGATGCCAAAATCGATAGAAACATTTTGCTTATCACATCAGATATGCTACAAGAAAATTACCCAGCACTTAGCTCATCACTGCTAAATCTAATCAAAACCGGTGAAAACAATATAGCAAGCAAGTAATCTTTTTGCGCAAACGTTGCGTTTTAGCAACTCAAATGCGCATTAGTTCGATATCCATCTTTAAGCTCGATATAGTTGTAAGAACACGCAATTTGTATTGCGTGTTTTTACTGCATTAATATGCGCAAATAGATTGCGTGTTTATCCACGTGAAAAAGCTCCGTTTTTAAAAAACGGAGCTTTTATTATGTCTATATTACAATTATGTCGTAAAAGCTTATTACAATTATTGTAGTAATTGTAGAACGCCTTGAGGAATTGCATTTGCTTGAGCAAGCATAGCGTTTGCAGCTTGAACCAAGATGTTGTTTTTAGTGAAGTCCATCATTTCTTCAGCCATATCAACGTCACGGATGCGGCTTTCAGCAGCAGTCATGTTTTCAGCAGTAACGCCTAGGTTGTTGATAGTATGGTCTAGTCTGTTTTGAGTAGCACCAAGAGCCGCACGTTGTGTAGAAACAGTGTTGATTGCAGTTTTTAGAGTGCCGATTGAAGCGTTAGCTGAATCGATATCTCCAACACCACCACTAGCATTACCATCTGAGTAATTTCTATCGGATAGTAGTCCTGCGATTCCTAAGCCACTAGTTGACATATCATCAACAGAAACTGTGATAGTTTGAACACCAGTATCACCAACTTGTAGAGTTAGACCTTCACCTTCTTTAGAGAAGTAAATTGTAGTACCACTAGTATTAAATGCAGTAGCAACTTTATCTGCTGTAGCAGCAGTTCCGCTTCTTTCCATCATTGTAATACCTTTGTCTTTAAGTATTGCTTCCAATCCAGCAAAATCAGAAAACATATTTTCATCTGTGTTTGCACCACCACCAAATGTGTATGTAGTGCCATCAATCTCGATAGTGTCACCAGCAGCAAAAGTAGCCATATTATATGACTCAACTGCATCTTTACCCGCAGCTGTAGCAGTACCTACTGTTCCTAATGAAGATGAGTTGATTTTAACGTCAGCATCTCCTGTTATAGCAGTAAATTTAAGGTCATCTGTAGCAACCTCTACTTTGAAATTTTCTGCAAAAGTTTCATTTGCTGTTAAAGCGGCTACTATATTTCCTTGTGTTGCAGCAGCATCAGCTCCATATTTGAAGCTTACAGTCACATCTTGAGCGTTTCCACTAGCATCAGTATAGCTTATTGTTAGATCAGCTTCTTCATTTGCAGTCCCAGTAATACCTTCAATTGTGTTCACATACGCAACTGCAGCACTAGCAGTTGTACTTACTGCTGTTCCGTCAATGATAATATTAGCGCTTATTTCAGTATCAGCTGAGCTTAATGAACCGTCAAGAATTTTTTTGCCGTTAAAGTCAGTGTTAGCAGCGATTCTGTCGATTTCGTCTAACAATGCGTCAAATTCAGCTTGTAGGTTTTCACGGTCAACTGCATCTTCGTAGATACCATTTGCAGATTGAGTAGCAATGTCAACCATACGGTTTAGCATTGAGTGAACTTCAGTTAGAGCTCCCTCAGCTGTTTGTACGAATGAGATACCATCAGCAGCATTTTTTTGAGCTGTTTCAAGACCACGGATTTGAGCTCTCATTTTTTCAGAGATAGCAAGACCAGCAGCATCGTCGCCAGCACGGTTAATTCTGTAACCTGATGATAGTTTTTCTAGATTAGAAGCAACGTTTGAGTTGTTTCCACCAAGTTGTCTGTAAGAGTTCATCGCTGTAATATTGTGTTGAATACGCATAAATTTTTCCTCCATGAAATTAATTTTATTATATCAAGCATCCTTGCTTAATATTTGATGATATTTTCGCCCCCTAGCGCATCGGGCCCTGACACGCAACAGGGTAAAAAACTGATTAATGTGCGGTTTTTCTTCCGCTCAACAATTATATCGACAGTGCCAAAAAATACTTTAGCTTTTTTAAAAAAAGTTTTAATCTTTGTACACAGTGTACCTATTTCTACCCTCTTCTTTGGACTGATACAATGCCTTATCTGCTTTTTCTACAATATCTTGCACCGTGCTTATCACCGTAGGGTACATGGTATAAAGTCCTGCAGAAACTGTAATGATTTTGCCCTCGCCAACTGTGGGAATTTCTGCTGTTTTAACACGGCTCATTATGCGGTTAACCACAATTTCTGCGCCGGTTTTATCTACAGAGGGGAGTAAAACCACAAATTCCTCCCCACCGTAACGGAAAACTTCGTCCGAGGCACGTTTTAAGCTGCTTTTTATTAATTGCGCCACTTGTTTTAAGCATTCATCGCCTTTTACATGTCCAAAGTGGTCGTTATATACTTTAAAGTAGTCGACATCAAGCATGATTACCGATATCGGCTCTTCTTTTGCAATGGTGGCATCCCAACTGTTTTTTAACTGATTGTTGAATGCGTGGCGATTGTACACGCCTGTAAGCGCATCGATCATCGCGTTGATTTCCAGCTGTTTATTAAGAAGCTCAAGCTTTTCGTTGCTTATGCGCAAGGCTTCATTTGCTTTTTCTATCTCGATTTTTTGGTTAAAACTTTGTACTCTTGCATTATGAAACGGTATTGTTAGCGCCATGGACATTATGCAAATTACTACAACATCCAGTACTAGCTCAAAATGTAGCGCGGTTGACATTTCCACAAATGAAACCGTGAGCGAAAAAAGCACGATTGTGTAAAAAATCAAAGCTATAGTTTTATGAAGCGAAAAATGCAAAATCGATGCTATCATGAAAACTGCAGCGGTTATGAGAGTATTACTCGGGGCTATTAAAATTTGGTCGACATCCGTTATTATTGCGATACTTAGGACAAAAAACACATATCCCATGTCCACATAAGTTCGGTGTCGCTTTATCTTTTTACTGCGATAAAGCGAAAAGACCGTGTAAAAAAGCAATGTTCCAATAGCGGTAGTCACATATATCGTGAATATGAAGTAGTCAAAGAGTTCTTCCCTTAATCTGATGTACTGAAAAATGATTAGCGCTACTTGTGATAGTCCCAGAGCCAGTGCTGTTGGCAAAAATATTGCAAAATTTTTGCGTTTGCATTCATCTATATATTTATCTTTATATCCCTCTAGCGGACGTTTTATGAATTTTTTTAACATGTCACACATCTTCCTGTTTGCTGTTTTGGGGGCTATTTCCCCTTATAATAATTTTAACATATACATATACTATTATCAACAATATCAAATTTAAAGTCTCATGAATATATCATTGTTGGCTACTTAAATAAGTTTTATAGTTTATGACAAAAAAGAGCAATAACTTTTTTTGTGCAAATAGTTTGTAATTGCTTGATTTTTTTGTGCTATTATAATATAATATTCTTGTATCTGTCCAAAAAACAGTTAATTACGATTAGGGGGCGCGATGATGCAGATTGATAATAATAAGCTTTCTACCATTGCTATGGATCACCAAAATTTTATATGCTATATGTCCGATATGGATACCTACGAGCTTCTT
>CAYJEK010000080.1:0-4530 GCA_964369205.1 uncultured Oscillospiraceae bacterium | reverse complement strand
ATCGTAAATAGTAGATTAAAGATAAAACAAATCGATGAAGAAGAGTTGTTAGGATAAATAAAATAAGCTATTTTAGAGGAAATAATGCTTGTATAAAGTATTAAAGTGTATTTTAAAGATTTCCCAAGAAAAAACAATTTTTAAAAGTATAGTATTAATGTATGAATGCATACAAAATAATACTATATTTTTTTAGTTTCAATCTAAAATGAATATTTAATAAAATAGCTCAAAAGCGAACTAGTTTTTCCTTAAATGGCAAATAATTTATAATAAAATCATCGTTGATATATGGTAATATATTATTGTGATTAAAAAATAAAAATTATGTAAGAAAGGATTTTAAAGATTGTGAAGATTGAAGACGTTTATAGATATATAGAAGAATATAATGTACAGCAGATTATACCTATAATTAAATATATTGAGGATAATTTTAAATGTGCACAATTTGATGAATATAATTCCGAGAAATCACATATTCCCACATGGCGAATAAGAGATAAATATGTAGGGATAGGTTGTAGAAAACATTATATTACTATTTATTTTAGTGATAGAGAGGCTGTTAGTGTAGTTGCTGAAAATACTCCTTATTGTAGAGCACAAAAAGGATGTGTTAACTTTAGTTATAAACGCGAGCTTCCTTATGATGCAATATTTAAAGGCATTAATAAATGTTTAAGTTAATTAGTGTATTAAAAATACTGGAATAGACTACATAATTCATGGGATTATGGTAAGAAAAAGTGTAATATTATTTAAGTTTTATGAAATAAAGCTTGCGATAATATCACACCAACTTTTTAGTTGAAATTAAATTAAAATTTTCTTGACTTAAACCTAATACTAGTGTAATATTTTATTGCTTAGCGACTATTTGATGTTTCCGAAAGGAAGCATATTATTATGCTAAAGTATGGCACGCTTGGAAATGTGTGCATAAATAAGGCTTTAAATTTTGAAAGGAGAAAAAGTATGCCAACTATTAATCAGTTAGTTCGTAAAGGTCGTACAAATAAAGTTTGGAAATCTAAATCACCAGCTTTAAACAGAGGATACAACTCTTTACAAAGAAAAAACACATCGATTTCATCACCACAAAAAAGAGGTGTTTGTACACGTGTAGGAACAATGACACCTAAGAAACCAAACTCTGCGCTTCGTAAATATGCTCGTGTTCGTTTAAGTAACAACATGGAGGTAACAGCGTATATTCCAGGAATCGGACACAACCTACAAGAACATAGTGTTGTTTTAATTCGTGGAGGACGTGTTAAGGATTTACCAGGGGTACGTTACCATATCGTACGTGGAACACTTGACTGTGCAGGTGTAAATGAACGTAAACAATCTCGTTCATTATACGGAACTAAAAAGCCAAAGGCTAGTAAGTAATTTAGGAGGAAAGAAAAATGCCAAGAAAAGGTCATATTGCTAAAAGAGATGTCTTGCAAGATCCTATCTACAATTCTAAATTGGTTACTCGTTTAATCAATAAGATTATGTTAGATGGTAAACGTGGGGTTGCTCAAACAATACTATATAACGCATTCGATGTTATCGAAACAAAAACAGGTCGTGAACCAATGGAAGTTTTTGAACAAGCGTTAGAAAACATCATGCCACTATTAGAACTTAAAGTTCGTCGTGTAGGTGGTGCTAACTATCAAGTACCGGTAGAAGTATCTAGCGAAAGAAGATTAACATTAGGTCTTCGTTGGTTAGTAAACTATAGCCGTTTACGTCATGAAAAAACAATGGAACAAAGACTTGCTTCTGAAATTATTGATGCTGCTAACGGAAGTGGTGCATCAGTGAAGAAGAAAGATGATACACATAGAATGGCAGAAGCTAACAAAGCATTTGCACATTACCGCTGGTAAGAAGGGGGAATTACGAAAATGTCACGTGAATATTCACTTGCGAAAACTAGAAATATCGGAATCATGGCACATATTGATGCCGGTAAAACTACTACAACTGAACGTATCCTATATTACACAGGGGTAACTCATAAAATCGGGGAAACTCATGATGGGGCTTCTCAAATGGACTGGATGGCTCAAGAACAAGAACGTGGTATCACGATTACTTCAGCTGCTACTACTGCACATTGGAAAGACCACCGTGTTAATATCATCGATACTCCAGGGCACGTTGACTTCACTGTTGAAGTTGAACGTTCTCTACGTGTACTTGATGGAGCTGTAACTGTACTTGATGCAAAAGCAGGGGTTGAACCTCAAACTGAAACTGTTTGGCGTCAAGCAACTACATATGGTGTGCCTCGTGTTGTATTCTGTAATAAAATGGATGCTACAGGAGCTGACTTTATGATGTCAGTGAATACAATCGGAGATCGTTTAGGAGCTAAAGCTGCACCTATCCAACTTCCAATTGGAGCTGAAAATACATTTAGAGCAATTATCGATATTGTTGAAAGAAAATGTCACAATTTCAATGATGATTTAGGGAAAAACATCGAAATTACTGATGTTCCAACTGAATTTGTTGAAGAAGTTGAAGCACTTCGTGCTGAATTAATTGAAAAAGTTGCTGATTACGATGAAGAATTAATGATGAAAGTTCTTGAAGGTGAAGAGCCAACAGTTGCTGAAATCAAAGAAGCTATTCGTAAAGGTGTTATTACAGCAGAATTCTTCCCAGTTCTTTGTGGTTCTGCATACAAAAACAAAGGGGTTCAATTAATGCTAGATGCAGTTATTGATTATCTTCCTTCACCACTTGATGTACCTTCAATTGTAGGGCACCTTGAAGATGGAACTGAAGAAACAAGACCTGCAGATGACAATCAACCATTTGCTTCATTAGCATTTAAAGTAATGACTGACCCATTTGTAGGACGTTTAACTTATTTCCGTGTATATTCAGGTAAATGTACATCAGGAAGCTATGTGTTAAACGCTACAAAAGATAGTCGTGAGCGTTTTGGACGTATCGTGCAAATGCATGCTAACAGCCGTAAAGAAATTACTGAAGTTTATTCAGGAGATATCGCTGCAGCGGTTGGGTTAAAAGTAACTACAACAGGTGATACACTTTGTGATGAAAAACATCCAATTATCCTTGAATCAATGGTGTTCCCTGAGCCGGTTATCCAAATGTCAGTAGAGCCTAAAACAAAAGCTGACTCTGATAAAATGGGTATTGCTCTTGGAAAACTTGCTGAAGAAGATCCTACTTTCAAAACATATACTGATGAAGAAACAGGACAAACAATCATTGCTGGTATGGGTGAGTTACACTTAGATATTATCGTTGATCGTATGCGTCGTGAATTTAAAGTTGAATGTAATGTAGGAGCTCCACAAGTTGCTTACCGCGAAACAATTCGTGAATCTGCAGAGTGTGAAGGTAAATTCGTTCGTCAATCAGGTGGACGTGGACAATACGGACATGTTTGGATCAGATTTGAACCGAATGAAGAAGGTAAAGGATTTGAATTTACTGATGCAATCGTTGGGGGGACAGTACCTCGCGAATACATTAAACCTACACATGATGGTTTAGTTGCAGCATTAGATAACGGTTTACAATTTGGATATCCTGTAGTTGATATTAAAGCTACTTTATTCGATGGATCTTACCATGATGTCGATTCATCAGAAATGGCTTATAAAATTGCTGCAAGCATGGCACTTAAACAAGCTGCTAAAAAATGTAAAGCGGTATTATTAGAACCAATTATGAGTGTAGAAGTTACTGCTCCTGCAGATTACTTAGGATCTGTAATGGGTGATATAACTAAACGTCGTGGACAAATCCGTGACCAAGAAGAAAAACACAATGCGATTACTGTAAGATCGTTTGTACCACTTTCTGAAATGTTTGGATACTCTACTGACTTACGTTCATTTACTCAAGGACGCGGTAATTATGTAATGCAAATGGATCACTATTCTGAAGTGCCAAAGAGCATTGCTGAAAAAGTTGCCAAGAAAATGGCTGAAGAAGAATAATCGACTTGATTTATTCAACCATTTATCTTAAAATAAATATGGCTTATTAAAATTAAAAATTAGGAGGAATTTGCAATGGCAAAACAAAAATTTGACAGATCGAAAGCGCATGTTAACATTGGTACTATTGGACACGTTGACCATGGTAAAACAACATTAACTGCTGCAATTACTAATCACTTAGCAAAATCAGGGATGGCAGAAGCAAGAGCTTATGACCAAATCGATGGTGCTCCAGAAGAAAAAGCACGTGGAATCACTATTAACACTGCTCATGTTGAGTATCAAACAGAAGCACGTCACTATGCACACGTTGACTGCCCAGGACATGCTGACTACGTTAAAAACATGATTACTGGTGCTGCACAAATGGATGGATCAATCCTAGTTGTTGCTGCAACTGATGGACCAATGCCACAAACTCGTGAGCATATCTTACTTTCTCGTCAAGTAGGTGTACCTCATATCGTTGTTTTCTTAAACAAATGCGATATGGTTGATGATGAAGAATTAATTGACTTAGTAGAAATGGAAGTTCGTGAACTTC
>CAYJEK010000079.1:0-4598 GCA_964369205.1 uncultured Oscillospiraceae bacterium | reverse complement strand
AATCTTTTAATAGTGTAGCATCTATGGTGTACTCGGTTGTTGTATAGATATTTTGCCATTTATTAAAGTAGCTCCATCTGAAATAGTTACAACCTCTGCATTAGCTACTACTCCATCGCTTGTATCTGAGTTTTTGCTTACTTCAATAGTTGGGATTATTTCTTCTTGTTCGATTAATGCCCAATTTTCATTGTCAAATTCATTAAGTTTTGTTACTCGTATTCTGACGCTGTTTTCACCAAATGCTTCAATTAGCATTTTTTCGCCGTCATACTCTCTGATTAGTTTATTATTCTGTATACTAACCATCATACTCACCTCACATTTTCATCATTGTTAACAAATTAAATTTGTATTATTAACATATTGTTTACACTATTTTACTATAATAATTTAAGTAATACTAGTACTAAACCGACTATCATTAGCACAAAACCGATATGTTATGTTGATTTATACAAAAAGGAGTTAAAAATGGAGACTATAATAGTTTTAGATGATAATAATGTATATAAACCGGTATTTAAGAAAGACGCTAAGTTTTATTCTGATGATTTTCAGTTTGTAGCATTCTATACTCCGTCAGGTAAACAAAATGTTTTTGCATCCCATTGGCATTTTGATTATGAGATTATGCTGCCTTTGACAGGTTATATTGATATCGTAATAAATAATAAAGATTACAGAATGTGTCCAGGTGAAGCAATTTTAATAGACTCGCAGGATTTGCACGGACATAAGGACTCATTTACTCGCGAATATGGCGATTACATAAGTTTTGTTTTTGATATAAATTTTCTTTTCCCCGATAATACTTCGCTTATATATAAGAATGTTTTCGAAAAGATGCATTCAGGCGAAAAAACTTTTACTAAGCATGTGTTAGGCAAGAAGAAATATGAGCAAAAGATAGTATCAAACCTTATGGATATCTATTCTTACATAAATAATTTTGCTGCTAACGCTTTCACAATCCAACTAAAACTGCTCGAGATTTTTAATATTCTTTATAAAGAGGATGCTTTTGAAAATAAAAGTTTATTTTCAAACAAAAATGTCATTATGAACGCTGTAAAATATATTCACCAGTATTATGACACACAAATATTGGTGTCGGATATAGCAAAGGAATTGAATTTTAGCAGTGATCACTTCACAAAATTATTTAAGGAACATATGAAAATGTCACCTAAAGAATATCTTTTAAACCGCAGATTATTAGTGTTTACTAGAGTAATAAGATCTAATCCTGGGTCATCAATATCAGAAACTGCTACCTTATGCGGTTTTACTGATCCAAATTATTTTGCGCGAGTATTCAAGAAAAAACTGGGAATTACACCAAGTGAATATATCAAAAATCTCAAGTCAAATACAAAAAATAGTGAAATAGTAATAATAAAGTAAAAGAACTATTTAGTTGATATTCATAAAAATATTGTCTTCTAGAACTCTCTTCGATTAATAATAAACACAAATGAGTTTTATATATTACACAAAAATATACTACAATTACTAAAAAAAGCTGAAAATATTATAGATTTTTTTTCGATTATCTTGTTGAAATTTGACCGTAAATAGATTATAATAATAATAGATATAGTATATGTATTGTTTATACAATCAAGGAGTTATAATGGAAAAAAATATTTTACACATCGACCTACATTTGGGGATTGCTAATACTGCAAAATTTCATATAGATTTAGCGGACAAAAAGTTTAACAAGCTGTGTATGACATCAGTTATTAATGCAGATTTATCAATCGCAGCATATGGCGAAGAGACATATTATGCTGGTTGTAGAGATGTATTAAACAATGTTCAGCTTGCGTTAAATCAGTTTAATTTAGCAGATAAAATTTTCTTGTACAGCTATAATTATAGTAATTTTATTTTAGCTGGTAATGAAAATATATCAAAAGAAGAATTCTTAGGTGTAATGAAACAATTTTATGCGCAATTTGAATCGGCTGCTTCTGCTCAAGTTGAGATTAGTGCAGTTTCGCGTTTTGCTGTAGTTTTACAAGAAGATAGATTAATAGAAAGAGCTTTGCATGCCCTACTAAATGCAAAAGATACACAAGACAACTTCCTTATCACTCCTGATATTCTCGATGTAGTAAGCTCTATTAGAACTGATGCAAAAATTCTCGATTTAATAAATTTTGCTATGGACGGCGACCGTGTTGTACCATATTATCAAGGCATACGTAATAACAAAACCGGAAGACTTGAAAAATACGAGGCGCTCATGCGGATTGTAGATGCCGATGGCAGGGTCTACTCCCCTTATGTATTTTTAGATATTTCAAAAAAGTATAAGATTTATAACCGCTTAAGTCAACTAATGATTAAGCGTGCAATTAAAGAATTTAGTGATAGAGATGAACAGCTTTCCTTAAACATTTCTGCATATGATATCTCAAGTGATGCGTTTAGAAAGTGGTTTTTCAGACAGCTGGATAAATGTCCTATTTCAAATAAGATTGTGATAGAATTTGTTGAGACTGAAAACTATCAAGATGAGTTACTATTCGATTTTGTTGAGAAAGTTAGAAGCTACGGTTGCAAGGTTTCTGTTGATGATTTCGGTTCTGGATATGCTACTTATACTAGTATAATTTCACTTTCTCCTTCTTTCATAAAAATTGATGGTACTATTATCAAAGATATTGCGACTTCGGAGAAAAACGTTATCATATTAAGGTCAATTTGCTTTATGGCAGATCTTATTGGCGCAAAAATCGTTGCAGAATTCGTTGAAAATGATGAAATTCAAGCTGTCTTAGAAAAATACGAAGTAGATTATTCCCAAGGTTATCTATATAGCAAGCCTTCTCCTATCGAAGAAATATAAGTTCTTAGCGTAAAATTAAATAAAAGGCTAACCCCCAATATTATTACATATTAGTTCAAACAGTTATATAACAATAGCTTTAATACAAAATCACATAATAATATTATGTGATTTTGTGCACAGCGGCAAAGGAGATTAAATGTTAAATAATCCTGAAGAGTTTTTTAGAGAAATGATCGAAAAACTCAGCATTTTAAATGATGAAGTCCCCAAAAGCAGTTTTCTAGAAGATATATGTCGATATTTTGATATATCGCATGCTTTTATCTACGAGGCAGACTATAGTGGCAATTTTGTTAGAACAGAATATTTTGAAATTATTCATACAAATCCACTTTTAAAAAGTTATGATATGAAAAAATTATTAGGACTTGAGTGCTTTAGCCAACTATGTACTAGCAAAGTAGTTATATGTTCTGGCGAAGTGGAAAAAAATGCATTTGAAGAAAAGCTAACAAAAATTTTTCAACTTAACACGATTGTGTTCATCCCAATACTTAACCAGCACTATGAATTAGTTGGTTTTGTGGGCCTTGGTGACCGAAGAAAACGAGCAAGACACGCTAAAGCTGAAATCGACAAAGCTTGTGCCCTACTTAATCTTCTAGCGAATACAATTAAGCTTGAAATGTTTAACACAGGGATTAAAAACACAGAAGCTGCTTTATCCAATGTGCTTGATCATATCGGTATAGACATTTATGTAAACGATTACTATACACACGATATTTTATACACAAATAAATCTATGGCCGCACCATATGGCGGGGTCGAAAATATGATGGGTAAAAAATGCTGGCAGGCAATTTTTACCGATAAAACCGAACCGTGTGAGTTTTGTCCACAGCCAAAATTGCTTGATGAAGATGGAAATTTAAATAAAACCTATCAGTGGGATTATGAGCGAAAGTTAGATAATTCTTGGTTTAGAGTACTCAGCTCCTCTTTCCCGTGGACAGATGGTAGAATCGCTCATTTGGTAGCAAGCATTGATATAACCGAAAGCAAAAGAAATCAAATGTTGATTGAAAAACTAGCACAGTTTGATTATCTTACGGGGCTATCTAATAGAAGAAGCTTACATGATGATATCCAACTTTTCATTGAAGATAAAACCAAGTTTTCGGAAAAATGGTACGTGTTATTTTGTGATTTAGATGGATTTAAAAAGATTAACGACACTATGGGGCATGACGCAGGTGATGTGCTTTTAAAAGGTATTGCCAGTGACCTGAAAAATTTATGTAACGAGAATATGAAAGCATATAGACAGGGCGGAGATGAATTCGTTGTCATTATTAAGGATAATAATTCTGATGAATTTATAAAAAACTCAATTAATGAGATGTTTAAGGTGTTTAGCAAAAAGTATAATTACGATGGCAAAGAAATGGGATGCGGATGTAGCATTGGCGTCGCGAATTATCCTGATGATGCAAGTACTGCTAAAGAGATTTTCCATTTAGCTGACACAGCGATGTACTGTGTAAAAAAAGAAGGCAGAGGGACTGTCCGCTTTTGTAAGGACGGTAAATTCTTAAAAATGGAAGAATATTTCTCTTAAGCTTAATATATGGTTATAACAAAAGCGATGTGAATTTTCACATCGCTTTAAATATGCATTTTATTAGATTTTATGATGATAGATTTACGATATACTCAGCAAAAAATGCTTTTAAAGTTTTAGAAACATGCTTAATTGCACTTTCATTTTCGCCTGCTAACACAGTATCAATGA
>CAYJEK010000078.1:0-4857 GCA_964369205.1 uncultured Oscillospiraceae bacterium | reverse complement strand
ATTTTGACTCTCCTTATTTTGAAAATGAGCTAATCTCTTAGCTCATTGCATTTACTATCCTTTTGCTTGAATTAAATCGATAATATCTTGAACGGTTTCAAGCTTTGATAGCTCTTCATCTTCAATTCTTACATCAAATTCAGTTTCTAATTCTAAAGCCAACTCAACAGCTGAAATAGAATCAATTCATAAGTCATCCTTTAAATTAGCTTCTGGTTTAAATGCAGATTGAATAATTATAATAAAAAAATGTAGAATTCAATTCCACATTTTTATCGCCCTTAGTTTTTTTGCGATTGTTATTGCAAGCATTGCGCTAATGATATCTCCTGGTAAAAAAACAACACAAAGATTCATAATTACCCAGAATAAATCAACAGTAGTCCCATTCAATAAATACTGTATAAAAACAAAATATACAATGCCCATTCCATAAATGAGTACGATTCCAATCATACTTGCGAAAAATTGACTAGCGATGCTTTTTTTGTTTTTACAGTAAGTAGAAATAACCCATGTGGCTATAACAAATCCAAGTAAATATCCAAAAGTTGGCTGAAACACATACGATAAGCCACCTCCGTTAGCTAAAATAGGGATGCCCAATAGCCCAACTGTAATGTACAGGCATACACTCAACATTGCGACTTTTCTTTTTAGAAGCAATGCCGCAAGTACAATAACAAGTGTTTGTAAAGTAATTGGCACAATCGATATCGGGACTTTTATAAATGCACCAATTGCTAAAAAAGCAGTAAACATGGCACTATAGGCCATTTCATCAATTTTAAGTTTCATCATTCACCTCGAAGTGATTATAACAAACAACTTCTTTATTGTAAACCATACAAACGATAAAGTTTACAATACTCTCGCAATGCTAAGTGATCCAAACTGAATTAAACACATATTAACAATTATCGTTGTATAAACTTACGACGGAAATTGGAATAGTCTATGATTCTTGCTTAATTGATTGGTTTATTGCAATAATTAAGTTTGCGGTGTAAAATACAAATTAAAAATCTTAGGAGAACAGTTATGAAACATTTAGGTACAAAAGAAATTAAAACAGATAGAATAATTTTAAGAGAATTCCAACATAACGACGTAAATTATGCATTTAAAAATTGGTGCAATGATGAAAAGGTGACAAAATATCTTACGTGGCCAGCTCACTGTGAATTAAATGTAACAGAAAGTGTTATAAACAGTTGGATAAAGTCATATGAAAAAAAGAACTTCTACCAATGGGCAATTGTATTAAAGGACATAAATGAGCCAATTGGTTCTATTGCTGTCACTGAGATAAATGAAAAAGTTAACTGTGTTGACATCGGATATTGTATCGGGGTCAATTGGTGGAATAAAGGGATTGTTACAGAAGCGCTTACTGCAGTTATCACATTTTTGTTTGAAGAGGCGAAAGTTAATAAAATACAAGCACGACATGATCCTAAAAATATTAATTCTGGTAAAGTCATGCTAAAGTGCGGATTAAAATATGAGGGGACATTAAGGCAATCAGATTTTAATAATCAAGGTATTGTAGATGCAGCTTATTATGGTCTTTTATCAAGTGAATATGGATCGGAATGAAGTAAGCATAATAAGGGTAGTAATTAGAAAAGGTTATCAAAGAGGGTAGAACCTAAATTCAACAAGAGAATTATTTCAAAAAATCAGTTATATATAGAGTACTTATTGAATAAAATTGAAATGTCTGGTTGGACTTCATCCATAGGAGTTTGACTTAGGATATTTCAAATAATTAAGTGCTTTTTTTATGTGTGTTTTAAGTGCGAAAAACAAAAAAATTAGATGTATTCTTTAAAAAATGAAAATCAGTAAAAAAATGAAAGGGCATTCAATGGTAAAATTTCGGTTAAATTACCATAATTTGTATAGTTAAAATTATAACATATAAAAAAAACTGATGGCAAATGCGTATTTTACACAAAAAACATTCCTGTCAACTATATAAAATCATACTATATATATCAAAATCAATAAAAAATACAAATTTCGATGAATAGTTACAAATGTAACTGGAATGTAACGATTATGTTGTATAACTAATTATGTAATAGCAAGAGTAGTGATGTGATGGCAGTTACAGTTTAGTGAAAAACAAGCAAATGTTTCACTAAAAGTAATTAATGTTTGAACATTATAAATTTTGGTTTAATCAAGAGATTTTAATTAAATCAAAAGTAATAGTTTCAATTATGACAAAATGAAAAGTCTACTCAGTTAATTGAAAAAAATGGAGGGTTATATTATGAAAGCTAAGTATTTAATTTCAAGTATGAAGTCACTATTGGCTAAAACAGCCATAGTGGCATTTGCAGCAACACTTTTATTTACGGTAGTTACACCAGATGCAACATTTGCTTTAGCTGGTGATGCAAGTAACGGTGTGCAAACAACAACAGTGGCACCACAAACAACAACAGTGGCACCACAAACAACAACAACAGTGGCACCACAAACAACAACAGAAGCGCCTCAAACAACAACAGAAGCTCCTCAAACAACAACAGAAGCGCCTCAAACAACAACACAAGCAAATGGTTTATCAGGAGCTAGATCATCATTATCAAGATCAACTGTTTACCCTACAGGGCCTGCAGCAGAATTAGTTAACATTAAAGCAGAGCCAGGAACTGATGATTGGTATGCGATAATCACTTACGAAGTAAAGTTAACTCAAGAAGCAATTGACTTAGGCTATTTGATTCTTGGAGCGGTTGCGAATGGCACTAAAAATATCTCAGATGATCAAACATCGATAGTTTATCAACAAAAGATAAGTGAAACGACATATAAAAAAGGAAATTATTCTACTGCTGTAGAGGTAAACAAGCCAACTGCTGCAGGTAATTATGGATATGCAATGTTTAGTGGTAAATATCCTGAAATGGTTATTGAAAATGTTGCGATTACAGGTGTGCAATATGATGTAGACACAAAAGTATATACTATTACAGTAGAATCTGCATCAGATGATGTAACAGGAAGTGTTACAAATGATGGAGCTACAGTTGCTCTAACATTCAATAAAGTAGGCGATGAGTATGTTGCAACTTATGATGCAACTTCATCAATAACTAATTCAACAGAAGTATTTGATTTTGAAGCTGTTTCAGGATCAAAAAATTCTACAGCGAAAAATACACTTAAAGAAGTAGTGGCATACGATCACGAAGGTAATGTATTTTATTCAAATTATCAACCAACAACTGCAGTTTGGGAAAATTTCCTACCAGCAGACAGTACTTTTCCAACAGTAGGCGAAGGACAAAAATTACAAACTGGTTTTGATACTTATGGATATCCGATACCATCATACTACTACTTAAAAGACGGAGTAGCTGTACAGGTTGGATTAAACTTACAAGTTGCAGCTACTACAAAAGTTATGCCAATTATCTTATCAGATATAACATTTATTGATTTTGATAAAGTAACAACAAAAACAACAACAAGATTTCAACCAAGTGGTAGCAAAATTTATGTAATTGATACATTCAGTGTTCCTGCATTACCAGCAGAAACAATTAAATATGAATACAAATGGCAAGACTCTTCAGGTACCTTATACACTTCAAGTGAAGTAGCATCTGCAAGTTTTGCATCTGCAACTACATTAACTGCAGTTGAAATCACAAAAGAAAATCCAGCTGATTTCTTAACGCTAGAATTTAGTAAAGTATTTGACAACGAAGTAATGGAATTAACAAATGGTGTGACAAATGATGCAACTACAGATATCAAAGCAGCATTCATTAGCACTCATAAAGAATATGCGGGATATATTGACCTTGCTATTGATGTTATATCAAGCACTACAGATCCTACGTTAACTACACATGGTTATGCAGTAAGAGATGTAAAATGGACAGATTATGAAAATAGAAACACAAATAAATTAACTGAGAGTGACATTGCACCTTATATTATAGAATACAACGTTATTACCCATTATGATGAAGATGATCAACCAGTATTTGTAACAGATATTGAAGGAAATAAATATGTAGGTAAAGTTGAAATCAAAGTTTATCCAAGATTAATTAGTGCAAGTGCAGGGTCATTTGGACTAATACAAGGATCAGACTTTATGGTTTCACAAACTTCATACAAAGAATTTGGATATAGATTAAGACAAATCAGCGGTCACTGGGCAGGGTTTATTACAGATGCTGAATTAGCGTCATTATATTCTGCTGAAAATCCTACAGTATCTCCTGAAACGCCATTCTTTGAATTAAGCAATTACACTGCAGTTAATGGTACAGGAAAAGAACATTTCGCTCATGGCGATATTACAGTACTTCATCCAGAAATTGAAAATGGAAGTGTATTAGAAACTTATTTATTACAAGCTACAAATCAAAAAATCTCTGCAATGTTTTCATACCCTGATACAATTAACATGAAAAATTATTTTATCGGAAATGAAAATACGAACTTTATTACTGTATTGGATGTGGATAATTATTCATTCACAAAACAATATGATACAACAGGACATATTTTAGTTGATGGTGACACTGTAACTAATTTTATTAACGTAATTAAAGAATCAGCTAATTATAAATCAATGGAAACGCTGTTACTTGGTCTTGTGAACAGTGGTGAATACCAACCAGTTATTCGTTTCTGGGATGAAGAAACAAAATCATTCACAGTAGAGGAATACACATCACCAGCTGCTCCTGGAACTTATGAAGTACCATTTAAAATTCTTATTGGAGACAGAGATGGTAATGTTGTAACTGAAGAAGACAAAGCTGTATACTATAGCGATGTAAATTTTGCGAGCATTCAAGATGTTGTAGATACAACAAATTC
>CAYJEK010000077.1:0-5232 GCA_964369205.1 uncultured Oscillospiraceae bacterium | reverse complement strand
CAAAGAAGTTAAACATACCAATTATAAAATCATTGAATGTATTTCCTAGAATCTTAGTGGGTAAATACAAGAAGACTTCTGCTAAATAAGAGTATTCTGTATAGCAAATAGAATGAATTAAATTATCCACAAATTCAATCATGCTTCTATCTGCCATTTTTACAACTTCAAGTGTTCTTCGCCAATATCCGCCATAATCCCAAAACGGTATAAATGATTCTTGAACTAAATGCATGCTTAAAAGTAAATTAATGACTAAAACATTTGCTAGTACAAATAATAATATCCACTTCCAGTTTTTAACTACTATCTCGTGAATTTTATTATGCGACAATAACACAAATACAATTATGCAAAGCAAGATAGGATAAATTGTTGCGACCAATACATTCATGATTTCCTCCACCCATAAGACCATTTTATATAATTATATTGTTAAATTTCTTAGTAGTAAATAATTACTTTTCATTTAACATTTCATAATTAAAATAATCATCTAACCATTCATATCTGTTTTCTATCCAGTTAATAAGATAATCAAACTGCTGTTCAAATGTTGTAATTTCTCGTAAATGTTGCGGAATTAAAACATGTTCATTTAATCGACTATAAAATGGCCATCTTTCATTATCTTTCAAAAAAGTATCTTTGTATTTTTCATTGATTTCTATAATGTAATCTTTAAGCTCTAAAAAAATATGTTTTTTTTCATTCCAACGATTTAAAACCATATTTTGATACCACCCTTGCTGCATCAATTCTTGGAGCAACGGATTTTTTTGTTGAACATCATATTCTTTGTTTCCGACATATAACCCTTCATACGAACCATCATCCAACCTGAAATCATTTCCAAATGCCAAATCAAAATCCCAAGGAGGTCCAAAATATATTTTATCATTATTCGGATATAAATACATATAAAAACTTCCCCAACCTACATCTATATTTTTTGTAAACTCCTGTATTATATATATATCTATACTAGATTCTACATCAATTACTTGTTCAATTTGAAATTGATTTTTTGATAAAATAGTTTGTTCCACATTATGAATGGTTTTCTTCAAATAATTAGCTTGCTCAATAGAATATATATCACTTTTAATATTATAAGCAACATTATCAACAACTACATAATCGACATTTTCCTCGCCGACTGTTTCAATATCTCTTTCAATTAAAAATCCATTTTGAGCACTCTGTATGCTATCATCCACATTCAGCCTTGCTTCATCAAACTCAATTGATTCGTATAATTGAAATACTCCTAAATAATCCCCATTCACTGAAACTTCTATAAAATTTGTTTTTGGCGTAAACAATATATTATCAAATAACTCTGCACATTTATGTGTATAATAATTTCTAAACATAGATAAATCAATAAAATTTGCTAATAACACCCAATCTTTTGCTTTATCCTCGTCTCCAAACAAAGATACACTATTATCAAATTTTATTTTATACGATTTTTTTAAATATTTAAGTGATCCATTCCCTCTTGCTCTTATCTGAATATCAGCATCAATTATATTTCCTGTCCCGCTTGGAAACTTCATAGTTGCAGTTGCATCGAGATATAATTTTTCTTCTGGAAAAATTTGATCTTGTACATTAATTTGCAAATAGGAAAGTTTTTTATCCATTTGCGAAATTTTTTCTTCTTCTATTTTATACGCAAATAATCCAACAAGAACAATCATAAATACTATTAAAATTAATAAGATAGTTTTCATCAACAATTTATTAATCATTGTTTATCACCTCCACTTACATTTCGTTATTGTAATAATTATCAAGCCAAGTATATCTATTTTCTATCCAACTGGTTAAATAATCAAAATGTTGATCAAAAGTTGTAAACTCCTCTAAAAAATTCGGCCTCATTATGTGAGTTTTAAGTCTGTCTTCAAACGCCCAAATTTCTTGATCTTTTAAAAATGAGTCTTTATATTGCTCCTTAAACAATATAACTTCCTCTAGTGTTTCAACAAAAACATGTTTTATTTCATTCCAACGTTCTTTCACCTTGTCCTGATACCATTCTTGTTGCATTAATTGCACAAACCAGTCATGATTTTGGGCAATATCATATTCTGAATTCCCAACATACAACCCTTCGTAAGACCCATCATCTAATCGATAGTCATTTCCCATTGCTAAATCAAAATCCCATGGTGGTCCAAAATATAGCACACTGTCATCAGGATACAAATACATATAAAAACTTCCCCATCCAACATCCAAATTTTTTGTGAATTCAGCTAATAAATAAATATCTATGCTTGACGGAACATCAATTAATGATTCAATTAATTCTTGATTATGCGAATAAATTGCATCCTCAACATTACTAATTATTTCTTTTACATAATCAATTTGTTCTACTGTGTGCACATCGCTTTGTAAATTATATGAAATACCTTCAACCACAATATGCTCGTCGTTCTCCTCACCATTTGGCAAAACATCTCTTTCAATTAGAAACCCATTTTGTTCCCCTTGATGTTCATCACTAATATCAAGTCTTGCTTCGTCAAACTCAATTGATTCATAAACTTGATAAACACCTTCATAATACCCATTTAATATAACCTCCACAAACATTGTAGTAGGAACATATTCAATATTATCTAATTTTTTAGCACATTCTAAGGCATAATGATTACGTGACATTGAGATATCAATAAAATTTGCTAATAGTACCCAATCTCTTGCTGCTGAAGTCTCTTCCCCCATTAGGTATACTTTGTCATCAAACTTTATTTTATATGATGATTTTGCATGACTTAAAGAACCATTCCCTCTTGCTCGAATCTGCATATTTTCGTTAAATATATTTCCGCTATTATCAGGAAAAGTTATCGAAGCTTTTCCATCATAATATGTTTTTTCTTTTGGATAAATGCTATCTTCTACAACTATTTCAATTGTTGGTAATTTTGTTTTTTGATCAATTTCTTTCTCAGATTCTATAACCAAAGAAAAAGCCACTATAACAAATATCGAAATTATAGCTATAATTAATAAATTAGTTTTTAAATTTTTTTCTCTTACCATTTAACATTCTCCACAGCTTTAATTCCCCTAATAGTTAGACAAAATTAAAGTTATCTATATTTTTTATTATAATTTATGTTTGTCTATTTGGTTATTACTACACAATACACTTGGTATTATCTATATAACATCACAAAACTTAAGATTATTTAATTTTTGCACTTAAACCCTAACCTCACCATCATGAGCTATACACGATGTATTAAGTACTCCACTTATATTCATCACAGAATTAACTAGATTTTGATCTTTCTTTGTATGTAACTCTATCAAATATGTTATGTTCTTTTGATTTGCATTTCTTGTGCGTACTTTGATTCCTTTTGCTTCTTCTTTTATTTTTTCCATTAGCTCTTCTTCATTAACTTCTCTTGTACATTTTATTGATAACAAATATGTACTTGTGTTGTTTGGTATAAAGTCTAATCCCCAGATCACCACAGTAATTACTATACTTGCGATTAATGCTAATGTATATGCTCCTGTTCCACACACAATCCCTACTGTTATACTCCAAAATAAAAACAATAAATCAAGTGGATCTTTTACTGCATTTCTAAATCGTACGATGGATAATGCTCCAACCATTCCTAATGACACCAAGATATTTATTTGCATTGCTATAATAATTGTTGCAGTTATTATCGGTAATCCTACCAATGTCTTCGCAAAGTTTGGATAATAAAAGCTTCTCTTTGAATTAAATTTATATATGACAAATATATAAGCAGCAAAAATGGATGTTACTGCAAACATAATTAATATACCTAACACTGTTAAACTTGTCTGTGGTGTAAACTGGTCTAATACTGAATTCTTTATAATATCTGTTATTGACATATCTTAACTCCTTTAAAATGAGTATCTAATGAATTACATATACATTATTATACAATGTTTTTAGTAATCTTTAATTAAATTTTAAATTTTATTTATCTACATAAATAAAAAACTGCTTCTTTAACTTATCTTTAGATAAAACATAATAAAAAAGAAACAACTGTTGTATCACAACACTGTTTCAAATTTTTATTTCAATTTATAATTACCTATTTAATATTTGTGTGGTATTTTTCTATAAAATAAAGAGGTCTATTTTTTGTTTCGTTGAAAATTCTTCCTAAATACTCTCCAATAATTCCTAGAAACAATAATTGAAAGCTTCCAAAAAACAGCATAATTATTATAGTGCTAGACCATCCTCTTTCTAAGTCTGGATTATTAGTAAATACCATATAAAATACATAAATAACATATATTACAGACAATATTGATGTAATTACACCTAAATAAGTTGCCCATCGAAGTGGAGCTATAGTGAAAGACGTTAATCCTTCTATCGCATAATTAATCATTGCTTTATAGCTATATTTAGTATTTCCAGCAACTCTTGCATCTCTTTCAAATTCAACTTCTGTTGTAGGAAACCCAACCCAGCAAAACAATCCTCGTGCGAAACGGTGTGTTTCTTTTAAACTTTTAAATGCATCAACAGCTCTTCGCGATAACAATCTATAATTACCAACATTACGAGGCATTCTAACTCTTCCACTTGATGCTGAAAATGCTCTATAAAATACATCAGCAGTAATCTTTTTCAACCATGTTTCTCCTGCACGAGAAATTCGTTTTGCATTCACTACCTCATAGCCATTTTCATATTCTTTAAGCATCTTTTGCATAATTTCCGGAGTATCTTGTAAATCAATATCCATAATTATAACAACATCACCTTTTGCGTAATCAAGCCCTGCAGCTAATGCTACTTCATGCCCAAAATTCCTTGACAGTGATAAAAAAGATAAGTGATTATCTATTTCGCATAGTTCTTCACAAATTATTTTTGTATTATCTTTTGATCCATCATTTACAATTAAAATTTCATAATCATAACTATTAAAATTACGACAAATTTCAGTAATCTTACTATAAAAATGTTTTACCACTAACTCCTCATTATAAGCCGGAGCCACTATACTTATTAATTGCTTTTTCACATTATCCTCCATAAAATTTAACACAGTTCTTATGTCTTGTTGCTATGTATTATATTAATCATCGCTCAATTATTTTCAACAAAAAGTCCAAGTAATGTATAATTTCTTACACTTTATCTTAAACCCTAACCTCACCATCATGAGCTATACACGATGTATTAAGTACTCCACT
>CAYJEK010000076.1:0-5350 GCA_964369205.1 uncultured Oscillospiraceae bacterium | reverse complement strand
GGCGATGTCGTCTACTGCTTCTTCGCTTGGGGTGTCGGGCGTGCTACCGCCGCCGCCACCGCCGCCGGTGCTGTTCGCTGTCCACTGTGCATAGATAGTGGTGTTAGCTGTGAATGTTGTTGCTGTTGTAACCCGTGTTCCACCTGTTGCTGCTGTAAACCAACCATCAAAAGTATAACCACTTCTTGTAGTTGTTGGTAGGGTTGATAATTTGCCACCTACTGTCGTATCTGTTGCAGGTGAAACCGGAGTACCACCGTTTGCATCAAATGTGATTTCGTGGTAAGTTCCCGGCGCGCCTGTTACAGTAAAGCTAACCACTTTTGTAATATCAGTCATACTGTCTGCTGATATTGTTATAGTTGCTGTGTGTTTTCCTTCTGATAAACTACCATTCGGAACAACACTAAATGTTGTGCTTGCTGTTGGTACAAGGCTTGTTGCCATACCTGTTGTTGTCAATGTGAAGTCTGTGCCCGAGATAGTTACATTAACATTAGCAAGGTCGCCACTGCCATCATTATTGATTGTGAATAGTTGTGCTGTTTGTGGACCGTAACCTACTTCCGCACTTGTAAACACTTTTCCGTCCGGTGTTACTTCAGCTGAGTAACTTATCGGTGCTGTGTAGTTTGGCACTGTTACGCTTATATACGCACTTGCATCTACGCCACCATTTGCTTTGAATCTCACATAGTATGTACCCGGCGCTACTGATGTTTCGGTTGCAGTTGCGATTTTCGCATCTGTGAATGCAGAGTTAGTAGCATATTCCATTGTTGCGTTTGTGCCTGTGATTTTACCATCGCCACCAGAGGCTGTAGGTGCTTTTACACCTAATTCTGTCGGTGCAGGAGGTGCGGTTGCTGCTTGGATAGTTGAAGTGTATCGCTCGATACTGCCTGTTTCAAGAGTAGAAGTTACCACTACAACTAATCCTTTGCCCAAATCAGCCGGCTTTACAAGGTATGTGTTGTTTGTACCTAACGGAGTTCCAGATAAATTATCGCTGTGATACCATTTGTACTGCAATGCACCTGTGTAGTTACTTGCATTTACCACAGCTTGTAGGGTTTCATTAACTCTCGGCAAACCATTGATATGCACTGTGCCTGTTAACGACTCTGTACTTGGTGAATTGCCTGTGATGGTTACTGTTGCAATACCCTGTACACTTGGGTCTTGCGCTGAGGTTGCCACCACTGTTAAAGTTGGGGCAAGTTCACTATCATCTACAGTCAATAAGCCGTCTGGTGAAATTGAGGTGGTTGAGTGCTCCGACCTACCCAAAACAGTCCAAATAACATCTTGTGAGTGTGCTGTTCCGCTTACTATTGCTGAAAATTGCTCTGTATTAGTCGTTGTAAGATCAGCTTTCACAAACTCTTTTGGATTAGGGGACACAATTACTGAATTAATCGTAGGTGATGTTTCGCTTGCCTTAAATGTGTATTTGACTTGATACGGTACTGAGTCAAGTTGCGCTGCCACATCATATTTGCTTGCATCATATTGCACACTCATACGGGCAGGGAATCGACCGACGGATCCCTCTTTCACCAAGACATCAGTATTTGCTATATATGTTCCTGTGCCAATAATTTTAGTACCTTGTGTAAACGGATTGTTATTAGCTGTTGCTGTAACTGTTCCAGATGTTGATAATGTTACGTTTTGGTTTCCGGCAAGTGCTTCTTCAGTACGGTTATTACTTGCATTGTCTATTGTAACTGTAACATTTGAATTTCCACCAATAAACAAATCAATAGCAAAAATTGCCCTTATTAGCTTAGTATCATCTCCATCTCCGAAAGTTACCGTGATATCACCGCTCAAAATCTGCAAAGTACCATTTGCAAATATAGCGTTTAAGTATTTTGCATCTCCTGTTGTATCGGGAATATCAATAGATAGACTTGCCCCGCTATCCGCTGTAATAATTGTATCACGCAATCTTAGTACAGATGTATTAAAAGGTATAGTTTGCACCGTCGCATCTGGGATGTTAATGCTGTTAGTTCCCACTAAATGAAGGTTTACGTCCGTATTTATGGATATTTGTTCAGTTCCGTTGTAGCCATTCATTGTAATAGTACGGTTTGCATGATTCCATGTTAATCCTGATGGAAGTGCCGGATTTGTAGTGTTTGAGTTGTTTGAAAGTTCGTATCCTTGAGTTCCGATTTGAATACCATTGGAACCGTATGTTATCTCTTTTGCACCTATGGTTATAGATACAGATTCAGAAGCAAGGACAGCACCGTTAGCCTTAACTCTAACAAGGTAAGTGTCATTTTTTTTCAATCCTGTAATACTTGTTCCTACTATCTTTGAATCGTCCCAAGTAGTGCCACCATCTGTGCTATACTCCATATTTGATGAAAGACCTATAATTGAGCCATCAGTAGCAGTGTCGGTTGTGGCATCTGACTTGTTAATACCACTTGGCAAGTATGCTTGTGTTACATAGATAACCTGTGCATCGGAGTGAGCAATATTTGTTCCGTCACCTTTTGTATACACTCTGATTATATCACCGTTGGCTAAGGTATCTGTTAGAATACCATCAGATGGCACATCACTACCAATTCCTGTTGAGTTATTGATAGTGTATGACAAATTTGTAAGGCTACTTCCTGTAAATTCACCTGTGTCTGTACCTGTTGCTGTAAATGTAACACTTGGAGGGGCTGCTTTATCCTTTGTTACCACAAATTTTAGGCTAACATCATCAATAGTTGCTCCCGAACCATTTGTAAATGATATGGTAGCATCTTTATTTCCTGCATCTAAACCTGTTTCCGGTCTAACACTAAAGGTTACTTTTCCACCGTTTGCTGTGATTGTTGCATTAGGTGCGTCACCAACAAGTTCATATCCTGTAGGAATTGTTGCAGAAAAACCAGTGATATTACCTGTACCATTGTTTGTGATTGTTACTTCTTTTGCCGGCTGTACACCGTAACCATACTCAACAGTACCAAAATTCAATGTTGTTGGTGATACTATGTTTGTGTAGGTTGGGGAATTAACCACAAATTTTAGGCTAACATCATCAATGCCTACACCCAAAGCATTAATGCTTATAGTATTATTGTAACTTCCCGCATCTAAGCCTGTTTTTGGTCTAACTGTAAAGGTTGCAGTTCCACCATTTGGATCGAGAGTAGTTGTGCTTAATGCTGTTACAATCTCAAAATCGGAAGAAATCGAAGTTGCAGTTAGTCCGGTAATAATACCTGTACCTGTGTTTGTGATTGTAACTTCTTGTGCTGTTTGTTCACCGTAACCATAATCGACAGTGCCGAAATCCAATTCACTTGGTGATACTGTGCTTGTGTAGGTTAAGGTTGGAGGATTTACTCTAAATGTTAGATAAACACTTGGAATAACAGCACCTGAGGTGTTGCTGATAGTTAAATATTCTAAGTAACCTCCTGTCGCTAAGCCTGATGTCGGTCTAACGCTAAAGGTTGCAGTTGCACTTGGTGCGATTGATTGAGGGTTTATGCCTGACACAATCTCATAGCCGGTAGGTGCAGTTACATTTAGCCCCTCGATAGTGCCTGTGCCTGTGTTGGTAATAGTTATTGTTTGTTCTGCCGGTTTTTCTGCATAACCATACTCTTTAGTGCCAAAGTTTAACTGTGCATCTGATACTGTTACATTATGTGTTGCTGAATTAACAGTAAATTGTAGATGTACATCGTCAATGCTAAAAGTTTCACCGGTAGTATTATGTTCGATACTTAATGTTGCATCGTAAACTCCGGACGACAAGCTACCGTTTGGTCTAACCGTAAAGGTTGTACTTTCATCTTTTGCTAACGATGTTTTAACAGGGTCAGTGATTGTATAGCCTGTTACAGCCGGTATGTTCAAGCCTGTAATTGTGCCTGTGCCTGTGTTTTTTATAGTTATTGTCTTTGCTTCCGGTGCTACAGTATAATCGTGATTAACACTGCCGAAGCTCCAAAATGTCGGAGTAACTTCGGTTGTGTATGTATAAACTGTTGTAGCGATATTAAACAATACAGTGTTAGATGTTACGGAGTGTCCGGATGCATCGCTAACTACACAGTACAAATAATAATCAGCGGCAGGCAATCCAAGCTCTGCACTTGCACTATAGGAAGCGGATTGAGCAGAAGAGCCTGTTGCAATCGTGCCATCTGATGTGCTGTCTGTGTCATTATAGTACCATTGATAGGTTAAACCACCTAATTCAGATTCAGCCGTAATGCTGACACCATTTCCATTTACCCATTTGCTCGGCTGTGCGGTGATGGTTATCGTATCTGACAAGCCTACAAATGTAGTGCTACCGGAGTTTCGCACTGCTTGCGATGAAAATGTGTATGATGCAGGTACAGAAACACCGCCCGAATTGCCATTTTTGTAGCCGATAATTTGACTGTTGGTTACTTCGGAAACCAAAGCACTGTTTGTAATAATCATACCATAGCCAACACCTGTGACGCCACTTCGCCCGTCAATAGCCCTAATGGTACAGTTATCAATATTTAAGTTACCTCCGACGGTAAAGTGCAGAGTCGCTATTCCCTCACGGGTTATAGTAGTTTTGTCAACACCTGTTAAAGTAGCGTCTTTTAAGCTAACGGTTGAGTCGTTAGATAATGTTGTTATCGCTCTACCATAAGTGGTAAAAGACGTAGGCTCTCCTCGAATTTCGAGTGTGCCGTCAACAGTAAGCGTACCACCATCTACCCTAATAACCGAGTTTTGTCCGTTAGTAATTGAGGGGGAGAAAGCAAGCGAACCACTGCCGTTGATAGTTAGCGAATCACCGGCATTAATAGCAATCAGTGAATCATAACTACCTTGGCTACTACTTGCGTTATAGTTCTGTGCAAAATTGTATTCACCATTTACAGTTAATGTTTTCGTGCCATTTACCTCTATACCTGCGTGTACTCCTGTTGTAACTAATAGTGGTAAATCTTCAGTAACTTTTGAGCCTGTATCGTTCAAAGTTACATGGGTGTAGGTTGAATGCTCCAACGCTTCTTTTAGTTGGGCGAAGTCATGTACTATGCGTGGGCTACTTGATGTGCCTTCGCCACTTGCATCGGGAACTGCCGCATAAACCGGAATTGCCGTCAACGGCAACAGTTGCAACACCATGACAAGTGCCACAAGCATGGATATTAGTTTGCTTTTTGTCTTTGTTTTAAACATTTTCGTTTCCACCTTTCTTTTAATTGGGATTTATGAATTGTTTGTAATTATAAATTGTTGATTGTATCTGCGAGATACTCAAGACCGGAGCTACTGTAAAAAAACATATCAATCTTCTTATCTCTAAATGCCTCTTTTGCTTTTGCTGCCG
>CAYJEK010000075.1:0-6051 GCA_964369205.1 uncultured Oscillospiraceae bacterium | reverse complement strand
GGCGATATTCCTTGCCTAAAGGGTGTTTTAATCTTGAGTAAAATCTTCGATTTTACTCTATGTTTTGAATTTGCTCTCTTATTTTTTCTATCTCACTTTTTATATCAACTACTAATCTTGTGATTTCTATATCATTTGATTTTGAGCCTATTGTGTTTGCTTCTCTATTTAATTCTTGAGTTAAAAAATCGAGCTTTCTTCCTTGTGGTTTTTCATCTTTTAAAATCTCTGCATACTGCATTATATGGCTGTTTAGCCTTGTTATCTCTTCATCAACTGCAGTTTTATCAGCAAAAATAGCTGCCTCTGTTAAAATTCTTGATTCATCAATTTGTTTATCTTCTAATATTGCTTTTAATTTTAAAAATAATTTATCTTTATATTCAATCACTCTTTGTGGTGATTTTTCTTCTATTGTTTTAGTGATATTTTTTATAATTTCAAGTCTGTTTATAATATCTTCTTTTAATTTTTCGCCCTCTAATCTTCTCATTTCTAAAAAATTAAAAAGAGCTTTATTTAAAACTTGTAAAACATCTTGCCATAATTTATCAGTGTCCTCTTCATTTTTAACAGGAGTTAAAACACCTTCATATCTTATAATTTGCATAACATCTTCTACTTCTTTTATAGAAAGTTCTTTTGCTATGCTATTTATAGCCTCAAAATAATTTTTAGCTAGTGGAATATCAGTAGATAAAGTAACATCGCCAGATTCAATATTTCTAATAGAAACACTTACCTCTATTTTACCTCTTGAAACCTTTTTAGAAACTTCCTTTTTCACTTTGTCGTCTAATACAAAAAATATTCTTGGAATTCTTGAGGAATACTCAAAATATCTATGATTAACACTTTTTATTTCAACTGTTATATCCTTGCCATTTATAATCTCATTTGCCTTGCCGTATCCCGTCATACTATAAACCATTTTTCTAGCCTCCATATTTATACTATTTTACACTAAAACAGCCTTTTATGTCAACAAAAAACAGAGTTTACTTTAAAATAAACTCTGTTTTTTTACTTTTTAATAATAGTTTATATGTATTTTCTAATTTTAGTGGGCACAAGGCTTAAATAGGCTATCATTAGCTATTATATCGCCCTCATTTTTAAAGAACACATTTTTATATCTTTCAAAATTTTCAACTTCTAAGTTAAAAGTAAATTTAGCTGCACCTTGGCTTTCTCCGAGTGCTACTGAAGCTCTTATAAGGCCATCTAAAAATTTATCATCCGGAGAATTAATATCAAGCATAGCCGTTGTATCTCCATCTACTCGAAATAAACTCCATCCGAATAAATCGCCACCATCTGATAGGATATACCCTTGTAAATCTCCATTAAATCTATTGTTATTTAAAAGAGCTATTACATCTGGCTCTAAAATAGGTTTCATTGAATACATAATTTTTATTGCTCCTTTTATAATTTTATCTTCTATTATTATTTCGTTTTGTCTGTGTGTTTTTATTAAAAGTATTTCTTTTATTTTGAGGTTTTCTCTCTTTTGCTTCTTTCACTTGATTGTCGTGATTTGTTCTTCTTGCACCTTTTGAAGCCGCTGCTTTTAGAGCTAAAACTTCTGATGGTTTTAATTCTCTATATGTTCCTGGTTTTAGCATTCCAAGTTTTGCAGCACCTATACTTTTTCTACTTAAACGAACAACTTCAAGCCCTACAGCCTCACACATTCTTCTAATTTGACGGTTTTTACCTTCTGTTATCGACATTTCCATAACAGTTCTATTTTCTTCTTGTGTTACTACTCTAATTATTGCTGGAAGAGTTTTTGAGCCATCATCTAAATAAACACCGTCTGTTAAAGCTATTATCTGCTCTTCTGATGCCATTGGATTAACAGTTACTCTATACATTTTTGAAACTTGATGTGATGGGTGCATTAATGCATTAGCAAAGTGACCATCATTCGTTAGGAGAATTAGACCTTCACTATCTTTATCAAGCCTTCCCACAGGATAAACTCTCTCTTTTATATCAGAAACTAGTTCCATTATAGTTTTTCTTCCTCTATCATCAGAAGAAGTTGTTATATAACCTCTTGGTTTATGAAGCATATAATATTTATATTCTTTTTTCCTTTGGAAATAAACATTTTGCCCATCAATAGACACTATATCTTTTGCAACATCCATTTTATCACCTAAGGTAACTGGACGTCCATTTAATTTTATTCTGCCTTCCTTAATTAATTGCTCCGCTTTTCTTCTTGAAGTAACTCCATTATCAGAAAGGGCTTTTTGTATTCTTGTATCTCTCATTTTTTCCTCATTTTCTAGATTTCATCAGCCACTATAACAGTTTCATCTGTCATATCTTTTGCTGTAGTATTATTTTTTGCAAAAAAGCCTTCAACCTTAGTCATAACATCAGGCACCATATTAAGCACCCTATCAACAGTTTGTCCACCTTCTGCAAATTGTAAAAGACGAACATTTCCATCTTGAATAACTAAAAAACCAACTGGTGTAACAGATGCTCCTGAAGAAGCCGCTCCACCAAATAAATCTTTTTGCTTTTGATTTGTAAAATCTGTGCCTCCTGATATAAAAGCAAAAGTTGCTTTTGAAACTGGGATAATAGTAGTTTTTTCATCAATTTTCATTGGTTGGCCCATAATTGTTTGCGAATCAACAAGTTCACGCATTTTCTCAAGAGCCTTTGCCATTAATTCTCCTGCTTTGTGTTCCATAGTATAAACTTTCCTTTCTATTTTAAGCATCCTTTTTTACATCTTTATTATTTAAATAAGTTTTTTTATAGTATAAATACTCTTTTAATAAATATAATAAAACTGCCATTAAAAAGCCAGTGCGTGCAGTTATTTTAATATAAAAATATTCTTTTCCTTCTAGCATATTTTCAAAATCTGCCACGAAAACAGGGTTTTCATAGCTTATAAAAAATTTTGATTGCAAGGCAGTGGATAGTAGATAAAAAGAACTTGTGATAGCGCCATACATTTTTTGAGTTTTAAGTGGATCTTGTGAGTGTATTGGCAGAGTGAATGATATCTTTTCAAATTTTATCTTCCTTGCTAAAACGCTAATAAATCCGTTTATAGAATTTACTGCATCTTTTATTATACTAAATATTTCACTAAAAGACAAATCTTTAAATAATTCATCCTTTAAATTAGTTTTATCTTTTGATTTTTCTGATTTTTCTTTTTTTGAAACCTTATTTTTTTCTTGTGCTTTTTTAATTGTTTTTTTATCTTTAGCTTCTTTTTCTATTTTTGTTTCTTTTGTTTTAGTTTCTTTTGTTTCTATTTTTTTAGAAGCTGTATTTTGAGTTTCTTTTTTAATGTCTTCTTTTTTTATAGTAATATTTTTTTTAGATTTATATATTTTAAATTTCAAAAAAAGAATTTTCACTTCTATTATAACACCATCATCTTTAGTATATTCTATAAAAAAACTTCTTTTAGATAATAGTATATATAAGATAATTAAAATTAAAACTAATATCACTATTAAAATCCAAAATAAAACATTAAGAATTAAATTCATCTTCCATTCCTTCTATTTTTAAATCATCAGTTGAAATTTGTTGTGTTTCAGTTGTTGATTTGATTTTTGGTAAATCCGAGAGGCTATTAAGAGAAAAACTTCTTAGAAAAACAGGAGTAGTTTTATAGCTTATTGGTCTTCCTGGTATATCAAGGCGCCCTGCTTCCTCTATTAGATTTCTTGAAACGAGTGTATTTATAGAAGAAGTTGAGTCAACACCTCTAACCTGTTCAACAAATGCTCTTGAAACTGGCTGATTATAAGCGATAATTGCAAGTGACTCCATTGCTGCATTAGTAAGATTTGAATTCTTTTTCACGCTTAAAGCTTCTCTAATTAATTCTGCGGCTTCTATATTACTTGAAAACAGAAGTGTTTCGCTATTTTCTATAAAAACAATCCCACTTTCCTGTGAATTATATTTTTCTTTTATTGAATCTATAATATACTGCATTTGTTTTAAATCAATATCTAAAACTTCTAAAAGGCGATTCTTTGAAATACCATCACCACTTGCAAATATAATAGCTTCTGCCATTTTTAAATTATGCTTTACTACCATTTATATTTCCCTTATCTCTTTGTTTTTGTTTTTAAAACAAGTTCTCCATCTTCTTTAATATTCATTCTTTGTGCTCTTAATAATTCTAAAATAGCAAGAAAAGTTGCAACGGCTTCACTCCTTGATTTAATATTACTAAAGGCAAATTTAATATTTTTAAAATTATTTCTCATTAAGTTTTTAAGTAATGAGAATATTTTTGATTGAACTGATACCACTGGGGCTGTTACTATTGTTTCAAATTTTTCTATTTTAGGTGGTGCCTTGCTTAATGCCCTATCAGAAAGCTGTTTATAAGCATTAATTAAATCTTCCACTGGATGAATATTATTATAAGTTAAATCAATTTCAAATTCTTGGGCTTCTCTTACAAAAATACTATCCCCCACAAATGCATTTCTTAATAATTCACTTGCTATTTTCGCTTGTGAATACTCTATTAATTGCCCTTGCAGTTCCTGTCTTAATTTTTCACCTTCTTCATTTTTTGGAAGTAAATACACTGATTTTAAATATATCAGCCTTGCTGCCATATCTATAAAATCACTCGCTATATCTAAATCTTGCTCTCTTGCATTTTCAATAATTTTTAAATACTGAGACACAATAGTTAAAATTTCTATATCTAGAATATTCATTTTATTTTTAGATATTAAAACCAATAGTAAATCAAGAGGCCCCTCAAAATCTTCTATTTTATAATTTATTTGTTTCATTAAAATCCCCTAAAACAGCATGCTTCTAAATATGCTATCAACAAAAAATGTTAGCGAATCAAAAAGCGAGATAACACTTCCTGATATAAAAGATAGCGGTGCATCAAATAAGCCAAACCATACACCAGCTAAAACTATATAAAATATGGTTCTTTCATGTTGCATCATTTTAAAATATGTTCTATCTGGCAAGAAAAAGCCAAATATTCTAGAACCATCAAATGGTGGGAATGGCATTAAATTAAACACAGCAAGCGTTATATTAATACTAATCATATATAAAAACAAATCCACTAATATAGAAATAAATCCATTACCCGGATTTAAAATTTGCAGATAGCTAAGTATTTTAAATATAATCATAGATAAAAAAGCTAGCACTAAATTTGATATAGGGCCTGCTGCTGCAGATAGAGCCATTCCAGATTTTCTGTTTTTAAAATTATTAGGATTTACAGGAACTGGCTTTGCCCAGCCAATGCCTAAAAATATTAAAGAGATACTTCCTAGTAAATCAAAATGCTTCATTGGATCAAGTGTTAATCTTCCTTGGTATCTTGCAGTATTGTCTCCTAGTTTGTAAGCAGCATATGCATGAGCTGCCTCATGCACAGGTATTGTTAATATTAAAACTACAGCTCTTAGCATAAGCGTATAAATATCAAAATTCATAATTATTACTATTTCCCTTCTTTATTGTTTTGTTTTAGTTTTATAAAAAATTATCTTATATCAACCTCATTACAAAACCTATAGCTTAAAATTTTATTTTTTAATCTATTTTCCTTTATTTTTATAATTATCTCTATATATTATTTTATATCTTTATCTTATCTATTATATAGGTTTTATATAGGTTTTTCAAGCAAATTTTGCAATTTAAATATGCTCTATAACTATATTACAAAAAAAATGTGTTTATTTTTCAAAAAATTGTTAAAATAACACTTGCAAATTCTTTTAATATGTGGTAAACTATTTTAGCAATTAAAAATATGTCGAATATTTCATCATATTATAAATTAGTAAATTTTAGGAGGTGCACAGAATGGCAAAATGTGATTGTTGTAATAAGAGCGTTGCTTTCGGAATTAAAGTTTCCCACTCACACAGACGCTCAAATAGAACTTGGAAACCAAACGTGAAAAGAGTTAAAGCTATCGTGGATGGTTCTCCACGCTATGTTCACGCTTGCACCAGATGTCTACGCTCTGGCAAGGTAACAAGAGCTATATAA
>CAYJEK010000074.1:0-6243 GCA_964369205.1 uncultured Oscillospiraceae bacterium | reverse complement strand
TTTTTCGTTTTGGTTGCGGAGGCCAGATTTGAACTGACGACCTTCGGGTTATGAGCCCGACGAGCTACCAGGCTGCTCCACTCCGCGCTATAGTTGTTTGCTCTTTAAAGCTTACATAGTATAGCATATAAAAAAGATAATGTCAAGTGCAAATTTAAAAATAGTTATGATAAATTTGCAGCACCTATTATTCCTGCATCATTTCCAAGAGTTGCGATTTTTACAGGGGCAACTTTTAGTAAATCAGAGGCAAAGCTATATTTTTTTAAATATTCGTTTATAGGATCGGTTAAGATTTTGCCATGTATTGAAAGGCCACCACCGATTAGTATAATTTCAGGTTTAAAAATATTTGAAAAATCAGTAAGAGCGCAAGCTAGATTTTCAGTGTATTCAGCTATAACTTTTATTGCAGTTTTATCTCCTCTTTTCATAGCTTCAAAAGGAATACGAGCATCCATGTTTTCAACATTTTCATTACATAATTTATATAAAAGGCTATCATGATTTTCTGCGGCTGCTTTTTTTGAAAATTTTATTAGAGCTGTTGCACTGCAATAGCTTTCTACACAGCCCTCTCTGCCGCAAGTGCAGCTTTCACCATTTTTTACAAGAGTGGTGTGTCCGTATTCTGCACCACCAGGAGGTGTAGCTAATATTTTACCATCATATATTATACCAGAGCCAAATCCAGTTCCTAAAGTGAATAGTGCACCGCTTTTAATATTTTTTGCAGTTCCTGCTACGAATTCGCCAAGAGCAGCGCAATTTGCATCGTTTTCTAAAAATACAGGTATTTTAAATTCATCTGCAATTTCTTTTACTAAAGGAATATTTTTAAATCCTTTAAAATTGCCAGCAAAAACAACTTCACCTTTTTTTGAATCTATTGCACCAGGAGAGCCGATACCAATAGTTAGGCAGTCGTTTATAGAGATATTGGCTATATTTAAAGTTGTGTAAACTAATTGAATCATATCTTTTATAATTTCAGAGTAATGGCGCTGTGCAAGTGTTTTACAAGAATTTCTTTGCACTATATTGTTTTCGCTATCCACAACACCTATTTTTATAGTGGTGCCACCTAAATCAATTCCTATTTTATATTTTTCATTCATAATTAAAACCTTTATTTTCTATAAATTTTGTCTAATATACATCTATATATAATTTACCATTTTTTTTATATAAAATCAATAACATAATATAGCTTGACAATATTTTTTTGAAAATATATAATATCTAAGTCGGAGGACTAAAAGAGATTTTGAGTTGGATAAGATGCGAGTGGGCATGTTATCCAATTTTTTTATGGAGGAGGGTAATTTAATGGGAAGACAAATGAGTTTAATAGAAGGAAAAGTAGCACCGAGTTTACTAAAATTTACAATGCCAATTTTAATTTCAATGCTACTTCAAACAGCATATGGAACAGCAGATTTATTAATAGTAGGTCAATTTTCAAGTGTTGGTGATGTATCAGGAGTTACAATAGGAAGCCAAATTATGCAAACGATAACTTCGTTTTGTGCAGGATTTTCTACTGCTACAACAATACTGTTAGGGCAGTATATAGGGGCGAAATTAAAAGATAAAACATCAAAATTAATAGGCACGAGTATATTTTTATTTAGTGTTTTAGTAGTTTTTATATCTTTATTTTTAGTAGTGTTTCGATTAGATATAGCTCAAATAATGCAAACACCAAAAGAGGCTATTGATAAAACTACGGACTATTTAATGATAACTGGTCTTGGGACAGTATTTATAGTTTTTTATAATCTACTGGGAAGTATTTTTCGAGGAATAGGGGATTCAAAAACACCTCTTTTTGCCGTTAGTGTTGCTTGTGTTATAAATATTATTCTTGATTTAGTGTTCGTAGCAGGATTTTCAATGGGAGCTACTGGTGCTGCACTTGCGACAGTTATTGCACAGGCGGTTAGCGTTTTAATATCACTTTTTGTTATCACTAAAAGAGATTTACCTTTTGAATTTTATAAAAAGGATATTAAATATAGTAAAGAAGATGCAAAAAACATTGTAAAAGTGGGAGTTCCTATTGCTTTGCAGAGTGTTTTAGTTAGTGTATCGTTCTTATTTGTAACAGCGATAATAAACGATTTTGGAGTTATAACTTCAGCAGCTGTTGGGATTGTTGAAAAAATAACAGTTATTGTTATGATGGTGCCTATATCATTTATGCAGTCTCTATCAGTTTTTACAGCTCAAAATTTTGGAGCAAAAAGAGAAGATAGGATGAGAGAAGGTTTAAAAGTTGGGATTTTATTATCACTATCTTTTTCAGTGGTTATGACATATCTATCGGTTTTCCACGGAGAAATTTTTACTAGTATATTCACGAGCGATCCAATGATAACTAGTGATGCACTAATGTATTTAAAAGCATATTCAATAGATATATTTTTAGTGGCATTTTTATTTTCATTCACAGGCTATTTTAATGGTTGTGGAAGAACAGGATTTGTTATGTTTCAAGCGGTGTTTGGAGCTTTTTTAATAAGAATACCTCTGGCATACTTTTTTAAAAGCCTTGCAAATACATCACTGTTTTTAATAGGGCTTGCAACACCTGCCTCAACATTTGTTCAAATAATTATGTTTATTACATATTATATTTACACAAAGAATAAGGGTATTGTAAAAAAAGAGGAAATTAATTTATAACTGATATATCTTTTTGTCTATATATTTTACATATATTTCATTGAGATTATATATTTATTATGATATAATTAAATATATGATTTACAATATATTTTAAATTATAGGTTTATGAGTTTTATTATTTAATAAACTAAAAAGCAAAAAGAAAGGTATGGTTATAATTATGGCATTTATAAAAGCAGATATTTACTCGGAAATGCTTTATCAAAATATTAGTGTGGATTTGTTTTTTCCATCTGATTTTGAAGAAAATAAAGAAGCGGATATAGAGGGTGTTATATATCTTTTGCATGGAATGAAGGGGAATAGCAGTTCTTGGTTTAATTTAACGGCGGCTCAAAGGTATGCAAGGGAAAATAATGTAATATTAATATCGCCAAGTGTTCATAATAGTTTTTATGCAGACACATATTTTGGAGAAAAATATTTTACATATGTAACACAGGAATTGCCTTTTAAATTAAATAAAATTTTTAATATACCAAATAACAGAGAAAAAACATTTATAGCAGGCCTTTCAATGGGCGGATATGGAGCTATGTTATTAGGTTTATCAAGGCCAGATTTATATGCAGCTTGCGCAACTTTTAGTGGTGCAGTTGGAGTAGGGAATGGTGAAATAGAGGATAAGGACTCTCCTTTTGTTAAAAGATTTATGGCGCCAATTTTAGGGCCAGATTTAAAAATGCGAGAAGATTTGGATTTATCTTCTTTAGCTAAAAAGGTGTCTTTATTAGATGAAGATAAACAGCCACGAATTTTATGCACCTGTGGAACTGAGGATTATTTATATAGCGCAAATGTTGCTTTTAAAAATGAAATGCAAAATTTACCACTTGATTTTACATATATGGAGTGGACAGGCACTCACGATTGGGATTTTTGGGATAGAAGCCTTTCAATAGCTATTGATTTCTTTTTAAATAATGGCTATGATAAAAAATGCCACGATGCTTGGAGCTATGAAATAAAAGTGGAAAAATAGTAATATTAAAATATAAAAAGATGCTATCATAAGGTAGTGTCTTTTTTTGTATACTGCTAGTGAAAAAATTGACAATATCGAATTTTAGGAGTATATTAATATATAGTGAATTAAAGAAAAATTCAAAAGATGAGGGGATATAATGACAGAAGTTTCAAATATAATATTAGAAAAATATCTAGTAAGAAAATCAAAAAAGCAAAAAAATGAATTTATTAGTTTTATAAAAGAAAAGTTTCCAGAAGCTATTGTACAAGAGGAAAAAGGGATTGTTAAAAGTAAAAATATTGTTATTGGAGATGTAAAAAATGCAAAAACTGTGCTAGGGGCACATTACGACACACCAGCAGCATTGCCGTTTCCAAATTTTCTAGCTCCTAAAAATGCATTTGTAAGCCTTGGATATCAAGTTTTATTAGCAGTGGTTATGCTAATAGTTTTAGTGACTGTTGCATCGGGGGTGTTTTATGTAACAGATAATGTTTTTATAACTTTAATAGCGCAGTATATAGTAATAGCGGGGCTGTTATTTTTACTTATGGCAGGAAAAGCGAATAAAAATAATTATAATGATAATACATCAGGGATTATCACTTTAATTGAAACGATGAGTAAATTATCTAGTGAGGAAAAAGAAAAAACAGCGTTTGTGTTTTTTGATAATGAGGAGCTTGGACTTTTAGGATCAAGGGCATTTAAAAAAAGATATAAAAAAGAGATGAAAGATAAACTGCTTATTAATTTTGACTGTGTTTCAGATGGGGATTATTTTTTAATTATTTGTAATAGAAAAACTCAAAAAGTGCACGGAGATTTAATAGATGAAGCGATTATCTCATCAGAAGAAAAAACAGTGGTAATAGATAAAGCTATAAAAACTCTCTATCCTTCTGATCAAATGGGATTTCCTATGAATATAGGTGTGGCGGCTTTTAAAAAGAATAAATTAATTGGATACTATATTGATAGAATCCACACAAAAAGAGATACAATTTTTCAAAAGGAAAATATAGAGTTTTTATCAGATAGGTTTTCAAATTTAATTAAAAAAATATAAAAAATATTTACTAATAATTTTAGTTTTAAATAAAGGAGATTGAAATGAATTATCAAGAAATAAACTCTAAAACCATTGATAAATGGGTTGAGAATGGATGGGAATGGGGAAGAAGTATTTCTAGTGAAGAATATAAAAATGCAAAACTTGGTTTTTGGGGTGTTTATTTAACTCCCACTAAAGTAATGCCAAAAAATTGGTTTCCAAATTCAATAAAAGGTTTAAAAGTATTGGGTTTGGCATCAGGTGGCGCTCAGCAAATGCCTGTATTTTCAGCACTGGGTGCTGAGTGCACCGTTTTAGATTACTCAAAAAAGCAGTTAGAGTCAGAAAAAATGGTGGCAGATAGAGAAGGGTATGAAATAGAAATACTTCATTATGATATGACTAAAAAATTACCTTTTCAAGATGAGAGTTTTGATATAGTTTTTCATCCTGTTTCAAATTGTTATGTCGAAGAGGTTACACCTATTTTTAAAGAATGTTTTCGCATACTAAAAAAAGGTGGTATTCTAGTTTCAGGGCTTGATAACGGAATGAACTTTATTACTAACGATGAAGAGAAAATTGAAAATTCACTTCCTTTTAATCCACTGAAAAATGAAAAGCAAATGGAACTACTATTAAAAGACGATGATGGAGTGCAGTTTTCACATACTTTAGAAGAGCAAATAGGCGGACAATTAAAAGCAGGATTTATACTAACTAATTTATATGAAGACACTAATGGAACAGGAAGACTTCACGAAATGAATATCCCTTCATTTTTTGCAACAAGATGTGTAAAACCTTAAAAAAGAAGAGAAATGGTTATTTAGTAAATCTTACTAATATAATAAAAAATTAGTTTTAAATAAAAGGGGAAAAGTGTTATGAACGTTAAAATAAAAGAATTGCAAGAGTATTTATTAAATCATTATAAAGATGGTGGAATCGACCAAAGTTTATTTATGAAACTAGTAGAAGAAGTTGGAGAAGTGGCAGAAGTTTTAAATAAAAAGGCTGGAAGAAAATCCTCAGGCGATGAAGATTTACAGATGCAATTAGGCAATGAATTAGCTGATGTTATTCACTATTCTTTAGCTATTGCCGCATTAAACGGAATTGAAATGAATGATATTATTATCACGAAAGATAAAAAAGCAGCAATAAAATATAATCACAAAACAAATTTAGAACAGTTTATTTTAGATAAAAAATAATAAAATAGATAAGTGATTTTAGTAAGGGATAAATTTTATAAAAAAAGAGGCTGATTATAGACAGATACTAATAAAGAAACAAGTGGCTCGATGCCACTTGTTTCTTTTTATAGTGTTAGCAAAGAGCAAAGAGGAAGAAAATACAGGATTAAGCAGTAAATATGGTGCTTTTCATAAAATGAAAAGCAAAACCGAGCATTCGCAAAGCGAAGGTTGCGAAGGTTTAATATTTACGAAAGAGAAAAAGAGCCTTTTACCCCGCGGCGTGTGCGAAAACAGCGGTAGTTTTGGTTCTTTTGCTATCAAAAGAA
>CAYJEK010000073.1:0-6282 GCA_964369205.1 uncultured Oscillospiraceae bacterium | reverse complement strand
AATAAATGTAACTGTATCTTTGTCCTGCGTATATTTTTTTTGGATATTTGGCGTTTTAATCGGTACAGTTTGCGCACTTTTATTTAGAACTAATGATGTTATTATTTATACAAATACTAAAATACTATGCAGGAGTCCCAAGCATACATATTTAATTCATGCTGTAAATATTACGCTTTTTGTAAGTATTACATTTTTATATAATTTATTAAATATAGGAATTAATAGTTACTGGGATTTTGTAGTGGTGGCCTTCCCCTTTACAGTAATTTCTATAATTGTTTTCAGTGCAGTTCAAAGCTTTATTTTTAGAGAGAACTTAAAATTTGCTTTAAAAATCATAAAAAAGTAGAAGGTGATGGAAAAATGCAGGTATCGGTAATTGTTACGGTTTATAATTTAGAAAAATATGTTGCTTCATGCATAAAGTCAATTTTAAACCAAGCTTTTAATGAGTTTGAAATAATAATAGTTGACGATGGGTCAAAAGATAACAGTTTGTCAATATGTAAAGAGTTTGAAGCTTTAGATAGTAGAGTCAAAGTGATATCAATAGAAAATAGCGGTGTCTCAAACGCAAGAAATGTAGGAATAAAAAATGCAAACAGTAAATATCTTATTTTTGTCGATGGAGATGATAGGCTAGACCCCAATTTTTTAGTGGCACTTGTAAAAGATATTCAAGTCTTACAAAATATTGTTATTTCGGCGTGTGACACAAAATATACCGATGAATTTGAGGGGGAAATCCATAGCGAATATAAAGATATCAGTATAGATATAGGAAATACTGAAGAAATGCTGTCGAAAATAATAAACTGGGAAGGTGACTGCTCGGTATGTAATAAGCTTTTAGTTAAACAAAAAATTGGCAATTTAGAGTTTGTGGGAAAAGTAACGGAGGATAAAGACTTTTTAATAAGATACTTACTTAAAAATAAAGGTGAATTTGCACATAGAAAGCAAAGCTTGTATCTTTATTTTAACAGAGAAAACTCGGTTTCGAGAACTGTGGGATTTTCAGAATCTTTTTTTGAAATAGTAGAATTTGCCCAAAGAAGTATTGAATACACAAAAAAAGAAACTGAATACCTGAGCAAGTGCGCAAAATACAACCTTTTTCGCTCAAAATTACTCATATTAAGCCTAATTGCAAATGCAAAAGAAATTGGTAGATATAATGAAACTTTTAAAAGTTACAAAAAATATGTGCTTGAAAATAAAAAGATAGTAAAAGATTTTAATTTGCCTAAAGATCAACAAAGAGTGCTTCAATGCCTATCGATGGGTACAGTCGTTTTAAGATTTTATGTACAAGTCAAAAAAATAAAAAATAAACTTAGATGTTTTCTCAGGAGGAAATAATAATGTTTAAAAATAAAACTTTACTCATCACCGGAGGCACGGGCTCTTTTGGGAATGCTGTGCTAAACGGATTTTTAAAAACAAACATTGCAGAAATCCGTATTTTCTCACGTGATGAGAAAAAACAGGACGATATGCGCCATGAGTTCGGGCAAAAAATGCCTGAGTTTGCGGATAAAATTAAATTTTACATCGGCGATGTGCGCGACATAAATTCAGTGAATAACGCCATGTACGGTGTTGACTACGTATTCCATGCAGCTGCCCTAAAACAAGTTCCATCCTGTGAATTTTTTCCGATTGAAGCGGTAAAAACTAATGTATTAGGAACAGAAAATGTACTTACTTCTGCTATTCAAAATGGAGTAGAAAGCGTTATTTGCTTGTCCACCGACAAGGCAGCATATCCAGTTAATGCAATGGGAACATCAAAAGCTATGATGGAAAAAGTAGTTGTCGCAAAATCGCGTACAGTCCCCGAAGAGAAAACAAAAATTTGCTGTACACGCTATGGGAACGTTCTTTGTTCGCGTGGCTCGGTTGTTCCACTTTGGATAGAGCAGATTAAATCTGGTAAACCTATTACAATAACAGAACCTTCCATGACAAGGTTTGTGATGACCTTAGAAGAAGCGGTTGACCTTGTGCTGTTCGCATTCGAAAAAGGTAGTACGGGCGATATCATGGTGCAAAAAGCCCCAGCGTGCACGATTGAAGTGCTCGCAAAAGCGGTGAGCGAATTATTCGGCAATACGCAGGACATCAAAGTTATCGGTATCCGCCATGGCGAGAAGCTGTATGAAACCTTACTAACTAACGAGGAATGTGCAAATGCGATTGATTTGGGCGATTTTTACAGAGTACCCTGCGACAAGCGTGATTTAAACTATAATAAATATTTTGACGACGGAAATGTAGAACGCAATACTTTAACCGAATTTAACTCAAATAATACTACACTCATGTCCGTAGAAGAAGTTAAAGCGAAACTTTTGACACTAGAGTACATTCAAAATGAGTTGAAGGGAGTGTAGTGATGAAGATTTTAATCACTGGTGCGAATGGCTTTGTTGGGAAAAACTTAGTCGCACAACTCGAAAACATTAGGGATAAAAAAGCTAATAACTATAAGCTCTCCCCCGAGCTAGAGCTATACCTTTTTGACGTGGACACCGACCCTGAACTGCTTGATACTTATACAAAAGATTGTGACTTTGTATTCCATTTAGCGGGAGTTAATCGTCCGCAAAATGAGAGCGAATTTATGGAGGGGAATTTCGGATTTACTTCCACATTACTTGAAAAATTGCAGGCTCATGGCAATAAAGCGAGCGTGCTCATAACTTCCTCAATTCAAGCTGAGCTTGATAATGCATACGGTAAAAGTAAGAAAGCGGGCGAGGATTTGCTGTTTTCTTACGCAGAAAAAACAGGCGCAAAAGTACTTGTGTACCGACTCCCTAACGTGTTCGGCAAATGGTGCAGACCGAATTATAATTCTGCGGTTGCAACCTTTTGCAACAACGTGGCAAGCGGACAAGACATAACGGTGAATGACCCTACTGTAAATATGCAGCTCGTATATATCGACGATGTGGTGAACGAGTTTATTTCCTCACTCACAGGCGACGAGCATATCGAGGGTGATTTTTGCTTTATACCCACGGTACATAAAGTGCGCTTGGGCGAAATTGTGGATTTAATCTACTCATTTAAAGAGAACCGCAAAACTTTAGGTGTTCCGAATTTTGCGAGCGCGTTTGAAAAAGCGCTTTATAGCACATACTTAAGTTATATTCCTACTGATGATTTTTCCTACCCGCTCAAAATGAATGTGGACGAGCGTGGCTCTTTCACCGAAATTATCAGAACCGCAGACCGCGGACAATTCTCGGTGAATATATCAAAACCGCATATCACAAAGGGAAATCACTGGCATAATACGAAAAATGAGAAATTCCTTGTTGTTTCAGGTGAGGGATTAATTCAGTTTAGGAAAATCGGCTGCGACGAAGTGATAGACTACCATGTGAGCGGTGAAAAACTCGAAGTTGTGGACATTCCCACGGGATATACCCACAATATAATTAATAAAGGCGACAGCGATTTAATCACATTTATGTGGTGCAACGAATGCTTTGACCCGAATAATCCCGATACTTATTTTGAGGTGGTAGACAATGGCTAAACTTAAATTAATGACAATAATCGGAACACGCCCTGAAATTATCAGGCTGTCCGCTACAATAAAAAAGTGCGACCAATATTTCAAGCAAATATTAGTGCACACGGGACAAAACTATGATTACGAGTTAAACCAAGTTTTCTTCGATGATTTAGGTTTGCGCGCTCCCGACTTTTATCTAAATGCAGTTGGAGCAGATTTAGGTGAGACTATCGGCAATATTATTGCGAAGTCCTACAAGCTTTTAGTAGAACAAAAGCCAGATGCACTGCTTATTTTAGGCGACACAAACTCATGCCTTTCCGCAATTTCTGCGAAGAGGCTCCATATTCCAATTTTCCATATGGAAGCAGGAAATCGCTGTTTTGACGAATGCTTACCCGAGGAAACTAACCGCAGAATTGTTGACCATATCGCCGATGTGAACCTCTGTTATTCTGAGCACGCAAGGCGCTATCTCAATTACGAGGGCACAGCGAAAGAGCGCACTTATGTGACGGGTTCACCCATGGCAGAGGTGCTACAAAATAATCTCGAGAGCATAAAAAATTCCGATGTCCTCACAAAATTAAACCTCGAAAAAGGCAAATATATCCTGCTTTCTGCACATAGAGAGGAAAATATCGACACGGAGGAAAATTTCTTCAGCCTCATGAATGCGGTGAACGCAATGGCTGAAAAATACGACATGCCGATACTCTATTCCTGCCACCCGAGGAGTGCGAAGCACATCGAAACTCGCGGCTTTAAGTTTGATAGCAGAGTTATCCAAAACAAGCCACTCGGCTTCCACGACTACAACAATCTGCAAATGAATGCATATGCCGTGGTGTCAGACAGCGGCACTCTCCCAGAAGAGAGCAGTTTCTTCCTCTCAGTTGATGCACCATTTCCAGCTGTTTGTATCAGGACTTCGACCGAGCGCCCCGAGGCTTTGGACAAAGGTAACTTCATTTTAGCCGGAATTACGACCGAGCAAGTGCTGCAGGCAGTTGACACGGCGGTGAAAATGAATTATAATAAAGATTATGGCATTCCCGTGCCGAATTACACGGACGAGAATGTGTCCACAAAAGTGGTGAAGCTAATTCAAAGCTACACTGGGATTGTGGATAAAATGGTATGGAGGAAATAGAGGAAAGGCTTTTGGGTTTTACTTTATGTGCGAAAAATGAAAAAAAATGTTTGGATATTCTGTCATCACACTTCCCCTCCGGAATTTGGTCATTTTACAAGACATTTTAATTTAGGAATTCATTTAAAAAAGCAAGGATATAATCCAATTGTTTTTGCTGGAAGTGTACCGCACAACACAGACACACAAATAATAAATGGTAAAGAGAGATATATTGAATATAAAAAACATGAATTCCCATATATATTTATTAAAACTTGCTTGTATAATAAAAGTGGAAAAAAGCGATTGCTGGCAATGTACCAGTATTGCAATAATCTTAAAATAACCGTGAAAAATTTGTTACAAACGAAATGGGAAAAACCCGATGTAATCATTGCATCAAGCGGGCATATTTTTGTGCCTGTTGTTGCTATTTTTATTGCAAAAAAACTTAAAGTTCCCTGTATTGTTGAAATAAGAGATCTTTGGCCTGAAAGTATTGTGTCATACTCAAAGAAAATTACAAAAAATCACCCTGCGATTAAATTGTTGTATAAGCTAGAAAAATGGATATACAAAAAAGCTGAGCGCATTATTTTCACTATGGAAGGCGGGGCGGAATACATTATTGACCAAGGTTGGGACAAGGAAATAGATATAACTAAAATTCATCACATTAATAATGGTGTCGATTTAGAAGTGTTTAATTGCAACAAGGACACTTTCATTATTGAAGATGAAGATTTGAGCAATGAAAATATTTTTAAAATTGTATACACAGGCTCAATAAGAAGAGTTAATAACTTAGGTTTGATATTGGATGCCTCAAAATCAATTGAAGATGATAAGATAAAGTTTCTAATTTGGGGGGCCGGCGATGAAGTCGAAGCACTAAAGCAACGATTGATAGATGAAAATATCACTAATGTTGTATTTAAAGGACAGGTGAAAAAAAAGTGTATTCCATATGTTTTATCAAAATCTAATTTGAATATTCTTCATAGTGAAGAAGTATCAATAATTAAATATGGAATGAGCCAAAATAAAAGCTTTGAATATTTAGCTTCAGGAAAACCTATGATTAATACATTTTCCACTGGATATGATTACATCGCAAACAATAACGCTGGGATTTCAGTGAAAAATCAAACTTCTAAGGAAATTGCTGGTGCTATAATGGGAATCTACAATATGGATAAAATAGAATATAATCAAATGTGTGAAAACGCAAGAAAAACTGCAGAGCAATTTGACTTTAAAGTTCTTACGGACAAACTTATTGATGTTATTGAAGATATTTAGGAGAGTATAATGCAATTTATTGATTTAAAAGCGCAATACCAAAATTTAAAATCTGAAATAGATAACGCAATTCATTCGGTACTAGATCACGGTCAATACATAATGGGGCAAAATGTCACCGAATTTGAAAATGCACTATCAGAATATACCAATATGAAGCATGTGGTTTCATGTGGGAATGGTACTGACGCCTTACAAATGATTTTTATGGCATATAATATAGGTGTTGGGGATGCTGTTTTCTGTCCCGATGTCACGTTTATTGCGAGTGTTGAACCAGCTTGTATGCTTGGAGCGACACCCGTATTTTGTG
>CAYJEK010000072.1:0-6527 GCA_964369205.1 uncultured Oscillospiraceae bacterium | reverse complement strand
GCTATTGATTTATTAAGTATTGCAAAATACTTTGAGAGAATAGGCGATCATGCAACTAATATTGCTGAGTGGGTAGTTTATTCAATTACAGGAGAACATACTTCTACTTAATAAAATTTATTGTTAATAAATTTTATTAAAAGTAAAAGAAAGGGAGATGTTTTTTATGAAAATATGGTGTGTTGAAGACGATGAAAATATAAACAACCTAGTTACTTATGCTCTTTCGTCAAATGGGTATGAAAGTAAAGGGTTTACAAAAAGTGAAGATTTTTTAAAAGCTTTATTAAATGAAACTCCAGATATGGTGATTCTAGACGTTATGCTCCCGAGCATTGATGGAATAGAACTTTTAGAGCATATAAGAAAAAATAATATAACAAAAAATATACCAGTTATTATGCTAACGGCAAAAACCGCAGAAATAGATAAAGTGAAAGCTTTAGACCTTGGTGCGGATGATTATATGCCAAAGCCATTTGGAATAATGGAATTGCTTTCAAGAATAAGAGCTGTTTCAAGAAGAATTAAAACAGAAGAAAAGTCGGAAGTTTTAACTTTTGAAATGATAGAAATTTTGCATGATAAAAGAAAAGTTTTAGTAGCTGGAAACGAAATCGATTTAACTTTAAAAGAATATAATATGCTTTATTTGTTTTTGGGAAACATTGGCCAAGTTTTTACAAGAAAACAGCTTATGGATAAAGTTTGGGGAGATAGCTATGTAGGTGAAAGCAGAACTATAGATATGCATATAAAAACCCTAAGACAAAAACTAGATGTAGCAGGAGATTTAATAAAAACAGTTAGAGGTGTCGGCTACAAAGTTGAGTAAGGCTAAAATAAAAAGACTAGATTTTTTAAAATTTAAATCTAGTCTTTAATAGTAAAAGGAGCTATAAAAGATGAAAAAAAGAATAATGAGGAGCAGTGTAATTATCGCTTTATTCGCTGCTGTTTTAAGCCTTGTTATGAGTACGGGGATATATTTTAATTCATTCGAAAAAACTATGATAAGCCAATCAAAATCTCAAGTTGACTTATTAGTTGAAATAGTTAAAGATAAAAAAGTGGATGAGGCTGTTGGGGTTTTAGATGATTTGCAATTTGAAATTAATGCAAGAATAACTTTAGTTGATTATGATGGAACAGTTTTATATGATTCTGATTTTAATCATAAGAATATGGATAATCATGCCTCAAGAGAAGAGATAGCAGATGCTTATACTTTAGGCTACGGACAATCACAAAGATATTCAGACACTGCAAATAAAACTATTTATTATTCAGCAGTTAACGTTGAAGATTTAGGAATTGTAAGAATAGGTGTTTACTCAAATGATGTAACTACAAATTTAATTGGAGATAATATATTAGTATTGCTTCTTTTAATAGCTATAGTTGTTATACTGTGTTATTTTATAGCAAGCAAAACAACAAAACGTGTGGCATCATTAATTGAAAATTACGATGTTGAAAATGCAAAGGGTGAATTATACGAGGAAATGTCGGCATTTGTTTTAAAAATTAATAGCCAAAATAGCATAATAAATGAGCAAGTTCAAAATATAAAAGCAGAAAAAGATAAACTGCAAAATGTATTTTTAAATATTACAGAGGGGATAATTGTTTGCAATAAAGAGGGAACTATTATCCAAGTTAATAAAGAGAGTGAATCTATATTTAATATTCAAAATATAAATACCCCATTTTCAAGCCAAGTGCGCTCACCAGAACTTCAAAAAGCTATGTGGAGGGCATTAGAGGGCGAAAAGCAAAGTGGAATAGCGCAGTATAATAAAAAATATTATCAATATACGATAGGCCCAAATGTTCATGAGGATACTATTCAAGGAGCTATTTTAATAACTTTAGATATAACTCCGCAAATTGAAAACCAAAATGCTAGAAAAGAATTTTCTGATAATGTAACACACGAATTAAAAACTCCTCTTACTAGTATTTTAGGGTATGCACAGCTTATAGGAGAGGGAATAGCAAAAGATGAAGATGTTGTTCCTTTTGCAAAAATAGTTGAATCTAATGCACAAAAACTTCTAGAAATGATAGACAATGTTATAAACCTATCAGCGATAGAAGAAGGGGTTGAGTTAAATATAGAAGATGTTAATCTATCTCAAGTATTTAAAAAGGTTATAGAAGAAGTAAGTGGCGCTATTAAAGCAAAAAATATTGAAATCAACTTTAAAGGTGAAGATATATCATTAAATGCTGATGAAAATCAAATGAGCGATATGGCAAGAAATTTAATTAGTAATGCTATAAAATATAATAATGAAGATGGAAAAGTTAATATTGAAATAATAAAAGATGATAATATAAAAATAATTGTTGAAGATACAGGAATAGGCATAAATGCAAAAGATATAGATAAAATATTTGAAAGATTTTATGTAGCTGATACTTCAAGAAATAAAAAAATATCCTCAACTGGCCTTGGGCTTTCTATTGTAAAACATATAGTAGAAAAGCACGGTGGAAGTATAGATGTAAAATCAAAAGAAAACGTTGGAACAACATTTTATATTACACTGCCAAATAATAAATAAAAAAGAGACGGCGAAAACGAAAGTGAAAGCCGTCTTTTTTTAATATAAAAGCAATAAAATTTCGTATAATATATTCATTATTGTAACAAAAAGGTAATAATTATAGTATATAATATATATATAACATACAATTAATGCAAATATTTATGCTTATTAAATTAAATGCTAATAGGAGGATGAATTTATGAGTAAAAGAAGTTTAAAAAAAATATTTAGTGTGGTATTAAGCTTTATGATTGCTTTTTCGTTCTTTTTAGTGCCACCCGTTAGTGCAAATGATGGTGAAGTAGATAATGAAGTTGTAGTAGAAAATGAAACTGGAACAGCAGTTCAAATACAAGAAAAAGAAACACCATATGCACAATATAAAGGGCATTGGTCGGTTATTAGTCTTGGGCTTATAATCGCAATGAGTTTAACTGCATTTATGGAAGGCAGGATAACAAAATTTAGTGAAAACAAGAAAGCGAGAAATTTAAGCTGGGTGCTTGTTTTAATTTCGGGTGTAATATTTATAGTAGGCTCAAATTTTAGCGGAGGAGCTAACACATTTGTGGATGTGAGCACTTTAGTTATTATAACTTTATTTATATTGCAAACAAATATTTTATTAAAGTCAAAAAAAATATCTTAAGCTTAAAATAAAATATTAAATACATATTAAAAGAAAAAACAAGGCTTTTGGCCTTGTTTTTTCAGGAGAAATAAAATTTAATGTATGAAAAAATACTATTTTAAGTATCGTCTAGCTATTTATGTGTTTTTCTTTATGTTTATATTATAGCCTTAGTTTGTGTATAAGAATTGTTCTATATTTGTAAGAACGGTGAAATATCCTCTTTATATGTGAACGGTATGTTAACTTGGGTGTAAAAGATATTTATGTGTTTTTTATTCTTTTAATGGATTTTAGTTGCTTATTTATAAATATTATGATATATTATATTTATGTAATTGCGATAAGTTTTTTTATTGAAAGGAATAAAGAATATTCATGACAAATAGAGTTTTAGAAAGTAGAAAATATCTTAATTTATTATCCAAAGATTACCCTAGTATTCAAAGTGCAACTTCGCAAATTATCAGTCTTGAAGCTATGTTAAAGCTTCCTAAAGGAACAGAGATGTATATGTCGGATATACACGGAGAGTTTGAGGCTTTTAGCCATATTTTAAATAATGCCTCAGGAGTTATAAGAGAAAAAATTGATGCTTCAATAAAAAATACTACCACAGATTCGCAAAGAAAAGTTTTGGCTAGTTTAATTTATTACCCAGCTTTAAAAATTGCAGAAATTAAAGAAACTGAAAAAAGAATGAGTGAATGGTATAGAATTACTATTTATCGTCTTATAGATGTGTGTCGCCATGTTTCAAGTAAAAACACACGTCAAAACGTTAGAAAAGCTATCCCACATGGGTTTGAGCATATAATTGATGAATTATTGCATGCACATTTTGAGGATCATAATAAAGAAGCTTACTATAATCAATTTATAAGTGCAATAATAGAAAATAATACAGCGGATGATTTTATAATAGCAATTAGCGATGTTATAAAAAGGCTTGCCGTTCATAAGCTTCATATCGTTGGGGATTTATTTGATAGAGGCACAAGACCAGATATTATTTTAGATAAATTAATGGAGCACCACTCTTGCGATATTCAATGGGGAAATCACGATGTTTTATGGATGAGTGCGGGCGCGGGCTGCCCACTTGGAGTCGTTAGTGTTGTAAGAGCTTGTGCAGGATACAATAATTTAGAATGCCTTGAAGATGGATATGGGATAAATTTAAGACCTTTAGTGCAATTTGCTCTAAAAACATATAAAAATACTCCAAAAGCATTTAAACCAAGAAATCTTTCTATTAATGATGAAGAAGAAAATGATTTAATGCAAAAGGTTAATAAAGCGATTTCTATTATAATGTATAAATTAGAGTGCGAGGTAATAGATAGAAATCCAGATTTTGAAATGCAAAAAAGAAAAATGATAACCTTTGTTGATTTTGATAAGGGATATGTTAATATAGAAGGAAAAGATTATAAGCTTCGTGATGATGAATTTCCAACAGTTGATAAAAATGATCCAGCACAATTAACAAAAGAGGAAAAAAAGGTTGTGGATAAGCTTTGCGAAAGTTTTAAAAACTGCAAAAAATTCCATCAACATATGAGGTTTTTGTATTCAAATGGAGCGGCATATAAAAAAGAAAACGGGATACTTATGTATCACGGAGTTATCCCTTTAACTGCTGATGGCGAATTTCGAAAAGTTAATTTTGGATTTGGAGAATACGCTGGAAAAGATTTAATGGACCATATAGATGAAATTTCAAGAAGTGCTTACTTTGAAAGTAAAGATAAAGATTTAAAAAGAAGATGTGGGGAAATTTTATGGTATTTATGGTGCGGAAAAAATTCGCCTATGTTTGGCAGAAGTAAAATGACTACATTTGAAAATTCTTTAGTAGAAGAAAGCGAAGTTAAAATAGAAGGGCAAGATTATTATTATGATTATCAAGAAAATGATATAATAGCTGATAAAATTTTAAGAGAATTTGATTTATGGGGGCAAAATTCGAGAATAATAAATGGACACGTACCAGTGAGATTTGTAAAAGGTGAAAATCCATTAAAAGCAAACAATAAAATTATTGTTATTGATGGTGGATTTTGCAGAGCATATCATCATAGAACTGGTATAGCAGGCTATACAATGGTGTATTCTTCAAGAGGATTATCTCTAAGAGCGCATCAGCCTTTTGAGAGCCTTGAGAAAGTTGTTTTAGAAAATAGCGATATAGAAAGTAGTGTAAATGTTTTTAAAACAATGGAAGATAGGATGCTTGTGGAATCAACAGATGAGGGAAAAGAAATAAAAAATGAAATAAATGATTTAAAAATGTTGATACATGCGTACAAATTAGGTATAATAAAAGAAAGTAATGATTAAAATAGTTTTAATCAAATAAAAAGGGGACGATACTATATGAAAAAACCTAGCGTTATGCTATATGTTGCCGCAACTTTGTTTTTTGTGTTTAACATATTTGCAAATAGTTTAAACTTAAACCCATTATATCCTGCTACAGCATTTTTTTATTGTTTTATGATAACAGTTTATGTTGCAATTTGGGTACTTACAAATGTGGGGAAAATTATTTTAGAGCGAACATCAGAAGGGCTTTTAAATGTTGATTTTAAAAAGCAAAAACCTATGCCAAAACTGCCAATGTTTTTAGTGGCAGGTGTTTGGATTTTATACTTTGGTGTTAGCATACTATCAAGTGTTATTTTTAATGTAACGAGCTATAGAGATCAAATGCCAGACTATAGAACAGGCGACTTTTCAAGCGAAATTCAAATCGTTGATACAAATCAAGTGCCTATAGTTGATGCTGATTTAGCAAAAATACTAGCTGATAAAAAACTTGGTGAGAGGCCATCTCTTGGAAGTCAGGTGATTTTAGGAGAGCCAGTTATTCAAACAGTTCAAGATGAATTAGTTTGGGTTGTTCCTTTATACCACTCAGGAATTTTCCAATGGATAAATAATATGGATGGTACACCAGGATATATAGTTGTATCAGCTACTAATGCAAATGATGTTGAATATATAGAAGGATACAGTATTAAATATCAGCCAAATGCATATTTATTTGATAATTTATATTTCTACACAAGATTTACATCAGCATTATTTACAGGAACAACAGATTATAGCTTTGAGCTTGATGATGATATGAATCCACATTGGGTTATAACAACATATAAAAATCTTAAAGGCTTTGCACTTCCAGAGGCAACTGGCGTTATAATTATAGATGCCCAAAATGGAGATACTGAAAAATACGGTATGGAAAATATTCCAGAGTGGGTTGATAGAGTTCAGCCACAAAGCTTTATTTTAAATCAAATTAATAATAAAGGTGAATATGTTCACGGTATTTT
>CAYJEK010000071.1:0-7023 GCA_964369205.1 uncultured Oscillospiraceae bacterium | reverse complement strand
AACAGCCAGAAATACAGCTAACATTTGCCAACTGATGTGAGTTGAACCCTTGTCGAGATGTTTATATGAACTCTTGTTGTTTTTTTTGACAAAATTTGACAATTTAATGCATTTAGCTATGTTATTATTAATTATAATACAAAGCAGTATAATTAATAATTTGAAAGGAGAAAACATAATGGCTAAGGTTAAGCATATCGATACTGACGAAGTTCATTACTTAAAATCAGATGGGAAAACAACTAAATGTGGATTTGATACAACAGAAAAACCTGAATGCTGGACAAAAGTTGGGGATAATTCGAAGATTACTTGCGACAAAAATGGCTGCAAAATTAATTAAACTTTAAACAACAATGATTTATTTGATGAAATAACTAAAAGCTTAATGCAATTGCATTAAGCTTTTAGTATATTATATATAATCATTATGTATTGAATATAATCTGAACATATGATATATTAATTATATACTGCGATATAAGGAGATTTGCAATGGAAGAAATATTTATTATAATTGTATTGGTCGTAATAGTTGTTTTTAAAAAAAGTATAAAATCATCAGTTAAAGGTAAGATAGGTGAAAGAAAAGCAGAAAATTCATTAATATATTCATTAGATATAAAAGAATATAAAATATTAAATGATATATATTTACCAACAAAATATGGAACAACACAAATAGACCATATAATTGTGTCAAAGTATGGAATATTTGTAATAGAAACTAAATATTATGCAGGTAAAATATATGGTAGTGAATATGCTGAATATTGGACACAATATTTACCAAAAACACAAAATAAGATATATAATCCTATTAAGCAAAATTTAGGTCATATTGTAGCTGTTTCAAAAATTATTGAAAAGGAAACGATAGTTTATCCTATATCAATAATTGCAATTAAGAACTCTGCTCGAATCAAGGTGAAATCTCAAACACCAGTTATAAAAATTTCAAATCTAGGTTATGAAGTGAAAAAATATAAAGATATAGTTTTAACAGACGCACAAGTAAATACTATTTATGGTTTAATAAATGAAAATAATGTTTTGGATGAAGATGTAAGAAAAGCTCATAAACAAAATGTGAAAAACTATGTTAGAAATAAAAAATATAAATAGGTTAGCTTTCTTAGTTATGCCTTACAAACAAAAACCTCATCACTATTTGTGTGATGAGGTTTTCTTTGATTTATACACTAATTAAATAAAAAGTAGCCTCTAATTTTAATAATTTGAAGCTACTTTTATTAGTTATTTAAAAATATAAAAACTTTGTTTTATTCTGATAAAGCGAAAAGCTGTAGCAGTGATACAATAGCATCTGCATTAGTTTCAACTACGAGAATTGAGCCTAAATCTCCAGCATCTAAAGTGTATGTGCCATCATCGTTTTGATAGAAGGCAAATGTAATTAAAAATTCTTCAGCAGGATCATCAATCATGTAATTGCCAGTTTCCTCATCTATCCAAGCCTCACCCATAAATGTATAATATTCTTGGCCGTTGAATAAAAGAAATACTGCATTAGAATAGTCCTCGCTAAAAGATACACCGCCATATGGATCCGTTTCACTTGGTCCATGTCCTGCAAAGTTGTGAACAAGCAGTGGACGTATTGCTTCTAAGTCTTCTTCAAAGGTTGTTTCAGTTTCAGCCATTTCTTCAGAGGATTCTAGTGTGCCTTCTGTATCTGTTGTAGTTTCGCCCTCAGAGCCACACCCTACAAAGCTAAATAACATTAACATTGAAAGTGTGAAAATTAATATTTTTTTCATATTCTTCTCCTTATAATTTGATTTACTTAAATACTGATTTTCAGTATATAAAAATGATACCATAATTATAATATCACTTTTCTTGATTTTATAAAAAGACGTTTTGTAAAAAAGATATTTATAATATTAAAAAATTATTAATTATTTTTTAATATTAGCAAAAACAAATAAAATTTTAAATTTTGCTTAAAAAAAGTATGTTTTATTTAATCAATAATTCATTGATTAAATTATTCTAATTTTTGGAAAGTTCGATTTTTTATTTATATAATATTTAAAAACTCTTGACAAAAATAAATAGTTAGGTTAATATAGTTAGTGTAAAATAGTTAGTTTGAAATACTTAATTTACAATATGAAATAAAAGGAGCTTAAAAATGAGCGGAAAATTAACAAAAGCACTACATAAAATAACACACGATACAGCACTATATGAATTAAAACGGCTTTACTCTTATGATAAAAAAAGTGATCTTTCATATCACGATACTCTTTATCTTAATATTATTGAGGCACACCCTAATGAGTATACTTCTTCGCAAATTGCCGATTTATTAAAAATAACTCGTCCCTCTGTAACAGAAAAAATCAATCAGCTGTGTAAAAAAGGTTATATTTTAAGGACACAAAGTGAAATTGACAAACGTGTATTTTATCTATCTATAAATCCAGATAGCCCTAAAGACTATGAAACAACAGCTAGTTATGAAGAAGAAATAGAGCGTAATATTTTAGAAGAATTCGGAGAAGAAAAAGTAGATACATTATGTGAGATGATTGAATATTTATCAAAATTAATGTTTGAGAATATAAATGAGGAAACAGGGAATGAATAGTCCATTAGCAAAAAACTTTAATATGAAAGAACTTTTAAAATACACATTACCAAGTATGTTTATGATGATTTTTATGTCAACTTATTCTATTATAGATGGTGTGTTTGTATCATCCTTTGTTGGTGAAAGTGCTTTGGCTGCTGTAAATTTAGTGATGCCGCTTCTTGGGATAGTAATGGCAGTTGGGCTTATGTTTGCAACAGGTGGAAATGCCGTGATTGCAAAACTATTAGGGCAAGGAAAACAAAGAGAAGCAAGAGAGTTTTTAACAGTAATTTATATAATTGGTGCAATACTTGGCTTATTACTTACAGCGATTGTTTTGATTTTTCCTGATGAGCTTCTTGAATTATTAAACGTTAGCGATAATTTATATTCTCTTGCAAAAGATTATATGCTTAGTTTAGCAGGATTTTTAGTTCCTGTCTTTTTTATGGTTTTTATCCAATCTTTTATGATAACAGCAGGACATCCAATGTTTGGACTTATATTAAGTGTTGCAGGGGGGATTACAAATATAGTTCTTGATTATATTTTTATTTCACCGAATTTATTAAATATGGGCATTACAGGTGCAGGACTTGCCACTGGCATAGGAAATGCACTTCCTGGAATAATTGGTTTTTTCTATTTTTTATTTAATAGAAAGTGTGTTATACATTTTGTTAGGCCAAAACTTAAAATTAAAACTCTAACTCAAAGTATGTTTAATGGTTCTTCAGAACTTGTAGGCTCACTTGCAACATCAATTACCACACTTATGTTTAATTTTATTTTAATGAGTATGGTAGGAGATACGGGGGTTGCTGCAATTAGTGTTATTTTATACATACAAATGTTTCAAAGTGCTCTTTATACTGGCTATACACTAGGAGTATCACCGATAATTGCATACAAGTATGGTGAAGAAAACCACGAGGGTTTACAAAAGGTTATAAAACAGAGTTTTAGAGTGATTTTAGTGGCATCTATTTTTGTGATTTTGTTAACTCTAGTATTCTCAAATGAAGCGGTTGGTATTTTTATTGCAAGAGATAGCGCAACATTTGAAATGGCTAAAAATGGACTCTTATTATTTTTGCCAGCATACTTATTTATGGGCTTTAATATTTTCTTTTCAGCGATGTTTACATCACTATCTAATGGAAGAGTCTCAGCTGTAATTTCAGTTTTAAGAAGTTTAGTTTTTATTGTTATAGCGCTTCTTATTTTGCCACAGATATTTTTTATAAACGGTGTATGGCTAGCTGTTCCAGTTGCAGAATTTTTAGCTATTATAGTATCTTTTTATCTATATAAAAAGAATAAGGTGCACTATCAGTATTAATTAGAAAGAGAATGAAAAATGAATTTAATTGAAAAAGATTTATCAAGAAAACTTGAAAATTACAAAGAAATTTGCCAATTTATGAAAAGAGTTTTTCCAAAAGAAGAACTGATGCCTATATGGATTATAAAGCTATTAACATTAAAGAAAAACTATGAATTTAAAGTTTATTATGATAATGATTTATTTGTAGGGATTTTATTTACAATAGAATCTGATGATACTTTATTTGTGTTTTATATAGCAGTAAATGATGAAATTCATTCAAAAGGATATGGTTCAAAGTTATTAAATGTGTTATTTGATAAATACCCGGATAAGCCCATAACACTCTTTATCGAAACAATGGACGATAAAAATGCAAAAAATTATGAGCAAAGAATTAAAAGACTTTCCTTTTATGAGCGAAATGGATTTACACATACAGGAATAAAAGCAGGCTTTAAAACTCCGTTTGTTGATATTTTATCAACTGATAAAGAATACAATATAATAAAAGCAAAGAAACTGATAAAATTTATGAATTTTTATTAAGTTTTACAAACAAATAAAAACCGAACTCATTTTTATTAAAAAGAGTTCGGTTTTATTTTATAAAAGTAAATTAGAATATTATTCTTTTCTTTTTTTTCTTTTAGAATATGATTGCATAGATTTTTCAAATCCTAATTTTTCAAAAAATAATTCATTTCCTTCTTGTGCACCAAAAAATAAAGATGTAGGAGATGATTTCCACATTAACTCCATTAATGTTTTGCCAACACCCATTTTTTGAAAACGTGGATCTACTAATATTTCAGTTATTGTTCCAAAAAAATATCCATCAGTTAAAATTCTAACACAGCCAATTAATGAGTTTTCATAATAAGCGGTAAAGTTAATAGTTTTTTTTAGAGCTTTTGCAGTGAGTTCTTTATTAAAATTTCGAGGCCAAACTTTATTTGCTAGCTTTAAAAAATTATCTGTTTTTAAGTTTTCATCATTTGAAATGTATGTTATATTTGATTTATTTATAGTATTCATTGATTTGCCTCACTTTTTGTAAGTAATATTCATTCACTTAATTTTTATTTATTACTCATTAATAAATCGCTCGTCTGAAAGATCTTCATATTCAAGATAAGATTGGTATATAGATTCATTTAAAAAAATTCGGAGATCATCTTCAATTATTATATAAGGGTTTGAATCTGATAGTGTTATAGAAAAGTCTATGCCATTAGAATTAGCTTCTATTTTATGCTCGCCAGAGTTTGCTTCTTGCTCTGATAAAGTGTAGTCTATAGAAAAATTTTGTCCATTATAAACGAAGGAGATATTAGTAGCTTCAATGGTTAAAAATGATTCCTCGCTACTAGGAGATAAATTGAAATAATCAGGACGTTCTAAATAAAATTCCCCAACAAATTTATGATCTTTTATTATGCTGGAATCTTCACCAGTAAATTCAGCACCATTAATTTGTATATTTTCAGTTATGTCTTGAGAATATACGTTTAAACCATCTACGTTTATATTATATCCAAGCTCTACGAGTTCATAAGGATCAAAGCCTTCATTTGCACTTAATGTAAATGAAATAGCCTCGCCTCTCACATCGATAGTTAAATCACCATTATTAGTGTTAACACTACCATTGATATACTGAAAACTTGCCTCGTAATTCCCATTATTGCCATCAAGAAATAAAGAGCCCCAATCACCATCTGCGCTAGTAAAATAGAATTGTAAATCTCCAGTCATACCACTATTAATATCTTCTATAAATAAACCAACAGCAGGATGAACTAGGGTGAACTGAATATAATCGCCTGATGGAGAAACAGCATGATTATAAGCTCCAGCCGTGTTAAAGCTATTATAAGTACTAGTATTGTTTTCATTAAAATTAGTATCTTCTTCAGATAAATTAGTGTTTTCGCTTAAATTTTCGCTAGACTCTTCACTTGTAGTGCAAGCAGTTAAAAAGAAAAGAGTGATAATACAAATAAGTAAAATCCTTAAATTTTTCATAATAATTGATTCCTTTCCTATATGTTTATATAATTAAATATTATCCAAATTATACCATAATAAATACATAAGTGCAAATTTTGAAATATGTCTAAAATTGTGCATTAATAAGATTGACAATAGTGAGTTAGTGTTGTATAATTTAATTTGCAAATCATTCGCAAATTAAAAAAGAAAGGTGATGTATTTATGAGTAAATATCAAACAGAGCAACGTCAAAAAATATTAGAAGCTTTTAAAAATAATGAGCATAATTCTTTTTCAGCACAAGATATATTAAAAAAATGTGGTAATGATGATATTAGCATAAGTGCTATTTATCGAAATTTAAAAATAATGGAAGAAGAAGGTCTTATTTGTAAAGTTGTAGACAATAAAAAATCAGAAGCTCTATATCATTATGTGAAGCCAGATGTTTGTTTTGGGGTAATTCATTTAAAATGTGAAACTTGTGAAAAAACATATCATTTAAATAAGCATATTTCAAATATGCTTATAAATATAGCAAAAGATGAACTAGATTTTAATGTGAGTGAATCATCAGCTTTTTTATTTGGGAAATGTGATAATTGTTCGCAAATTAAGGCTTGATAAAAGATGATTTTTTATTTAAATATGAAAGGTATATGTGAAAAATGAAAAAAACAAAATTAATAGCTATTTTAATGGCAGGCGCAATGATGTTATCTGCTTGTTCAGCAAGTGAGGAAATCAAGGAAGAAGCAACACAGGATAAAAAAAGTATAGTAGCTGTTTCTTTTCATGAATATGATTGGCTTATGCAAATTTTAGGAGAAGAAAAAGAAAATTTTGATGTAAAATTATTAATGGATATAGGAGTGGATTTACACAGCTATGAGCCAAGTGTTGAAGATATTTCTATTATTTCATCAGCAGATTTAGTTGTTTATAATGGTGGTGTATCACAGGAATGGATAGAAGATGCGCTACTTCAATCAACAAATGAAAATTCAAAATCAGTGAGTATGATGGAGAGTTTAGGAGATGTTGTAGTTGATGAAGTGCTTGTTGAGGGAATGCAAAGTGATGTGCATGCTCATGCACA
>CAYJEK010000070.1:0-8170 GCA_964369205.1 uncultured Oscillospiraceae bacterium | reverse complement strand
AATAACTATTAATGATTTGTCGAATTTTGTAAAATGTTGTTTCGGTTTAAGTGTTATTATAAAAATACACCACACAACAATTTGCTAAAGGAGGCAATATTAATGCAACAATTAAAACTAAAAAAGCTAATAAATAAAATCTTAATATTAGGACTAACTTCACTATTATTTTTCTTACCAACCCTTAATGCTTTTGCAAATTCATCTTACACAGAAATAATAAAAGTTGGTTATCTACCAAATAGTAATTTAGTAGAAGATATTGATAGCTTAAACGAAAAAGGTTACGGATATGATATCTTAAAGAAAATTGAAGAAACTTCAAATTTAAAATTTCAATTCGTTGAAGTAGATGGCGATCCAATGAAAGCGATAGAAACAGGACTTGTTGATATTGCAGGGCTATATTTTAAAACGCCAGAAAGAGAAGAAAAATTTCTTTATTCTGAAATTCCATTAGGAAAAAGTACGGTTTCACTTGTAACAGATGATTTTGATATTTTTTATGATGATCCTGAAGCTTTAAATGGGAAAACAGTAACAACTTTTGAAGAATATATTGCAAATAGTGTTTTAGAAGAATATTGTATAGAAAATGAAATTTCTCTTAATTATATTTATGGTGATATAGATGATTACACAAATATATCAGCAGATTTATACTTAGTAGATACAGAAGATTTTAAATTTGAAACACCTGATTATCATTCAGTATTAAATGTTGGAACATATAATTTATATTTAATATCAGATTTTAGCAGCCAGGATATTATGGATGATATAAATGAAGCACTACTTAAGGTTGTGGCAGATGAAGGGAATTTTTTCTTAGAACTTGAGGAAAAGTATTTTGCTCAACACATAGAAATGAACCATAGGGGATTAACAAAAGAAGAGGCTGAAATTTTAAAAGAGCGAACATTAAATATTGCTTATGTTTCACATTATCAGCCAATAACATTTACTAATGATAATAATCAAGCAGATGGTGCTATGATAGATGTTATAAATATGCTTTCTGAAACATATGATTTTGAAGTTGAATTTCATCCATATAGTATTCATGATGGTCAGTCAGTGCCAGACAATATAGATATAGTGGCAACTTTGTATGGTGGATATGATGAATATTCAGCAAATTTTGATTTTACTGAAGCATATTTTGATTTACCTATGAATTGTGTAGTTTCACCAGAGATATTAAGTATCAGTAATTCAGATTTTGAAATTATCACAAACTCACCCAAAATTGGAGTTCTTGAATACCTATCTTTAGATTTTGAGCGGTTTTTAACAGTGTTTCCTAATAATGAAGTTATATTATACAATGATATGAATGAATTAATAGATGATTATAAAGATGAGAAAGTTGATATTGCGATATTCAGCCAAAGTGCGAGCGCTCAAATAGAAGTGATTTTATCAGATACAACAAAAACAATAATCCCAATAGATTTAGTTATCCCTATGAAGTTTTTAGTATCTAAAGATATTTCAGATGAAATCGTTCCGATATTTAATGTAATGCTAGATTCAATTGATTCTAATGTTTATGATAATATACTAATAAATAATAGCAATCAAATTTTCCAAGATGTTTCATTTAGTCAGTTTTTTAGTATGTATATGCCATATATTGCTATGCTAATCCTAGTTATGATAATAATATTTATTTTAATATATTTAAATGAGCAAAAAAAGAAAAAAGATATAATTTTAAATGCATATAATAAAGATTCATTAACTGGCTTATTATCTCCTGTAAAATTTAGAGAAGTAGCAAATGATATACTAAAAGTGGCAAAACCAGGGGAGTATGAATTAATATCTTTTGATATAGATTTATTCAAAAGCATTAACTCTTATTATAGTACAGATAGAGGAACACAAGTGCTTTGTGCAATAGGGGAAGCTTTAACAGAAGCATATAGTGGATCATCTGCACTATTAATGAGAAAAGCTAGCGATCAATTTGTGGTTTTAAAAGAAAGAAGAGATAAAAGAAATATAAAAGAAATTTACAAAACATATATTCATCCCAAAATAATCGATGTTATTGGAGAGAAGTTTAATTTAAGCTTATCATTTGGTATTTATGTAATTGATGATTTAAAACTTAATATAACTAATATTATTTCTTTTGCTGAAACAGCAAGATTAATGGGCAAATCAAAACATGAAACTAGCTTTATTGTATTTGATGACGAAATGAAAAAAGAATACAATGATAAAGTTAACATAACATTTAGAATGGAACAAGCATTAAAAGATAAAGAATTCTATGTAACTTATCAGCCCAAAATTGATTTTGAAACTTTAAATGTTTCTGGTGCAGAGGCGTTAGTAAGATGGAAACCAAGGCTTGGTGAACCAATTTATCCAGATAGATTTATTCCTGTGTTTGAAAAAAATGGATTTGTATCTTCATTAGATATGTTTGTTTTAGAAGAAGTATGCAAGTTTATAGTTTCTAATAAAAACAAATTAAAATTACCAATTCTTTCTGTTAATATTTCAGCGGTGACAATTTTAGAAGATAATGTTATTTCTCGTATTTCTAATATAATATCAAGATATGAAGTTAAACCAGAAAATATTGAACTAGAAATAACAGAAAGTGCTATAATTGGTAATGAAACTAAGTTTCTAATTAAAATTAAACAATTAAAAAAGATGGGCTTTATAGTTGCTATTGATGATTTTGGAGCAGGTGTATCATGCTTAAATAGATTAAGTTCTATTGAGGCAGACGTTTTAAAACTTGATAAAACATTTTTTGATTTAAAAGGACATGGAACAAAGAATGTAGTGGTGGTAGAAAATGTTATCAATATGGCAAAAAAACTAAATATGAAAACTGTAGCAGAAGGCGTTGAAACTTTTGGGCAAGCTTTATGGTTAAAAGATTTAAATTGCGATTTAGCACAAGGATTTTATTTTGAAAAGCCTATGAGCGAAAATAAATTTAAAGAGTTACTTTTAAAAAATAAAAAATATGAAATAAAATAATACACTATAATTAAAAGATATGTATAAGTTAAACACTAATTGTATTTATTAAAAAGAATTATGATTTTTATTTTTAAATTACTTTAAAGAAAATGATATAAAGCAAAATAATAAAAGCCGCTAACTTAGTTAGTGGCTTTTGATTTACGAATTATATATTATGGCATTAGTGTAGGATCAGATGTTCCAAAATGGAGTCCGGAAATAATATAGTGACTTGTAGGCAAGTTAGATGCATTGCCGCCCTCTTGCCAATAGCTTTCAGCACTGAATGTATAATATTTTATTCCATCTCCAAAGAAAGTAGTTGCATTTATACTAAATGCATTATAAAAATACATATCGGCATTTTTTCCGGCTAAGGCTGTTAGTGTTCCATCAAAAGGATAATCTATAGACTCTCCAATATTAATAGAACCATTAGAAGAAATACCATATCCACCATTATCATTAATTAAAGAATTTCCTCCTTTTGCCATCACCGTTGTAGTGTCTAAAATTGTAACTGGTTCATAAGCAAAAATTCCGTGTCCGCCAATACTGGAGCCGGTACCACCAGTTGCTGCTACATTTGCAGAGTCTGAAATTGTAACTGCTTTTTCAGTATAAATTCCGTGCCCGCCAGTACTGGAGCCGGAGCCACCAGTTGCTGCTACATTTGCAGAGCCTGAAATTATAATTGTTTTATTTGCATAAATTCCGTGCCCGCCAGGAGTCAAGACGTCATCATCTAGGTGTCCGCCAGTTGCAGTTACATTTGCAGAGTCTGAAATTGTAACTGTTCCAACTGCACGAATTCCGCTGCCAGAGATATCTCCTCCGCCACTGCCAATCGCTTCTAAACTACCATTCCCTTTTATTATTAAATCACCAGTAGTAAGAATTGCATGGCTTCCTGTAGAAATATGACCTGTATTTTCTACAGTATTTGAACCTGATAAAATTATTGTTAATGCATCTGGTAACTCAGAATGGATTGTGTGTTCATTATCTGCTAATCCATAATAGCTTAAGGATGCATTATTAAGTGTTAAAGTGTTTGTTGTGCTATCAAATTGAACAGACGAATTACCTAAAATATTAGAAGCATTGCTATCTTTAACCTGAACATCTTTAATCCATAGCTGATATGAAACATCGTCATTTACATTAATAGTAGCCGCTTCACTATTAACTTTATGTGTAGTGCCGTCTGCTAATGTGTTTGTTACAACACAGTAATAGCTTTTAGAGCCTTGTGAAGCAGTTGATGGGGTGTATGTTGAATTTGTTTCACCGCTTATTGCAGTTCCCGAAATTGTTGGACTACCTTCAAACCACTGGTAAGAAAGAGCGCCATTCCCACTTGGGATAGTTGCAGTAACACTAAGAGCTGTTGCAGTAACATCTATAAAATAGCTTGCATTTAGCGGCTGATTAGTGATAGTTGGTATATCAGAAAGTGGTGCTGGTATTGGTGCAAGCGCGCCAGTTCCATTTGCACTCGCTGTTACAATGTTACTTTTAATCTGAGTTGTAGTGCCTGTTTTAGATACAACGCAGTAATAATATTGAACAAATGCATCTTTTGTGGATATAGAGAGGGAAGGTGAAGTTTGTCCCTCTAGCTTTATAGCACCTTCACCGCTCGGACTTAAACTAGTATACCATTGATAACTAAGCCCAGATCCGCTTGCAGTTAAAGTTAATGTTAGAGTTTCGCCAGCCGTAACACTTGTGTTTTGTGGCTGATTAGTAATTGAAAAACTGCTTTGAGTGTTTCCAGTTTGTGTGCTATTCACATCTTTAGTGTCATCGCTTTCTTCATTAGAACTAATGCTATTATCTTCTGAAGATGAGCTTGTTTTGGATGAAGAATCTTGCATTTCTTCGCTTTCAGTACTTGATGATACGATAGATAAGCTGCTTTCGCTATCATCATCATCGATTCTTTTGCAAGCAGTAAAGCTTAAAAACATTGCTAAAACTAGCATTAAACTAATTAATCGTTTAAGCATTTTATTCTCCTTTTTTATGGCGGGTTTTAAAGATATATGCGGTAGTATATGTATTATTTATTTTAACATAAAATAAAAATTTAAGCAATAATTTGTATAGTTTAGTTAATATTAGCATTTAATTTTTAAATAACAACAATTATTATTCAACATTCTCAATAACAAACAAATGAGCATCCGCATCATCTTCAAAAACTGTTGGTGTTGTCCATTCATTTTCAGTTAAAACAATGTTATCAACACCTAAAGCTTTTAATGCTTCTAAAGAATAGGTGTATCCTATTTTTCCCTCTGCGATATCATCGTATTTCTCATCCTGTCCAAGAGTTGTAATTTTTTGGTCTACACCTATTTTTTCATAAAATAAATTTTCTCTTTCTATAGATGCTTTTAAGTATTCTTCAAGGAATGCTTTTTGATCTTCGGGAATTCCTTCATAAGCAGAGTCGTCTTGAGTGGCACCACCGTGAAAACCAAGTAGAGAGTTAGGATTTAGATATAAATTTTTAGCTGCAAGAGCAACATAATTTGCAGCAGAAGAAAAGGCTGTATTTTTTATTTCAACATCTAATCCTTTTTCAAAAATAAAATCACCAAAATCCATGCCATTATTTATTTCACCACCAAGAGAATTAAGTACAATTTTAGTGATGTTTTCGCTATATAAATCCTTAACCTTTTGAATAGATTCCTCGTGAATGTCGCCATTATAAATAATAGCATCACCCTCAACATAAACTTCGGCAGGGGAAAGCATATCAAATTCTTCTTCTTGCATTTCATCATTAGAAGCCTCTACACTGCTACTTTTTGATGTTTCTTCGCTAACAGCTGTATCATCACTAGGAGTGGTGCTACTACAGCCAGTAACAATAAAAGATAAAATTAATGATGAGAATAATAACGATTTAAAAAATTTTTTATTCACTATAATGATTCCTTTCTTTATATAATTTTAATTATATGGATATTAAATTTTTTACTAATAAAATTATATATTGAAAAAAAGGATAAATAGTGAGTGATTTGTATTTAAAAAATTAAAATTATTACATAGAAGATAATAATTTATAGATAAATTGTTGTGTTTTAAAATGGGTATATGAAAAATGAAATCTGTGAATCATTATAATGCACGATATTTTCATTGCTAAATAAAAAGGAAGAAAAATCAGATATATCATTAGATTTTAATTCAGTTGAAGTAATGGTGTTGTTTTTTGAATCGATAACTATTTTATAAGTAGCAGACGTGGTAGAGTTTGTGTAAATAAAAGTGTTATCATTATTAGTGCCATCTAAATATAATGATTCTCCTGTAAGTGAGAAAATCTCTTCGCCATTATAATTCATAATATAAATAGTATCAAATCCGTTCTCATCTCGATTAATATATGTGTATACATGCTTTAATAAAGTTAAAGAATCGCCGTCAATTTGAAATGATTTTATTTCATTATTTATAAACGAGTAATAATGATTGCTTTCAATAAGACTATAAGTCATCCAAGATATATTTGAGCTAGTTAAAATTGAGCTAATATAATTTTCAGTTGGAACAGATAAAACTTCTAGTCTATCTAACTTATGAAATTTTATAATATCAAAATAATCAGAATCATTCTTCATAGCAACTATTACTCCATTTGCGTATTTTGACACACCAGGCCAAACATTATCAGCTAGTAATACAGGAGCATTTTCGTTTAAATAATATAATAGCATATTCGATGATTTACTAGCTAAAATGTAAATATCTTCGTCAATTACAATAAATCGGTATAACTCCAAATTTAAACTTGATAAGTCTGAAATATATTCTAATTCCAAAGTATCTATATTGTAAGAAAACATGTCTTGAAGTTTTCTGCCAGAATCTTTGTGAACTTGAGTGATAAAATAAATCTTATCATTATCAAAAATTATAGGAAGTGAAATACTATCGTAATCCTGATATTCATTTGGTATAAGTTTTTCTATATCTGAAAGAAGAATAGTTTCATTCGTATTTAGGTAAACTTCACCACTATCGATAAATGCAAGACTAGTGGGAGTATAAATTTCTTCAATTTCAACAGGCTGCGCTTGATGGTCTTTATTAATTAATGTGCAAGCAGTAAGAGTTAGAGAAAGTAAAATTGTTAATGTTTTAATGATTTTTTTCATAAAAATTCCTTTTGTAATTCAGACAATTAATATTTAAAGTAGTAATCATTGGGAAGGGGAATATTATGTTATATTCTCGAAAAAATAATACCAAAAAGCTGGTTCGTCGCCACCGTCATATAGATAAAGTAAACTGTCTTCACTGAACATCCAATAATCGGTATAACGATTAGTTGAGTTAGAAAAAATTAATTCTGTTGTATACATAGTGTTTGTTGCAGCATCTATTTTAACAAGAAATGTTTCTAAACTAGTGCTATCTTTATAAATAAAAGAATCAATGTGATTTCTACCAAGAATATCTAATTCTTCTCCACTAATGGTTGCAATTTCCTCACCTTCGTAATTCATGATTTTAATGATTTTGTGATGCAAAGTATGATCTTGCAATATATAAAAATTTTGCATTGCTACTAGACGGTGATTTTCAGGAATAGATATTTGTTCTACATCATTATTGATAAAAGTGTAAAAGAAATATTGATGGTTAGATGAAACGTATCCATTTGAATACCAAGATATAGTTTTTCCAGTGAAAAATGAATCAGGATAAGCTTTTATAGGAAAATTTAATAATCTTGTTTTCTCATTGCCAACATATTTTGAAATATATGCGCCCGTTATATCAAATTCTGCAATAGCCAGACCATTATCATATTCTGCAGAACCTAGGTAAAAACTATTAGAGAGTGATACAGCTTCTTTTCCATCAATAAAAAATGCTGCTAAAGAATTTGTTGCTTCATAATCTCCATCAAAGTAAATATTATCATTTATTACATATAAATTTTCAACACAAAATTTTAAATCAGATAAATCTGAGATATGAGTGACCTCACTAGTTTTCATGTTAAAAGAAAATAAATCCATAGCCAAACCACCGTAGTGAATATATGTAATAAAATACATTGTATCGTCATTTAAAACAATGCTATGTTTGTCAATATAATCATAATCTTGGTATTCTTTAGGGATCAAATCTTTAATTTCTAATGAGG
>CAYJEK010000069.1:0-8715 GCA_964369205.1 uncultured Oscillospiraceae bacterium | reverse complement strand
AAATAATTTCTTCAATCTGTGCCTTAATGTTATTCATTTTGCCCACCCACAACATATGGTCTTGTGATTTCAGCTCTTCAGTCACACCTTGTCGTGCCTTGTATTGAGGGGTAAACCTATCAAGCAACTCGTACAAATTATTGACTGTTGAGGAGGCGCAATTCAAAAAATATAGAACAGTGGCTACTAAGCATAATCTTGTTCACATTGTAACTGTGAAAACGGCTTATTGTGCGTAGATACTGAGTGTATTTGTCGTTCTCGTACTTTTTTACAACTTGAATTTTTTAACGAAACAGTTTATAATTTATACTAAAGTACCATAGTGTAGACATTAAATATAGGCACTTTGATAGAGGCGAAACTGATAGCATAATAGATGGAGAACCACTCGGAATCTATGATATAGATCGGACTATTTTCGATATTCTTAGAAATATGAATAGGATAGATGAGGAAATATTCAATAAAGCCATACAAAAATATGTTAAGGATGAGCATAAAAATATCCCTAACCTAATGAAATATGCAAAAAAACTACGAGTACAGAAAAAAGTGAAAGACTTTATAGGAGTGTGGCTATAATGGCAGATAGATATTTTGCTATCATAATAAAATTGTGTAGAATAAAGCCGTTAATGCTCAATGTCATCAAAAGTGTTATTCTGATTTCATGCAACAGCCTCAATATGTCGTATTAACTTTCTTGACAAATACTATATATTGTGTTATCATATCTATGTAATTGATTTTTGTACCGGGTTTCCCAAGATGTAGTAATACATTTTTTGAGTACACATCACGAAGTTTCGTGAGTAAAGTTTGAAATTAAGTGTCATTAAGACAAATTTATTATAGGATTACTATGCCTATATTAAGTTGACTTGTGGCACTTTTTTATTTTGTCCAAAGAAAAATGGGCAGTTACAATTTATAACAGGCATTATGACCTGTTTGGCGGAAGCTAAACTTGAATGATTATAGGAGAATTTATCTCCATATTATTCTTGTGAGCTTCCGCCTTTTTTTATTTGCCAATGACACTTTAGTGTTAAAGGAATATATCAAACTAATTTTAGAAAGGTGGATCAGACAATGAATGGAAAAAAAGTATTTGCAGATGATTTTAACAGATCATTTGCGCAGGAGAGCGAATTTATCGGTTTCCTGAAGGAAAGAGATGAACAGTCGGCTTGGAACATCGCCAAAACAAAGATTTTGCGTTTTGTTGCTTTAGACGACACATCTTCCAAAATTGAAACAATTGCGGAGGATTACACAGATGAGGAGCGCGATGAGCTGCTCTTTGACACAATGGAGAATACGAGGCTTTTGCTTAAGGCAAAAGACAAGTGCTATCCAGTGAGAAGCTGTGCTGTAAAAACTATTTTGGAGCGTGCGAGAATTTCAGGGCACGCACTAAATAAGGTGGAAAAGCCGGTTCTTGCTCGCATCTTAAACCACTGCCTCAAAGTAGCTGCAGGTGATGCACTTATCAAGGTTTCAGAGGGAAAAGTTTCAGCAGTTCACGGCGGTGACAGAGTGGATTATGCAGTCTTAGAAATACCGGAGTTATTTTCAATGACAGTAGAATTTCTAAATAGAAGATTCACTGGTGCTGAGTTTGTCGGTGGTTATTACGATCATTCGATGGTAACTGCACTCTGGGCATTCCCAAACCATGACGAACTATTGGATACATATAAACAAGCACTTAAAGATCGAGGCGTATCACATGATGAACTACAGGCCTCACTAAGATTGACTACTTCAGATGTTGGAGTAAGTGGTGCGAATTTATATCCTATGCTTTTCTCAGGTAAAAACAGAAAGAATATCACGCTCGGTAGTCCCTTGAAATTAGAGCATAAAAATGGTGCTGATATGGATATGTTTGAGAATAATCTTGCTCTGATTTATCCTCAATATGGCAATGCACTTAAAAGGCTTACTGCCCTACTTGATATCGAAATTCGCAATCCGCTTAATACAATGGCGGGTGTGATGAAACGCATCGGTGTACAGAAAAAACTTGCTTTTGAAGCAATTGAGCTTTATAAGGCTCAAAACGGCACAGGTTATTGCACTGCTCATGACTTATATCTTGGAATTTGCGAAGTTATCTTTAATATGCAATGTGATGGTGCAGATGGTGGAAAGATTGCCTCAATGGAAGAAAATATTGCTCGTGCATTAAAAATTCGCTGGAGCGATTATGATATTGGAGGTGATTTGAAATGGTAGTAACCAGAATGAATAGAAATGAATATGAAATAAGCTTGTATTGGGATGATCTTACGAAAGAAACTCAAGAGGAACTACTGCAAGTCTTAGGAGATAATGGGAATTACGATGTAGTTCCCATTTCATCATTTATGCTAACAAAAGAGGAGGAATTATAATGGCTACAGCAACAATTATATCAAGAACTTTTACACCTATTGAAGTAGTGAGTACCGATGGGATGAGCCGTGAAGATTGGCTTGCATATAGAAGAAAAGGCATTGGTGGTAGTGATTTAGCAGCCATTATGGGCGTTTCGCCTTTTACTACTGCTCGTGACCTCTATTATGACAAGTGTGGCATTAAACCTGCTATTGAGGAGGAAAGCAACTGGGTTGCAAAAGAAGTTGGAAACTTACTTGAGGATTTGGTGGCAAAGATTTTTGCGCAAAAAACAGGGTTTAAGGTGTGGTCGGTTAAGACGATTTTTTCACATCCTGATTATCCGTTTATGCAGGCAAATGTGGACTTCTTTTATGAGAGGCCCGATGGTCGTCGTGGCGGACTTGAGTGCAAGACAACCAATTATAATGCTAAGTTCAAATGGGACAATGGTGCGGTACCTCTTAATTACGAGTTACAATGCCGTCACTATATGTCAATAATGAACTTAGATGAATGGTGGATAGCTTGCTTGTATGGTAACAATGAAAATGATTTTGTTATGCGTGAAATATGCAGAGATCTTGATTATGAGGACATGATTATTGAAACTGAAAAGTATTTTTGGAACGAGCATGTTTTGGCAGGCGTAGAACCAGCATATACCGAAAGTGGCGATTTGGTGCTTGAAAGCATCAAAAAACACTATGGCAGTGCTGTAAAAACTGCACCGATGATTAAACTTCACAGAAGCTTTGCCAAAGCACTTGATCAAATCCTTGTACTTAAAGCGGAACAGTCGATGCATGATCAAAAATCCAGAAAAATCAAAGAAGAAATAGCGTCAATATATGCACCTATTGTAGATGAAATGGGCATATCTTGTTTGGCAACTTGCCTATCACCTTCAGGTGAATTTGAGGTGAGTTATAACCCAAGTGTGCGTGTAAGCATTAACAAGGAGTCGCTTGAGAAACTAAAGATTAATCATGCTGATATTTATGAGGAATATGTAACATCTTCTGAAAGTCGAAAATTCAGTGTGAAAAAGAAAGGAGTAGCTTGATGAAAGGAAAAAAAGTATATATCTGTTCGCCTTTAACAGCTCCCACAAGGGAGCTAATAGAGCGAAACATGAAAAATGTTAGGCAGTATATGAAACAAATATCGGAAAAATATTCCTGTAATGCGGTTGCACCACACGCGTATCTTCCGTATATACTTGATGATACCATTCCAAGAGAGCGTGCGCTTGCACTCTCATTCGGCTTATCGCTTTTAGAACTTTGTGATTGCCTTATCGTTTGTGGTGAGACTATTTCAAGTGGAATGAAAGGTGAAATTGCAAAGGCAAAGGAACTTGGTATAGATATTTTTCATTATGAGTCAGAGATTTTGACACCACTCGGAATAGATGCAGTAAATAGAATGATATAGGAGGAATACAGATGCTTTGTACTTATGAGCGCACTATCTTTGAAAATCACGAAAGCGGTTTTTGTATTTCTACATTTATTACCGGCGACAAAACAGTTCCGCAGGGTGCAAGAAATACAAGAATCAATGATGGAAAAATACGCTTTACAGCAACCGGGTATAGACTACCTGCAACAGATGCGATAGATGTTATGCTTTCCGGACGCTGGGAGCAGAATAAATATGGCTTACAGCTTTCAGTTGAATCCTTTACCGAAATTATCCCTCAAACAACAAAAGGGATTACAGCATATCTAAGTTCAGGCTTAATTAAAGGTATAGGTGAGAAAACAGCAAAAAGTATTGTGAGTACATTTGGAATTAAAACACTTGAGGTGTTTGATGAAACCCCAGAAAAGCTTACACAAATTAAAGGTATAAGCGAAAAGAAACTCGACAAAATTATTGCATCGTATAATCAAAGCAAATCGGTGCGTGAAATTGTCAGCTATCTTGCACCTTTTGGAGTCAGTATGAGCAAAATAAATAAGATACGAACAACATTTGGTGATGATGCGCTTCGAGTGGTCAAGGAAGATCCTTTCATGCTCTGCACCATCAGTGGCTTTGGCTTTAAAACTGTTGACAGTATCGCAAGGAAAGTAAAGTATAGCCCTAATGCTCCTATGAGAATAAGGGGGGCGGCTTTATACATTTTAGATGAAGCAGAAATGAGTGGACACTTGTTTTTGCCGTCTGAGGAATACAAATCTAAAGTTCATACATTACTTTGCGATGGATTTGACAGTGAAGTAGTCAGTATGTCTGAAGTAGTTAATGAACTTAGAAGGATGATTACAGCAGAACTTATCTGTATAGATAACAAAAATGTATATCACCCGAGAGCACTAAAGGCAGAGCGTGATACGGCTGATGCAATTAATAGTCTGCTTAGCAATAAACTTAATTATAGTGCAGATATTGAAAAAGAAATTGAAATTTCAGAGAAGGAATTGTCTATCACACTCAGCACAGCTCAGAGGAAATCTGTAAAAATGTGCTTTGAACACTCTGTATCAATTATTACAGGTGGTCCCGGTACAGGTAAAACTACAGTGCTTAAAGTTGTTTTGGATATCTATAAAAAAATCAGAAACGGTGAAATATTGCTCACAGCTCCGACGGGGCGTGCTGCAAGGAGAATGGCTGAAAGTACTGGTCATGTGGGTGCGAAAACACTACACTCCGCACTTATGCTCACTAATGAAGATGATACATATAACAATACTGATGATCTAACGGAGGACTTTATTATCATTGATGAAGTTTCTATGGTGGATATGCATTTAGCAAAACAGTTTTTCACAAGACTTGGAAAAAAAGCTCATGTGCTTCTTGTTGGAGATGCCGACCAGCTTCCTTCAGTGGGGGCAGGCAATGTTTTTCGTGAGCTAATGAGGAGTGGACTTGTACCTTTTACAATGCTTGATGCAGTGTTTAGACAAACAAAAGGTAGTCGTATTGCAATGAATGCCCACAAAATCAACAATAATGAAACGGATTTACTATATGGTACAGATTTTCACCTAATCAGTTCAGATAATGAAAATGAGGCAGCAACAGCAGTTATACAAGCTTACAGCAAAGAAGTTGTTGCAAATGGCGTTGATAATGTACAGATATTAGCACCTTTTCGTAGTCGTGGAGAAACTTCAGTAAAATCATTAAATGATGTACTTCGAGAACTTATTAATCCACAGGATACGGGTAAACCTGAATTTAAGGTTGGAAATCGAGTATTCCGATTAGGTGATAGAGTGCTTCAAACAAAGAATAAAGGTGAAATTAGTAACGGTGATGTGGGTTTTGTGAAACACATTGAGTTAAGTGAAGACAACGACTCGTCGATGACAGTTGAATTTTCGGATAGTAGATGTGCGGAGTATTCTGCTGAAGATACAGATAGGTTGGAACACTCATATGCTATGACCATCCACAAATCACAAGGAAGTGAATATAAGACGGTTATTATCCCTATTTTGACAAGTCAGTTCATTATGCTCAGAAGAAATCTCATCTACACTGCTATCACAAGAGCAAAAGAAAAAGTTATCCTTGTCGGGCAGAAAAAAGCGTTGTTTATGGCTATTCATAAAAATGACATTGATAAACGCAATACTATGCTTGCCGAGAGAATTATCGACGCAAAGACTTCAAAACTGAGAAGTGCAAAGTAAAGGAGCATTGGCGTTATGGAAAAAAGTATGAAATTCATCCTATCAACTTCGATTGTGAAGATTGTGCGGATGATGGACATTGTATGGTTTGGGGGCATCCGTGCTCTTCGATAAACTGTACAGAAAAAGATGATACAAATATAGAAAGGAGTTAAAAGAATGAATGAAAATTTGATATACAAGACAGTACCTGCAGTCGCAGACCTTAACAGTGTCGAGGGATTCAATCCACTTGAATATCTACGAGAGATTATTGGTGATGACGGAGGAAAACAGCTTTATTTAGATGTAAAGTATAGAAAGCTGTGGTTTAGGCTTAAATATCCCGGTGGAAAAATCAGAAAGCGTATTGTTGAGCTTAACGATAAATATGCTATTATTGAGTCGTTTATTTATCTTGACAAAAATGATGCTGAGGAGAATTTTATAGCAAGTGCTTTGGCTCAAAGAAGTGCTTCTGATGATGGGAAGTTTAGCGATAAATATGTTGAACTTGCTGAGACAGCCTCTGTTGGACGAGCTCTTGCGGATGCTGGATTTGGTGTTCAATTTTGTGATATGTCAGAGCCATCCGATCCTAATGTTGTTGATGCACCTGTATCTATGCCTATCAATACCGAAACAGGAGAACTTATTGAAGACAGCACTACTAAGTATGATCCTATCGCCCCAAAGGAAGAAAATATGATTGCACCACCTGTTGAAGCTGCAAAAACAAATCCTACAAAGACACAGGCGAAAGCAACTGCTCCTCAAGCTACCGAGTTATCACCAACTATGTCTTGTGATGACCTGTATAAACTTATGAGTCTTGATGATGCTAAGCGAGTAACAGTTGATGTAGGGTTTCACAAAGGCAAAACACTGGCACATGTAGCAGCAGAAAAACCAAAAGATTTGGTTTGGTACGCAGAAACTTATAAGGGCAATAACAATATGCTCAGAATAGGTTCGAAAATTCTTTTGGAAGCTGCAAGTGTTTAGATGTCAATTTGTTTTGAACGGAGGTGATGGTACATGGTTAACGATATCCCATATAAAGGTGATTTTCCCTTCAGCATTGCTGATGTTGCAGGGCTACTATACTTTCGTGTACGCAGAAAAAGTGCAGTGAGCATGTATGTCGATTGCCCGTTTTGTAATTATGATAAGGGCAAGATGAATATTAGCTTTGAACGGGATACGTTTCGCTGTAACTATTGCGGTAAATCCGGAGGTATGCTGAAACTTTATGCGGAAATCCAAAATATCAGCACATCGGATGCCTATCGTGAAATTTGTGAGGCATTGCGTGTCGGCAACGGTGGCACTTATCAAAATAAAAGGCTACCGGAACCGAAAAAACCAACTATAGAAAGGCCACCAAGACTTGACAGTGAGACGGTACACCAAACATTCTCCTTTCTTTTATCTATGTTGACGCTTACCAAAACACATGAAGAAAATCTTCTCAGGCGAGGGCTTAGCAAGGAAGATATTGTAAAGCAAGGATATAAAAGCACACCTGCTTTTGGATATCATAAGCTGACAAAGATGCTAATTGATAAAGGATGTGTCGTGAAAGGTGTCCCCGGTTTTTTTATGGATAGTAATATGCAGTGGACAGTGAATTTTAAGTCATATCTTAGTGGAATACTTGTTCCTGTAAAATCATTAGAAGGCAAAATACAAGGACTACAAATCAGGCTTGATAATCCTAAGAATCCAAAGAGAAGATACATGTGGTTTTCAAGTGTAGATGAACACTTGGGAGTAACTTCAGGAGGGCCTGTTCATTTTGCGGGAAACCCTATGGACAATGTGGTATATATTACAGAAGGACCCATTAAAGCGAATGTTGCACACGTTATATCCGGTAGAAGCTTTGTAGCGATTCCCGGTGCAAACGCACTTTCTGCACTATATCCTGTTCTTGAGTCTCTCAGGCGCAACGGTGTTACGGAAGTTGTAGAAGCCTATGATATGGATAAGTTTGAAAACGAGCATGTATTAAATGGTAGTAAAAAACTGTTTGGTATGGTTACTGAACTCGGTTTCAAGACAAGGCGGATGAACTGGGATAGTCGCTATAAAGGTATTGACGATTATCTTTTAGCGCGAAAATTAAAACAAGAACAATCATAATAAATTAGGATGGATATGCGGCATTATGTCGTGATCCATCCTTTTTGTTTAACAAGAAAGGAAAAAAACATGGCATTAACAGTAATTGAGAACGCCGTAGCAGTCAGACATCGAGGTATTACAGTCTACCATATCCACAAAGATGACACTATGGAAATGGGTGTGCGGGAGTATAGTTTTTCCTTAGATCCTTATGGTTCTGAGGGAAGTGATGAGGCTTTTGATATAAGAGATATTTGTGGTTATGATGAAACAAAATCTCTTGCACATAATTTAGTGCAGATGATACAAGCAGAATCATTCGGCGATATCACCGCATTAGAAAGCAAAGATAATGACTATTATGAGCCATGCAAAGATGAAATCAAAGCCGGTCATTGTCCTGTCTGCAGTACAGAGATTACTGAATATGGTACAGCAGATATTATGGACGAAGCGATTGCTTACCCATTTATCTGCAAAAACTGTGGCATCTCAGGATCCGAATGGAGTAAAACGATATTTGACGGATATGCCGTTAATTAAGGAGGATTTAGAATGGAAATTATAAGAA
>CAYJEK010000068.1:0-9181 GCA_964369205.1 uncultured Oscillospiraceae bacterium | reverse complement strand
TGCAGATTCCTTAGAACTTTTTGACACTTGGTATTTTAATTAAATAAAAATCATATACTATAAGGAGGCAGTAAAAACTGCCTCCTTACTTGTTTTTTTCACAAATAAATGATATAATCTACTAAACACAATAAAAAAGAATAAACTACTAAAGCGCCAGCCCCATTTAATATGGGTGACGAGGATTAAGGTTATCGAAAAGTTCGGCGGATGCCTTAAAGGTTGTGCAGCCTTAGAAAAAAGCTAAAAAAACAAAGTAATTTGTTAACAACGCTTTTTTTCGCACTTCTTTTTTGTGTGTAAAAAATATACAAAAAAAGGAGGACTTACTATGTGTGGTATAGTGGGTTACATTGGGTCAAAGTCTGCCCAAAAAGTTATTATTGATGGACTTGAAAAATTAGAATATCGTGGATACGATTCAGCAGGAATCGCCGTTGTAAATGGCGATAAACTTGATAGTGCAAAATTTAAAGGCAGGTTATCTGTTTTAGATGAGTACACAAAATTAAATCCTATAGTTGGTAATTTAGGAATCGGTCACACAAGATGGGCAACACACGGTGTTCCAAGTGATGAAAATGCTCACCCTCATTTTAATAAAGATGAAACAATAGCTATCATTCACAATGGAATTATCGAAAACTATCAGCCTTTAAAAGAAATGCTAACAGAAAAAGGCTATAAATTCTTAAGCCAAACAGACACAGAGGTTGTTGCACATTTATTTGATTTACACTATAATGGCGATTTACTAAAAACAGCATTCACTGTTGAAAAACTTCTTCGTGGTACATATGCTATTTTAGCAATACATAAAGATAGCCCTAGTGAATTTGTGGCACTAAGATGCGAGGCACCACTTGTTATCGGCTATGGCGAAGGTGAAAATTTTGTTGCTAGTGATATTCCTGCAGTTTTAGAACACACAAGAAAAGTGGCATTTTTAGAAAATGGCGAAATTGCAAAAATCACAAGAGATACCGTTTCAGTTTATAACACTAAAGGTGAAGACGTTATAAAAGAGCCATTTATTGTTGAATGGTCGTTAGAAGCAGCTTCTAAAGGCGGGTATGAGCACTTTATGCTAAAAGAAATATTCGAGCAACCAAAAGGCATTAAAGACACTATTAACACTCGTCTTGATGATAATGGCTTTATAAAGCTTGATGATATAAAACTTACAAAAACTGATATAGAAAAAATAAACAAAATATATGTAGTAGCTTGTGGAACAGCTTATTATGCTGGCTGTGTTGGAAGATATGCTATTGAAAAATTAGCAAAAATTCCAGTGCAAACTGATATAGCAAGCGAGTTCCGTTATCAAGATCCTTTTGTTGATGAAAACACCCTTGTTATCTTAGTTTCACAATCTGGTGAAACGGCTGATACCCTTTCTGCTTTAAGAGAAGCAAAAAGAAAAGGCGCTAGAGTTTTATCTATAACGAACGTTGTTGGCTCTTCAATTGCAAGAGAATCTGATGATGTTTTCTACACTTGGGCAGGCCCTGAGGTGGCAGTTGCCTCAACTAAAGCTTACACAACTCAGCTTGTGGCATTTTATATGATAGCTTTAAATCTTGCTTTAAATAAAGGCACTATAACTCAAAAAAGATACTTTGAATTAATAGATGAATTAAAACAAACTTCTCTTTTACTAGAAGATATGCTAAAAGACACTTCTAAAGAAGAGGCAATTGCTAAAAGAATTAAGGATGAAACAGCTATGTTTTATCTTGGCCGTGGTGTTGATATGGAAACAGCCAAAGAAATGGCATTAAAATTAAAAGAGGTTTCTTATATTTATGCTGAAAGCTTTGCCGCTGGCGAATTAAAGCACGGGCCTATCGCTCTAATTGAAGATGGAACAGTGGTTATCGCTGTTTCAACTCAAAGTAATATGGGTGAAAAAATGGTTTCAAATATTCAAGAAGTAAAAGCAAGAGGCGCTTATGTTATCGGTGTTGGCTGCGAGGGCGACACACTTTTAAAAGATGTATGCGATGATATTATTTATATCCCAAGAGTTGATGATTTATTAACTCCACTTTTAAGTGTTGTACCAGGGCAATTAATAGCATATCATACAACCTGCCTAAAAGGACTTGATGTTGATAAGCCAAGAAACCTTGCAAAATCAGTAACAGTTGAATAATTATAAATAATAAAAATACCGACTTATAGTCGGTATTTTTTATTTCCCACTTAGTTTTTTATTTATTTCTTTTATTTTCTGAGTTTCTATATAAAACATAACTAGATATATTATTAAATACGTTAGTGTAAAGCTTATAATAAAGCTTAATAGATAATCTTTATAAAATAAAATCATCATAACTGTAGCTACTAGTAAACACATAAGATAGTGAATAATTGTTTGTGTTTTTAAGTTTAATTTTTCATTTTCAAAAATCATGCTTACAATCCCAAAAAAGCCTGATGCAATAAGCCAAGCAAAAACTTGAGTTGTTATCTCATTTGCCCCCATAAAAAGTAGCATAAAAAATGCTGTGAATATAAATCCTACTCCAAACCCTGTCATTGTATATTTTAAAATTTTCATTCTATTTTCTCCTTTTTAATAATTAATATTTATTTAAAATAGCTTTTCTAAAATCTTTCATATAAAACCTTGAAACTAATAGTTTCTCATTATTTTTAAGTGTTATAATATAATTTCCGCTAAATTCTGCCTCTAGATATTTTACATAATCTATATTCACTAAAATACTTTTGCCTATTTGTGTAACACCTTGGTTTTTAAAAACATCTAAAATCTCAGTTAGCGAATGTTTGCAAAAATATTTTTTATCTTTAGTTTTTGCATAAACTTTTCTCTCTATCACCTCAAAATATGCTATTTCCTTTATATCTAAAAACACTTCTTTTGAATTTTCAAATAGTGAAATTTTAGACGTTAGATTATTTTCTTTTAAAATTCTAATTAAATTTTGAACACTCTCGTGCGCAATATTACCCCTTATCGTTATCTCGATTTCTTCTATATTAGCATCTTCTAATTTTATTTTCATATAAGTCTTACTCCTTTCTTTCGCCTTTTATGATTTTATAATATCATAATATTAAAAATAAATCTCTAGTTTTTGGTTAAGCGGTTGATTTTTATGTTTAAGAGGATGAATATTATCACTTTTTTTGTTTATAATATCCCAAGACACCTTTATTTTACAACTTTAAGACTAGTGCTATATAAAAAGGAGTGATTTTATGCAAAAAAATTTATCTTATTTTTTACTAGGAAATATCGAAATGGCAAAAATATCCACCGAAAAGCTAATTGATATTTCTCCCGATGCTCACTTTGTAAATATGCTAAAAGATGATTTAAAGGAATATGATGCATTTTACACTAAAGTAAAAAATCAAAAAAGTCCTGCTGATGAAGTAAAAAATATAAACCCATTTGTAAAATTTTCTACCGAAATGTCGATGACTTTTCAAACCTTTGATGATAAATCAAATAGACATCTTTCAAAAATGCTAATAGATGGCTTTAATATGGGAATTCGCGATGCTGATGAAAATATTAAAAAGGCAAAAGAATTAAACGAAAGTGAATCTATGATAAAAATAGCAAAAGACTACCGCCAGCTTCTAGTGGATAATGTGCGAAAATACGAGAATATAACATAACAAAAGTAAAACAGAGTTTATAAAAAATAACTCTGTTTTTTATTGCAAAAATATGATATACTCAAGATATATAATCTATCAATATAAAAATTCACACTCTATGTTTCTCTATAAATTTAAAAATACTATAAATTAAAGTAAATTTATAAAGGAGAGACTCTAATGAATAAAAAGGCTTATGATTTTTTATACAAAGATAATAATAAGTATACTAAACTATATAATTCATTAATAATATTTTCAATACTAATAAGCATCATTCCGCTTATGTTTAAAGAGCAGAATTTATTTTTTATAATTATTGATATTTATATTATAATTATTTTTTCTATCGACTACATATTGCATCTTCTTTGCGCAAATCTTTTATTAAATAAAGGCAAAAAATCTATTTTAATTTATATGAAAAGCCCTATGGCAATAATAGATTTAATTTCTATTCTTTCAAGCATTAGTATCCTTTTTAATTCTGTAAAATTCTTTAGAATGCTAAAGCTTCTAAGAACTCTTAGGTTTTTAAGGTTTATAAAATTATTTAAGTATTCTGCTGGAATTAGTATGATAATCAATGTTTTTAAAAAGCAAAAAGATGCATTAATTATACTTATGAATGTTATTATAACTTATATCTTTCTTACTGCTCTTATAATGTTCACGGTGGAGCCGGATATTTTTAATAGTTTCTTTGAGGCTTTATACTGGACAATTATCTCTATTACCACTATTGGATATGGCGATATTGTTCCAAAAACGGATATAGGAAGAGCAGTTATAATGCTTTCTTCTCTTGCAAGTGTTTTAATTATTGCTTTGCCAAGTGCTATATTCACTGCAGGATATATGGATAGTCTTAATAATAAAAAATCTAGTTAAATAAAAAACAGCCTTAAAATTTTAAGGCTGTTTTTTAATTCTTATAAAAATTCTTCTAAGTATTTTTTAGCAGAACGGTTCATTTCTTTTGTAAATTCACTATTATGCTTTCTATCGCAAAAAGCTCTCATATATTCATCAAAAGGCTTCATTGCTGTTATTTCTCTTTTTGCTCTTTCTTCATAGCATTCAATTAATTCTTCATCGCTTAAATGCGGATATGAATTTTCGCCCACTAAAAACTTTTTATCAAATCTCTGTGGTTTTTTTCTGTCTTTTTGCTGTTGTGTTGGATATCCAATAACAAGCATACAAACAGGAACTGTATATTCTGGAAGATTTAAAAGTTCTCTATGTGTTTCGCAGTTTTCTAATATATCTCCTATATAACAGCTACCAAGACCTAAACTCTCAGCTGCTACCACCATATTTTGAGCGGCAATTGCAGTATCCGTTGTTGCAAGAAGTAGATTTCCTGCTCCAAGAGGCACTGGCTCTGAGCCTGCTAATTTATAGCTTCTTGTCCATCTTGTTTTATCTGCTACAAACACAAATACTAATGGCGCTTTTGCTATAAAAGGCTGATTATCGCAAGATTTAGAAAGTTTATCTTTTAATTCTTGGCTTGTTACATCAATAATGGAATACATTAATTGATTCCCCCCAGAAGGCGCTTGCAAAGTGGCATCAATTAATAAGTCTTTAATCTCCTGTGGCACCATTTTCTCATCAAACGCTCTCACGGATTTTCGCTCGTATAAGCTTTTAATAATTTCATTCATTTTTTTATATCCTTTCTTTTTAATTACTATTTTTTATAATCTAAAAATAATTTATATTTAGATTATAATGCTTTTTTATCTATCATCCCTCTTTTTACTTAATACTCACTGTATAATATGCTACCATCTCTTCCGCTCAACCTTATTTTATAGTAAACCGTTGTCCCATCTAAGTTAGTGTAAGAAAAACCTCTCGTTGAAAAGACATCCCCTTCAGCAATTATTATATCAAAATAAATTGGGGTATTAGCTGGAACACTCGCATTATTATATAATGCCGCTCCCGTTTGTATATTTTCTTTATTAAGATCATCTGTTACATAATTTATACGAAACCCTATTACAGGCTCAGAAAAAGAAATTTTAAATTGACCGGCATACGGAGAATTATCTGAATATTTTTCTCCAGTATATGCATTAAATTCTTCTTTTGAAATATTAGTAATTGTTACTTGTGCTCTTGGGCGAGGACTCACTTTAACTGAGGTATATGCTGATATTCCATTGCCTGAGGTTACTGTTAATTGAGTTATATTGCTTTTTATACCCGTTAGATTACTTCCACTTATTGTTGCAATAGATGGATCCGCAAGGCTATATGTAAAGTTTGTTCCGTAATCTGCATTACTTGGAAGATAAGCCACTTCGATTTTCGCTGTATCCCCTTCATAAATACTTATACTTTTTACCGAAATCGATTCAACAGGCTGTTTTACAGTTATATTAGTGGAAACTTTTTGTGTTTTTTCTTCATCTATATAGGTGTAAACTTCAGCTACTCCTTTTGCTATCGCATTAACAACTCCATTTTGATTAACTGTTACAACACTTTCATTGCTTGAATAAAAATCTGTAAACGGAACTTCATAATCATTAAAAATAGCAATATTTTTACTCTCACCTTTTAAAAGAGTGATGTTTTGTTCAAGCTCTGTTACTAAAACTGCTTTATTCACTAAAATTGGTATATCTAAACTTACTTCATCCGCTTTAACTGTTATAACCGCTTCTCCTTTAGATTTTAACGTTAAAATCCCCTCTTCACTCACAACCGCCACATTTTCATTTGATGATGAATATGTAATACTTGGATTAAATTCATTATAATCCCTATTAATATCACATTCATAAAACCCAAAAACAATCTTAGTTGTAGAGAGTTTCGCCGTTTGATTATCTACATCAGAAACAAAATTTATATTTTCTTTAAGAGGCACTTCTATTGTGCTTTCACTTTCTGTTAGTAGGAAGGCTGATTTTAAAATGCTACTATCACTAATGTGCATCTCGCTCGTTATAGGGGTGTAGTAGTGTGTTTTATTTACCTCCCAAACAAAAAAAATCACCGCTAAAAGGGCTATAAGTATAATGCTAATAATTGTAATTTTAATTTTTTTGTTCATAGAAAGCTCCTTTTATTTATTATTATAATAATATCATATTAACATCTAAAAGTCCATTTAAATAAATATTTAAAACTAATTTTAAATTTATTTTGCATAAAAAAACAAGGCTGAAACTTCAGCCCTATTTCATTTTACTAAATTGTATTTTTAATCAGCTATTTCGAATTGATCTTTGCCAACACCGCAAAGTGGACATGTGAATTCATCACTAATTTCCTCAAAAGGTGTGCCAGCAGGTATTCCTAATTCATCATCTCCAAGCTCTTCATCATAAGTCCAAGCACATATAACACATCCGTATTTTGCCATAATCGTATCTCCTTTTTTATTAGTTTATATTTCGATTTTATTATTAAAATCAATATTTGTCAATAGAGAAAAATAGAATTTTTTGTGATATTTATTTAATTTGTATAACATTGCTAAAAATACACCTAATTTAAACTTAAAATAATCATAAAAAATGAATTGAAAAATTATCTTTATAATGATATAATTTTAAAGTATTTTTAAAAAACGAGAAAAGAAAGAAGGTGTAGTATAGTGTTTAAAAAAAGCTTTAGTAATGAAATTTACATTGAAAAGCAAACGCACGAAATTAAAGAGAGAATAAGTAAATTTGATGGCAAATTATACTTAGAGTTTGGCGGTAAATTATTTGATGATTATCACGCTTCAAGAGTTCTTCCAGGATTTGAGCCAGATACAAAAATCAAACTTTTACAATCACTAAAAGATGAAGTGGAAATAATTATTTGTATTTCATCAGATGATATTGAGAAAACAAAGGTACGTGCAGATTTAGGAATTAGTTATGACATGGATGTATTACGACTAATTGATGAATTTAAAGGTCTTGGAATTAAAGTTACAGGTGTTGTTTTAACAAAATACAATTTTCAAGCAGCAGCAGATAATTTTATAACAAAACTTTCAAATTTAGGAATAAAAAGCTATAAACATTACATTATACCAAACTATCCAACAGATGTTGAAACGATAGTTAGCGATGAAGGCTACGGGAAAAATGAATATGTTAAAACAGAGAAACCACTAGTTGTGGTAACGGCTCCAGGCCCTGGAAGCGGAAAACTTGCAGTGTGCCTTTCACAGGTATATCACGAGCATCAAAATAAGAAATTTGCAGGATATGCAAAATTTGAAACATTCCCAATTTGGAATGTTCCACTAAAACATCCTGTTAACCTTGCTTATGAAGCTGCTACTGTTGATTTACTAGATTTAAATATGATTGATTCATATCACTTAGAAGCATATGGCGAAACTGCTGTTAACTATAATAGAGATATTGAAGCTTTCCCTATTGTAAAAGCTATTCTTAAAAAAATCACAGGAGATGAGGATTTTTATCGCTCTCCAACTGATATGGGTGTTAATATGGCAGGCTATGCTATAATTGATGATGAGGCGGCAAAGTATTCATCTAATCAAGAGATTATCGCAAGATATTTAACTGGCCTTTGCGGATATAAGCTAGGTGAAGTTAGCAAAAAAGAAATTGAAAAATTTGAAAATATTCTAGGACAATTAGATATTCATCCATTTGTTGACAGAAAATGTATTCAGCCAGCTAATGAAAAAGCTGAAAAAACAAATCTTCCATCTGTTGCTTTTGAATTAAAAGATGGTACGATTATAACAGGCAAATCATCTGATGTTTTATCTGCAACAAGCTCTGCTACAATAAATGCGTTAAAGCATTTAGCTGGAATAAACGATTCAATTCTCTTAATTCCTCAAGAAGTTTTAGAGCCAATAATTAAAATGAAGAAATCAATGTTATCATCAAAAACTTCTTCATTAAAACTTGATGATGTTCTTCTTGCTTTATCAGTTGCACAATCAACAAATCCAACTGTAAAAGCAGCTCTTAATATGATACCAGAGCTTAAAGGCGCTGATATGCACTCCTCTGTTATGCTAAGAACAGGTGATAAACAAACACTTAAAAAACTAGGTGTAAGAGTAACTGAAAATGACATCTTCCCTGAAAACTCAATTTACTTTTAAATAAAAAAGAGAAATAACAGCAATGAAGCCTTTTAATGAAATGATACTAATTATAAAAATTAGTATCATTTTTTTTAAAGAGGGACTTGTAAAGACCAATAATTTCTACGAAATAAAAAAGGAAAGCAATTTCTCACCTTCCTTTTTCTGGCTCCCCACAGTTAGATTGCATAAATGCAATCTTACTAGCTGGAGGGCTACTTTATCTTTTTAAAATAAAAAGGAAAGCAATTTCTCACCTTCCTTTTCCTGGCTCCCCCAGTTGGACTTGAACCAACGACCCCATGATTAACAGTCATGTGCTCTACCAACTGAGCTATAGGGGAATATACTATCTTCGATAGCTTCGAGTTTTGCTTGAAGAACTGTCGTTCTTCACTTTTTACAAAAGACTCAAAACATCGTTTGATTTTGTTTTTAATGATGCTATCT
>CAYJEK010000067.1:0-9185 GCA_964369205.1 uncultured Oscillospiraceae bacterium | reverse complement strand
GCTAACACTATAAAAAGAAACAAGTGGCATCGAGCCACTTGTTTCTTTATTAGTACCTGTCTATATCCGTCTTTTTTTTATTTTATTCCTAAAAATCTTTTCACTCTATAATCAACATACACAAAAGCGCCTTTAATCATTTCTTTTTCAACCCAAAGGTAGTTTTTTAGATATTTCCATTTGAATTTATGGATAATTACTTCATTTTTTAATTTGAATGCATTTTTTGTGCCTTTAATTAAATCTTTAGAATAGCCATTTTTTAAATACATTAAATACTTTGGAATAAAGCCTAAAAGGATAAAAGGGGAATTTAAAATAAGCATTGGTAGAGGTGAATTTTTATATAATAAAAGCATTGTGTTTTGCCCTGATTTTTCAGCTTTAAATGAATTGTATCTTCCGCCAGTTGTAGCAGAGCAGATATGATAGCAAACAGCTTTTGGATTAAATATATTTTTATATCCTAGATTATTTGCTCTCCAAGAAATATCAACATCTTCACCATAAGCAAAAAAAGCTTCGTCAAAAAGGCCGATTTTATCTAATATACTTTTTCTATATATGCTAGCACCACCACAAGAAGAGAATATTCGCTCTCTTTTTTGATATCTCTTATAAGATAGCCCATCCCCACGTTTACACGTCCAACCAAAAATAGGCACATAATCGCCTGCATCATCGCATAACTCTCTATTGTAGTGCTGTATCATAAGGCACTGAGTGGAAAATATGTTTTCATCTTCTTCCATTGTTTTATAAAGCTCAGTCAGCCAATTTTTTTCTGCGAAAGCATCATTATTAAATAAAGCTACATACTTTGCATTTGATTTTTTTATACCTTGATTTACAGCATAAGAAAAGCCGGTGTTGCCATCATTTTGTATAAGAGTAAAGTTTTTAAAATCACTCATAACATCATTTATTATTTCTATTGATTTATCTTTGCTTCCATTATCAATAACAATAATTTCAAATTCTTCACTAAAATCTTGCTCTTTGCAGCTTTTAAGGCTGTCGTAAATCCAGCCCTCGCCATTCATATTTGGGATAACTATACTAACTTTTATAGTGATATACCTCTCTTTTTAATATATAGTAATTATATTATAAAAGATAAAAAAAATCAACCAACATTATATAGTCGGTTGATTTTGTATTTTAAAATTAAGCTTTGTAAGCAACAGCTTCAATTTCAACTTTAGCGCCTTTTGGTAAATCTTTAACTGCGAATGCAGCACGAGCTGGGAAATCAGCTGTAAAGAATGTGCCGTAAACAGCATTCATACCAGCAAAATCAGCTATATCATGTAGTAAAACAGTTGTTTTAACGATATCGCCCATTGTGTATCCTTCGCTTTCTAGGATAGCTTTGATGTTTTCCATAGATTGTTTTGTTTGTTCTGCAATATCTTCTGATGGGAATTCACCTGTAGCTGGAACGATTGGAAGTTGTCCTGAAACATAGATTGTGTTGCCTGTTTTTACTGCTTGTGAGTAAGGTCCGATAGCACCTGGTGCTTTGTCGCTGAAAACGATTTTTTTCATAATTATAAATTCCTTTCATATAGCTTAAAATTAAGTTTAAGCAAAGTATTAATACCTTTATAGTATATCATTAATATCACATATTTTCAATACAAAAAATTAATAAAACAAAGATTTTACACAAAAAAAGACAGCCACTATTGCAGCCGTCCTTTTATAAATTGAGTTAATTATAGCTATTAGCCTAATTCGTATGAAACTGTAACGTTTACTTGACCTGATTTGTGTCTTAGGTTTGAGTAAAGGAAAGCAACAACGAATGTGATAGCATTAAAGATAACGATATCTCCAGTTGTACCATTGATTTGCATCCAAGCTTGGTATGCAGCTGTACAAGAAGCTAAAATTAATAGTGCTTTGAATACAGCATCAGGTACGTGGAAAGGTGATTTTGCCCAAGCTTCTGGGAATAATTTAGGTAGTCTCATAACACCAGCCGCTAGCATAACAGCGATAACGTTTGAAATGATTAGAGATAATTGACCTAACTGTGAAACGTTCCAACCCATGATTAAAGCGCCAAGGTTAACTACGTAGAACATAAGTTGTAGGTAGTATGGTGTAGCGAATTTTGGGTGTAGTGTTCCAAGAACTTTTGGGAACCAACCATCTTTACAAGCTTGTAGTAGAGGTTTTGTAACCCAACCGATTGTAGCATTTAGAGTTGTACCAAGAGCAAACATAGCACCACAAATCATGAAGAAGTAGTATAATGGAGTTGGTAGAATTTCAAATGCGATAACTGATAAGTTACCAGCTTCGATAACAACATCTGGAGGTAATATACCACCGATACAGCTAGCCATAAATGCATATAAAACTGATACACAAAGAGTTGAAACGATGATAACAAATGGAATATCTTTTTGTGGGTTTATAGCTTCACCAGAGAACTGCATGATAACTGTAGCACCGCCAGTAGCGAATGTTAGGTAAGTAGCAGCTGTCATAAAGCCGTTTAGACCATTTTCAAAAAGAGGAGTACCGAATAATTCATTTCCGAAGTATCCGCCCCATTCAACTTGAGGAACACCAAAAGCAGTAAAGATAATTAGTGCAACAACAAGTAAGTAGAACATAACGTTTTGGATTTTAGCCATCCATTCAACACCAAAGAAGTTTAGAACAAAGAATAGTGTCATAACAGCTATAGAAATAAGTGTATCCATACCTGCAAGTGATGGAACAAGGCTAGTTAAGTAGCTTGTAAAACCAACAGCGTACATAGCAATAGACATGTTTGAGAAAATGTAGGTAACCATATAGAAACCTGCGAATTTTTCACCAACGAATAATGCCGCTTGTGTGTAAGTACCACCTTTAACACGTAAAACTGATCCGTAGAAAATTGATGGGATAGCTGCGATGATTGTGAAGATAGAAGCAACAACGAATGCGATGTTAACACTTCTACCAGTCATTCCAAGAGCAGAGATAGACATAACCATAACACCTGCGCCAACGATTTGTCCAACAGCCGCTGACATAAGGTCCATACGGCCTAAGACTCTTTTTAACTCTTGTGATCCTTGAGTAGTTGAGCTCATAAATAATTTCTCCTTTAATAATATGCATTTTGTCTGTTTTGCATTTGTGCAAAAGACGATATCACAATAATAGCAAACAAGTTAATAATTTGTCAATAAATTATTGGCGAAAACACTGTTTTTTGTACACAGTTATAATAAAGTGTTGTTAATTTTAGTTAAAATGGCAACATAATTTGAACACATATATATTAACAAAGCAAATTAATAAATAAACTAATAAAAAAATAGATTATTTCACAAATATAGTGATTAAAAATAGTGAAATTAACATTTAGAGTTATAAAAAAAGAATTTTAAAATTTGATTTTTAGTAAAGTATGTAAATTTTTTGTAAATAAGGGATTTTTATCCAAAATGAATAAAAATTACTTATTATATATTTTATATAAATTTATATGCAGTAAAATAAAAAAGATGAAGGCTATTGCCTTCATCCTTTAAAAATTTTAATTTATGTAATTTATAAATTAGTCTAATTCGTAAGAAACTGTAACATTTACTTTGCCAGCTTTCTTTCTGTATGTAACCCATGCAAAAGCAACAACTGCTGTTATGATGTTTACATAAACGATCCACATTTCTAGTCCTCTTAGGTTTAGGTAAGCTTGCATTGCAAGTGTTATAGCTGTACCACCAAGCATTAATTTTAGAAGTCCGTCTGATACGTGGAATGGAGATTTCTTCCAAGCTTCTGGGAATTTTTTAGGAAGAGTCATAACTGAAAGAGCTGTTATAAATCCAGTAACGTTTGTTATGATTAATGACCATTTACCAATGTTACTAACGTTTAGTCCCATTAAGATAATAGGAGCATTAACTAGGTATAAAATACCAAGGTAAGCAACAGGAACACGAGTTTTTGGATGTAGTTTACCAATCCATTGTGGGAACCAACCATCATCACAAGCAACAGCCATAGGTCTCATAGATGTAGCTATAGATGAGTTTAGAGTTGTACCTAGAGCGAAACACGCACCACCAATCATAAAGAAGTAGTATAATGGTAGAGGTAGGATTTCAAGAGCTATAGGACCAAGGTTTCCAACAGCGATAACTTCTTCTGGAGGTAAAACACCACCGATAACAGAAGCCATGAATGCATATATTACAGCAACACCAAGAGTTGATGAGATGATAACTTTAGGCATATCTTTTTTAGGATCTTTTGCTTCAGCTGAAAGTGATAGGATAACAGTAGCACCGCCAGTAGCAAATGTTAGGTAAGCAGAAGCTTCAAGAAGCCCTAGAACACCATCAACCATTAATGGTTGACCGAATAATTCATTACCAAAGTAACCAGCCCATTGTACTTGAGGTACACCAACTACTGTAAAGATTAATAGAGCAGCAACTAGGAAGTAGAACATAAATCCTTGAACTTTAGCCATATAAGCTGTACCAAAGTAGTTTAATACAAAGAATATTGTTAGAGCTGCAAAAGAAACTAATGTGCTATGTGGAGCTAAAGTAGGAACTAATTGGCAAACATATGATGAAAGACCAACAGCATACATAGCGATAGAAACTTTTGATAAAAGTTCTATAGATTGTGCCCAACCAGCGAATGTTTCATTAAAGAAAACCGCTCTTTGTGTGTAAAGACCACCTTTGATACGAATTGTTGAAGTAACAAAGATTGATGGAAGTGCAGAGAACATTGTTAGAACAGCAGCGATAACGAATGAGATGTTAACACTACGTCCTGTCATACCTAGAGCAACGATAGACATTACCATAACCCCTGAGCCGATAATTTGACCAACCGCAACTGACATTAGATCGATAAACCCTAGAGTACGCTTATCTTCGCCTGTATTAGCTGGTTGATTTGTTTGTGTTTGTGCCATAATATTTCTCCTTTAATAATTTTTTTGTGTTGCATTAACCTTGAAATTCGTTGCAACAGTTTGATGAACTTATGATAACATTTATATTAACAAAATTCAATAACTTATTAACAATTTATAAAAATTTGTAATAAAGTGAGAAATTTATAGTTAAATATTAACAAAATGACAACACATAACGTTCACAAATTTAACAAACTTAACACAAATGAACAAATAGATGAAGTTTAATCTAAAATTGGCAGGAAAGATAAAAAATACACTAATTTAGTGTATTTTTTATCTTTATTAGTTGTTATATATAAATAGGTATTATATAATTATATATAAAGAAAACTTCCCAAACCATAAAAATGATTTGGGAAGTTTATTATTAAAGGAGGCACAAATGATTAAAGTGCCTATATTAATGTAATTTATGATAATTCATAAGAGATATTCATATGAACAAGGCCTGCTTTCTTTCTGTATGTAACCCAGATAAAGGCAACTGCAGCAGTTATAATATTTGTCATAATTATAAATGTATTTAATCCGCGAAGATTTAAATAAGCTTGCATACCAAGAGATATAGCAGTAAGGCTTAAAGCTCCATATAAAGCACCATTACTTATGTGGAATGGTGATTTCGCCCAAGCTTCTGGGAATAGTTTTGGCATACGCATAACAGAGAATGCATTTATAAATCCAGTTACATTACCTATAATTAAAGACCATTTACCTATTGAACCAACATCAAGACCAAAAAGAATGATAGGTACATTAATTAAGTATAAAACTAATAAGAATGCAACAGGAACACGGGTTTTTGGATGTAGTTTTCCAAGCCATTGTGGGAACCACCCATCAGCACAAGCTGTAGCCATTGGGCGAAGCCTTGATGCTATAGAAGAGTTTAGAGTTGTTCCAAGGGCGAAAACTGCACCACCTACCATAAAGAAGTAGTATAATGGAAGTGGCAGAATTTCAAAAGCTATAGGGCCAAGGTTTCCAGCTTCTAAAACAATTTCTGGAGGAAGTACACCACCGATAACTGTAGCCATAAAAGCATATAAAACAGCAACCGCAAGAGTTGAGATTATAATAACTGGAGGGAAGTCTTTTTGAGGGTTTTTAGCCTCAGCTGAGAAAGCTGTAATAACAGTTGCACCACCAGTAGCAAATGTTAGATAAGCAGAAGCCTCAAGAAGCCCGCCTATACCGTTTTCAATTAGAGGGCGGCCAAATAATTCATTACCAAAGTATCCGCCCCACTCAACTTGTGGAAGGCCTACTACAGTAAATACTATTAAAGCACCAACTAGAAAATAAAACATAAAGCTTTGAACTTTAGCCATCCAAGATGTGCCAAAATAGTTTAAAATAAAGAATGCAGTTAAAAATAAGAATGAGAATAAGGTTGAGTTTTGTGATACAAAAGGTATTAATTGCCCAACATAGGAAGTTAAGCCTATGGCAAACATTGATAGTGAAACAGCACTAAGAAGGCCAATAAATTGAGCCCATCCAGCATATGTTTCATTTACAAAAACAGCACCTTGAGTGTATAATCCGCCTTTTAAACGAATAACTGAACTTACAAGAAGGGTTGGAATAGTAGTAAAAATGGTGAATACAGCAGCGATAACGAATGCTATATTAACACTTCTACCAGTCATGCCAAGAGCAACGATGGACATTACCATAACTCCAGATCCAATAATTTGGCCAACAGCTATAGCCGTAAGTTGCGGTTTACCAAGAGTGCGTTTGTCATCATAAAGGTTTGCGCTCGTGTTTTGTGTTGTTTGTGATTGTGCCATAATATTTCTCCTTCAATTAAATTATTTTATGAGTGTGATAAATTATGATGAAAACATAAGTTTTCGTCGAACACTCTTTGTTAATAACATAGTATCATTTATATTTATAAAATTCAATAATTTATTCATAATTTATAAAAATTTGTAATAATGTTTAAAATTAATGGGAAAAACTGATAAAAATAACAACACAAATTGTTCACAAAATTAACAATTTTAAGAAAACCGAATTTAATTAAGTAAAAAGTGGAATTAAATAAAACTAACTTAATTGAATATAGCTAAAATTGAAAAAAGTATACTTAATAATAAACAAGTTGACAAGTTATTTTAAAATACATTATAATTGAAATTAATGAATTAATAGATAAGGAGCTGTAATGAGGAAAACTAGTATAATAATATTAACTTATAATAAGTTAGATGTAACAAAGCAGTGTATTGAATCAATTAGAGAATATACTAAAAAAGACGATTACGAAATCATTGTTGTTGATAACAATTCAACAGATGATACAGTCAACTGGCTTAAAGATCAAGATGATATAACTTTAATATTAAATGATGAAAATAAAGGGTTTCCAGCAGGCTGTAATCAAGGGCTGAAAATTGCAAATCAAGAAAATGATATGCTATTATTAAATAATGATGTAATAGTATCTCATAACTGGCTAGACAATTTAAAAATTGCACTTTATAGTGAGGAATCTGTTGGGATAGTGGGCTCTGTTTCAAATAATATTTCAAATTTTCAGCAAGTGAAAACAGATTATACAAATCTTGAAGGTCTTCATCGATTTGCTAAAATGGTGAATATTTCAAATCCAATGAAATGGGAGAGAAGACTTCGTCTTATCGGATTTTGCTTTTTAATTAAAAATGAAACTTATAAAAAAGTAGGTCTTTTAGATGAAATTTTCACACCTGGGAATTTTGAGGATGATGATTATTCGCTTCGTGCACAACTAGCGGGATATAAACTACTTCTTTGTAAAGATTCGTTTATTCATCACTATGATGGTGTATCTTTTAAAGAAGATAGTGGAAAGTATTCACAACTACTTAAAATTAATGAGAAAAAGTTTGAGGATAAGTGGGGATTTAAATTACTTTATTCTACTCATGCAAGACTTGATTTAATAGAACATATACAAAAAAATCCTTTAGATAAATTTAAATTATTAGAAGTTGGGTGCGGCGCTGGTGGAACATTAAACTATTTAAAAGCTAAATACATAAATGCAGAACTGCAAGGGCTTGAAATCAGTGATGGTGCAGCAAAACTTGCAAACACAATTTGCAAAACTGCAGCTGGCGATATACAAGATGATGAAATAATAAATAAAATAGAAACTGACTTTGATTATATTTTATTTGGTGATGTATTAGAGCATTTAATAGATCCATGGACTGTTTTACAAAAACTAAAAAGCAAATTAAAACCTAAGGGTAAAATTATAATTAGTGTTCCGAATATTATGCATATAAGTGTTTTATCAGAAATAACGAAAGGCAGATTTAGCTATCAAGAAGCGGATATAGAAGCGGGTATAGAAGCAGGAATACTTGATAAAACACATCTTAGATTTTTTACTTTAGAAGAAATTGTTAAAATGCTTATAACTTGTGGATATTCAGCAGAAAGAATGACTACTACAGCAGTAGAAATAACAGAAGAAGAAAATAGAGTAAAAGAAAAACTATTAGAAATAACAGATCCAAATATAGCATATCAATATGATGTGTATCAATATATATTATCAGCAGGACTTACTGATAATTAATAAAAAAAGCTTATGGGAAATACCATAAGCTTTTTTATTTTAAAATAAAAAAATAACCTTCCAAATAAATGGAAGGTTATTTAAAAATACTAAATTATAGATTATTTATGAAGTTCTACTAATTTTGTTAAGTAGTCATATTTTTCCATAGCTGCTTTTTCGTTAGCTTCGAATAATTTAGCTGCTCTTTCTGGATCAGCCATTTTTAGTCTTGTGTAACGAGCTTCGTTTAGTAGGAATTCTTGGTATCCGCCTTGTGGAGCTTTTGAATCAAGTGAGAATGGATTTTTGCCTTCAGCTTTTAAAGCAGGGTTGAATCTAAATAAGTTCCAGTAACCTGTTTCAACAGCTTTCTTGATTTCATTTTGGCTGTTAGCCATACCACCCTTAATAGAGTGCATTTCACAAGGAGCATAACCGATGATTAGAGATGGACCATTGTAAGCTTCTGCTTCTGAGATAGCTTTAATAGTTTGGTTCATATCAGCACCCATACCAACTTGAGCAACATATACATAGCCATAAGACATAGCAATTGAAGCTAAATCTTTTTTGCCTATTGCTTTACCAGCAGCAGCAAATTGAGCTACTTGACCGATGTTTGAAGCTTTTGAAGCTTGACCACCAGTGTTTGAGTAAACTTCTGTATCGAAT
>CAYJEK010000066.1:0-9217 GCA_964369205.1 uncultured Oscillospiraceae bacterium | reverse complement strand
AGAGGCTGGAAAACATAAAATTTTCCAGCCTCTATTCTTTGTTTACAGCGTATCAGATTTTGATATGTGTTTCACTTTATGTCAAGCTTAATTCATTTTCTGAAATGTATCTTATAAAACCATTTATTATATCATTATTTCTTTTCTCAATATCTTGCTCATTAAAATCATTTTTTTCATTACTGATAATAATTAGTTCTTCAATTTGTGTACCATCGATCTCTTTACCTTTGCTATTGATATAACCTTGATAATATTTTATTTTATCAGAAAACCGATAATCCGATGCTCGAATATTAATTCTTTTTTCAAGTAAGATCTTGTTTCCTAGCACTTCTAAATTTTTTACATTTTTCAAACTATTCTCTTTAGCTTGCCTATTTCTTGCAAAGATATGTTCAGTTTCTAACGTTGTGTCTAAAGATAATAATTTTTGATTATTATTAGTGTAAGCCCACCACGTCAGCATCGATTTTGTAATTGGCCTATTATTATTAAAACTAAAATTTTCAAATACATTTTTCATAACGTTTATATCAAATTTGAAATCTAAAAATCTCACACTTTTTCCTTCAATAATATTAACCATCTCTGCAAATACAGGTGTTCTAAGTGCATTTACCCCAGGATTTGTTACTGCATAAGCCCAAATAAAAGCTGTCATTTTACTTAAGAACTCTTTAAAAGGTTTATCTTCTAACAACCCTTCTTCATTTTTATTTCTCATAAAGTATACAGATGCAAAATATGTCCACATGCCATTAGGGGCATAATTCAAAACATATAACTGTTTGAGAATTTCTAAACTAAATTTGTTTCTATCTTGATTTGAAACATCATTCCAAAAGTTCGCTAGTGCTATTAAATTCTCAAGTGTTGTTTCATTTTTTAATAAATAATAATTATTTTTTTCATAAAATTTACGAAGAGCTTCTGTTGTTGATGATTTCATTCCAGCCTTAGCACGTTCATAGTACATATATCTTGTAAATAATTCATCCATAGGAGTTCCAGTACTCGGCTTAAATATTTTTTCACACAGCGCCTCTAAGTCACGCCATTTATCTATAAACAACTCTTTTTTTCCAATTGAAGAGAAATACTTATAAAGTTCAGATTTAAAAATATCTGAATCTGAAAGGGATTTTCCTCTATTATTTAATGTTGAAAAAATTCTTAAAGCAGTATCTTGAGACTCTGCCTCTATCGGTAAAATTATACAATTATTTAAAATTCGTGTTGGCAGATAAGAAAAATATGCTGGATATTTCTGTAAGAATTCATCAATTTTTTCTTCAAAAAATCGATAGTTTTTTGCATAATTACTTTTTGAATGTTTTGAAATCTTTCCAGTTTTTAGTACAGTTAAGAACTCTTCTTTGTCATCGTCTGTCGCAACCTCAGAATTAATTTTCAAAGCATCCATATCTGGTTTCCCAAATTCATTGGTTTTCCAAATACATTTTTCGATATTTTCACGTGTCGTTTTAGAGTTCTCATCTTTCATGTGATTGAATCTCATATAAAATGCTCGAAGTAACAACATCAGTGTAGTAAGCCTTTGCTGTCCATCAATTACTTCCATTTTTTCATTATTTTTAAATGTAACTATTGGTCCTAAAAAATACTCATCATTGTTACTATCAAATTTTGAATAATCATCATCAGGAAATGCAAAAGCGAAAATATCTTCCCACAATGTTAAACACTCCGTTTCTTCCCATGCATATGGGCGTTGATAATCTGGAATCATAAAATCTGATTTCTTATTTGCAAGCAACTCTTGGATTGTTTTTTGGTCGACATTTAATTTTGACATAAATATATCCTTTCCTCATTTAGTTTTTATCTTCATATTTTTCATATAGAAATTAAATACTCTAATTTCAAACTCTAACATTTCACTTAAGATAAACAAAAGACTGTGGTGGATAGTTAATATCATAATCAGATAATTTCTTATCAGGATAATATCGAGTAACTTCACCTAACTCATATGCAAAGGCAACCTTACGGTCTTTAAAATATTCTCTATATTTTTTTTGCGTTATTCCTGAAAACATTTTTGTTTCTTCCCATAATTGACTTTTGTTCAATTCTAATATTCCTAAAACTTCAACTTCTCCTACGACTTTCATTTCAGGATGTGTTGAATATATAATAATTTTGCTAATTTTTTTCTTTGGTATTCTTCTTCTGTACTCAAACTTTTTCGTACCTTTTAATATTCTGGATACGTATTCTGGATGAATAGATAATAATATTTCGCTCACTAAACTACCTCTTATACAAATTGGTTGCGGACATATCTATAATTTTATTAAAATTTAAATCAGAAATAGGATCAAAAGGCCTTGGCCCACTATTTCTCTCAATTATATCAGCTTCCCATAGGTTTTTCAATGGTACACGTTTTTCTAAACTCTGCACAGATACAAATTTAACAACCAATAACTTACTATTGTATTGATTCCACAACTTTTCCAGCTCTATTGTTGTAAATACTGTACGATTTTGGCAATGACTAAAAAATTCTTCTTTAGTAGAAAATCCACGTTTCAAATCCGTTAATACTCCTAAAGTACTAACAACTGAAGTGTATGCCTTTTTGCTTCCATCTTCACCTGTTCTATAAATTAAAACTAAATCTCCCACATTCATATTTCGCTTATATGAAACTGAAATATAGACTTTTTCTAATGCATATTTTTCAGCTGTTTTATCCATAAAATCCAATTTATTTTCTGTCCTTAATTTTGAATCTGGTAGTAACCTTGTATGAAATTGCGGATAAATTGGGAGGAAAAATTTTTCTTTATCAATATCAATGTTTGGAAAGTTTTCTTTAACCGATAGTTCATTTGAATAATAGTTCATCTTTTTTACTAATACAGACTCGGTCTTACCATTAGATGTCTTTTTACCATAATATCGAAAACCCCATCTTTCCAACAAGTCAAATAATGCTTTTAATTCAGGTCGGTTATCAAATAATGTTACATAAATTTCATCTACTTTATATTGGATAGCATTATCAAAAATTATTTTCAAGAAGCGCTCACCCAACCTAAATCCTGTAGCTTCAACTTTAAATGTTCCAACTTTCAATCGTTTTTTAGGCTCAAATATAGGAGTAATATTGGAATAATTTTCTTCTTTATTTTCAACTTTAAGATACAGAAACCCTTGTATAGTTTTTAAATCATCTTCGCAAATATATGCCTCTTCCGTGCATTTGCTTGCAAACCATTTTTCAAAACCTTCATAGTCTTTTTTAAAGCTATCAAAAAAAGTATTGTTTACATCCACATCTCCAAAGCACTTTTTTTCTACCGCTAACATTTTATATTTAACCAGTGATGGATTTGCTAAAGTTTGCCACTCAATAAAACTACTAATCGAAAAAACTTTTGCATCTAAACCTAAAAGGTTAGCTTTACGACGCATCTTTCTGTCTTCAGTTATCAAGAAATCAACTTTACCACAATATAATTCACATAACAGTTGGTTATCAATTTCATCATTTTGAGTTTTTGGCGCCCCATTTAATTTTGCAAGAAATTCTTCAGTTTGAGGTGCTATTGATAAAATTTGTTCATATGCGCTTAATTTTACGTCGTATAACTTTTGTGTGTTTTTATCATTATATTTATTAATTTCATTTATCGAGTGACCATGTATTAATTTCGTATATTTTAATTTATCAAGCCAATAAAATAAATGCCCTATACTTTCGTTTGTAACAATCTTATTTTCTCTATGTATAATTATATTCGTGTCCAGTAGTACTCTCATTTTAACCTCCTATCATATTAATCAAATATTTTAAATCAGCCTCACTATATAATAACTCGTAAATATATAATGGAACATTATTATATTTAGAAACCTTAACTGCAGATTCTTTCTCCATCTTTTGTAATTCGCTAATATTACTACTTATATATTTTTTATCATCCCTAATACTAAGATTTCCAACAATAGTACTTAAATCTTTTTCCAGTAATATTATTTTTTCTAAATAAATTTTTTCATATACAAAAGTAGGCAACTCTATAACATTTTGATTTTTATCGAATATACAAAAATGACCTGATAATATAATCTTTTCGTGTTTCTTCAAAATATCTTCAACTTCATTAATCAAGATATTTTGATTTGAATTTGCGTCAGAAACAGCTTTATTTCTCCCATATTTTTCTCCATTACTCTTGGATATAATATCACTTGCAGAATAATGTGGAATATTCAGACTCTCGCTCAATTTATCACACACAGTGCTCTTCCCAACACCATATACTCCAGCTATAAATATAACACTCATTGCATTGCTCCTTTTATATTTTTTAATAAAACACACTTTTCACCAATTATACCAAATAAAACCAATTTTTAAAAGCTTTTCGACAAAATAAGACATTAAATTATAAAATAATATAGTATTTTATAACCACATATATATTTAGGCAAAATCCTTGTAATAATATATCTATTTATTGTATAATTATAGTTATAATTTAAATCGGAGGACTTATTATGTCAAGTGCACAGCAAAGAGCTGAATTACAAGCTCAAATATGGAAAATAGCGAACGATGTTCGTGGCTCAATAGATGGATGGGACTTTAAACAGTATGTTTTAGGAACACTTTTTTATCGTTTCATCAGTGAAAATTTCACAAACTATATCGAGGCTGGTGACGCTGATATAAACTATGCCGAACTTACAGATGACATCATAACAGATGATATTAAAATTGATGCAATAAAAACAAAAGGGTATTTCATTTATCCAAGTCAGCTTTTTTCAAATATTGCTAAAAATGCTAACACAAACGAAAGCTTAAACACAGATTTAGCAGCTATTTTCACAGCTATTGAAAGCTCAGCAAATGGCTATCCATCTGAAAATGATATCAAAGGCTTGTTTGCTGATTTTGATACCACAAGCAACCGCCTTGGCAATACTGTTAAAGACAAGAATAGTCGTTTAGCTGCTGTTATAAAAGGTGTTGAAGGCTTGAACTTTGGCGAATTTGAAGATAATCACATCGACCTTTTTGGTGATGCTTATGAATTTTTAATTTCAAATTATGCTGCAAATGCAGGCAAATCTGGTGGCGAATTTTTCACACCACAAAGTGTTTCTAAATTAATTGCTAAAATAGCAATACAAGGACAAGCTAAAATAAACAAAATCTATGATCCCGCTGCTGGCTCTGGATCCTTACTTCTTCAAGCTAAAAAGCAATTTGATGAACATATCATTGAAGAAGGTTTCTTTGGGCAAGAAATTAATCACACCACTTACAACCTTGCAAGAATGAACATGTTTTTGCATAATGTAAACTATGATAAATTCAATATTGCACTTGGCAACACTCTAACAGAGCCACAATATAAAGATGATAAGCCTTTTGATGCTATCGTATCAAACCCACCTTATTCAATAAACTGGATTGGAAGCGACGATCCAACTCTTATAAACGATGATCGCTTTGCTCCAGCTGGTGTACTTGCTCCAAAGTCTAAAGCAGACTTTGCTTTTGTGCTTCACACATTAAATTATTTATCTTCAAAAGGCAGAGCTGCAATCGTTTGCTTTCCTGGTATTTTTTATCGTGGCGGTGCAGAGCAGAAAATAAGAAAGTATTTAATTGATAACAACTATGTTGAAACAGTTATCTCTCTTGCTCCAAACTTATTTTATGGCACTTCAATTGCTGTTAATATCCTTGTTTTATCAAAACATAAAACTGATACAAAAACTCAGTTTATCGATGCAAGTGGTTCAGATTTCTTTAAAAAAGAAACTAATAATAATATATTAGAAGATACTGAACAAAACAGTCATATTGAAAAAATCTTAAAAATTTTTGTTGATAAACAAGATATAGACCACGTTTGTAAAATGGTGGATTTTGAAAAGATTGAAGAAGAAAACTACAACCTTTCAGTAAGCTCCTATGTGGAGGCAAAAGATACAAGAGAAGTGATTGACATTACAGTTTTGAATGCCGATATTAAAACTACCGTTGCAAAGATTAATGTACTTCGTGATGAGATAGATAAGATAGTTGCAGAAATTGAGGAATAAATAATGGGTAAATTCTACGAAAACTCAGAACCTGATGGAATACAGAGCGACCACGATTTAAGAATTGCAATTTTAAATAAAACAAAAGCTGCCACCAAAGAATTAAAAACCATAATAGATAACAACATTCAAGCTTATAATATTATAACTTTCAGATACGGGGAAGAAGCAATGAAAGATTATCCTAACAAAGCATATCTTATGCAGATATCACTTTATTTAGAAGCTTTTTCAGGACTTATTGTAAACAACCTTTGTGCATTGATTGGAAAAGGCAAAAATGATACTCTTTCTATATACAAACACAAAAAATCATATGATGAAAAAGCTATCGATGCTTTTTATTTAAGACATGAAGAAAAACTAAGCAGTTTAACTATGGCAAGAAACAAAGTTTATGCTCATATTGATACAAATGTTACTGAACATGCTTTTCTAATAAATATAAGATTTTTTGAGAGATGCTTAAATTTTGTAGAGAGAATACTTAAAGGAGGGCAAAAACATGAGTAAATTAGACGACCTTATAAAAGAGCTTTGCCCTAATGGGGTGGAGTATGTACCGCTACATAAAATTGTAGTATTCAGTAATACAGGTGTTGATAAAAAAATAAACAGTGAAGAAGATGAGGTTATTCTCTTAAATTACATGGATATATTCAAAAATAATCACATTACGGCATCTATACCAAGCATGAAAGTCACAGCCAATAAAGCCAAAATTGCTACTTGTGATGTAAAACGTGGTGATGTTTTTATTACTCCATCTTCAGAAAAACTCGATGAAATTGGAATTGCTTCTGTTATATATGAAGACATTCCTAATTGTTGTTATAGTTACCATGTAATGCGTCTAAGACCGATTATTTTTAATTATACTACCAGTTGCTTTATTCGATATTGTTTTGAATCTGAAAACATACGTAAACAAATATTAAAAAAAGCTACTGGTTTAACAAGATTCGGTTTGACAAAAAGTAAATTTGAAAATTTGAAAATCCCCCTCCCACCGCTACCTGTGCAAGAGGAAATTGTCCGAATTTTGGACAATTTCACAGAGCTTACAGCAGAGCTTACAGCAGAGCTTACAGCAAGGAAGAAACAGTATGAGCATTACGAAAGAAAGCTATTGTTTGATTCTAACTACTCCAAATTACCTTTAAGTGATTTCTGTAGTGTTAATCAAGGATTGCAAATTCCTATAAGTAATAGGAAAACTGAAGATGGCGAAAATAGATATTTTTATATCACTGTTCAATTTCTTAAAGGAAGTGAAGAAAAGTATTTTATCGAATCTCCATCACAAAATGTAATTTGTGATTATGATGATATTTTAGTAACAAGAACCGGAAGTACTGGTAAAATAATAACAGGTGTTAAAGGATGTTTTCACAATAACTTTTTCAAAGTTAATTGTTTTAATACAATTAATAAAAGGTATATGTTTTACATATTAAACAGTAAGGTTATGTTTGATAAGTTATTACGTACAGCATCGGGTGGAACTGTTCCAGATTTACCACACAATAAATTTTATAAAATTGAAATTCCTGTTCCATATCCGAACGACATAGAAAAATCTCTCGCCGAGCAACAACGTGTAGTGGACATTCTCGATCGTTTCGATACCCTTTGTAACGATATATCAAACGGTCTGCCTGCTGAAATCAAGGCAAGACAACAGCAATATGCGTATTATAGAGATAAACTGCTTTCTTTTGAGAGATTGGAGGAGTAATATGGGAGAATTTAAAAATGAAATTATGATAGACTCTTTATCATCTTTTTTTAAAGTGGTTGAGGATAATCATTTAATTGATAGTATTTTCAGGGGAGAACATAAAGATTTTGAAAAGCGAGATGCCTCAGCTTTTAGATTAGGAAGTGGAAAGAGATTTAACACTTTTCGTATTCATGATGAATTTAAAAGCAATGTTATTGCTAATTTGACAACACAAGAGTTAGAGCATTTTCCTGCTTTTTGCCAACATCATGGTATACCAACTGATTTAATAGACTTCACAACATCTCCATTAGTTGCTTTATATTTTGCATGTCAAAAGAGTAATGAGAGTGAAATAGGTTATATTTATTCTATTAAAAAGCAAAGATTAGTTGATGTAACTGATTTAATTATGTCATGTGATAAAAATAATTTAATGGCTATTTTTCTTGGCGAAATTGATAATGAACTATATAAAAGTTTGAAAAATAAAATTATTAAATATTTTAAAGAAGATAAAACTGATATGCCTGGTAGTTTATTAGAAATCATTAATAATTATAAAATTTGGGATTATAAGTTTAAATTAAATTCTAAGCCTGAGACAGCCGAGTTTAATTTAGTCGCTTTTCATGATAACCTTAAAGAAGCTCAGAGTAAAGTTAGATTACAAAGAGATCTTTACGAAATCTATCAAAGTGTCACAGGAGAGGAATATCCAGAACCTGCAGAATCTGATAATGTTGAGAACGGGGCGGTAATATATATACTGTTACTTAAACAATTATTTATTAATACTATGTACTCTTATACCTTGAACGAAGAAAATGTCAAATTTGCTATACAAGAATTTGATTGCAATATAATCTTCACATATACACCTCCAAAGATATTCAAAAGAATAGAAGCTCAGCAAGGTTCATTGGTAAATCAAATAAATGTTTCAAAAACTGTGTTAAAAGAATATATAACAAAACAAAAAATAACTTCTGATTTAATTATAAAAGTTCAAAACAAAAATAAAATATTAAATCAATTAGACTTAATAGGAATAAATCAAGCTACAATCTTTAACGATTATGATAATATAGCAAAGTATATAACCGATAAATTTAAATAAGCTTACACAAATTCAAGGAGGCTGTATATTAATGACCAATCTAACACCAATAGCCGAAACCCCTAATTACATAGTTTTAGATAAATACATAAAAATCGACCAAACAGGTGCAAGTTATCAAACTGAGGCTGATTTAGAGTGTGAACTTATATCCGACCTTGTAAACCAAGGATATGAGCATAGAAAAGATTTGAAAACAAGAGAACAAATGCTCCAAAATATACGTACTCAGCTTCAAAATCTAAATAATATGCAGTTCACTTCTGATGAATGGAATA
>CAYJEK010000065.1:4064-9284 GCA_964369205.1 uncultured Oscillospiraceae bacterium | reverse complement strand
GAATGGCTGTTTTAACCACCGTGGCTTTTTCGCAAAAAAGCGAATCCTCTGGTCTGTGCCAAGGAAAAGCACCTCAAAAGGGTGCTTTTTAATTATTTATTAATATATGTGCATTTTGGCACATTGTAGGCTTTTAAAAAATATGATAGCATCTAAATATAAAAATCTATTTATTATTAGTCCAATATAAATCATTGTTTGGCTGAGTGTTCATAACAGTTTCTATATATTGATTTAGGCCTGCGCTAATATTTGAATTTACAAGGAGTTTATATCCGTTATCTTCTTTTAGCGTTTCAATATTATCTTTTAGAGTTCCAGCGAAATAATGAGTGTTCATATTAGCAAAGAAATTAGCTATATCCTCGCTCTCTTCGCTGCTAAATCCATTAGTTGATGCAAAATCTAAAGCTTTTTGATAAGAAGATAATTTATAAAAATCTAAAGCATACTCACTAAAATTTAATAAATCTTCATTTTCGATGTTATTTTCTTTAGCGTATGCATTCACGTCTATAGTTTGGGCGGTGTATTCAAGGGAAGAATTGCTGTAGTTAATAATAGCATACCTTGTGTTGTATAAAGAGTAAGCGCCAGTTGCAATATCTGTAAGATTTTCATTAGTTAAAATACTTTGAATGTGCATATGTCCACTTAAATTTAATTCAACATTATATTTATTTAAAATTTCGATAAGTTCTATGTTTTTATCAATAACAAATCCATAAGTAAAGCCCTCATTGTGAGTGTAGAGGCTCTGATGTGTGCTTGAAATAATTGTTGCATCTTTAGGAATATCTGCAAGGGCAGTATCTAGCCAAGATAGAGTTTTTGAGAGGATAATGCCGTTTCCGCTTGTGCTAGTGTCTATTAAAGCAAAATAAATATCATCAGCGAATTTATAAATATAGCTAAGAGAATGATCATCTTTATTTACTGCAGTATTATATCCAAAATCACCATAAATATCTTCGAATTCATTTTGAGAAACATTGTCAGTTATATCAGCCTTGTTATCTATATAGGAGTAAGCATATGGATAATCTATATCGTGGTTTCCAGGAAAAACTAAAACTTTAGTACCATTATCTTGAATTTCTTTTAAAATATTTGCAAAATCAATATGACTTTCTTTTTCTCCATTAAAAGTTAAATCTCCAGATACTAAAATAACATCAGGAGTTTTTTTTAAGGCTTCCTCTTTAAAAGCCAAAACCATATCGTGACTGTATTGACTTATTTTTCCGTCGGCATTAAGCATCATAGTAGTAAAATCAGGGGAGTTAATATTTAAACTAGGGGATAAATAGTGAGTATCGGTGATATGCCAAAAGTTATAAGAGTCTTTCTTTTCAGTTTCTTTAATGTTTTGGCTACAAGAAGATAAAAATAAACCAAGAAATAAAATTGGGTATATAAATTTTTTCATAAAATCTTCAAATCCTTTCATAAACTATAAATGACGTATTAAGCTATAAATTCTATTTCTATATAATATAAGTATAATATATAGAATTATACCATAGAGAAAGAGAGGTGTAAATGAGTGTGTAACTTAACGAATGATATTTACAATAATTTATTGCTTGTATATGTCAAGATAGTGAATAAAAAAAGGGGTAATTTTAATAGAAAAAATTTTTTAGATGCAAAGGCTGTTTTTGCAAAAAAAATGCTAAAAATGCAGAAAAATGTCAAAAAAACAAGATAAAATCAAATAGTTAAAAAATTTGAATTAATATGATAAATACTTAAAAAATTTGAGATAGTATCGCCTAATTCAAAGCAAAAAGCTAGATATAGAGCGAGAAAAAACCATATTTTTACCAACAGTTCGACTTATGTCAAAATATACAATTTTTGCATAATAAATATTTCTAGTTTATGTACAAAGTGACAAAAATGTTAAAAGGTGGCAAATTTATAGACCGATGTAATGCAGATGTAACATTTTTGTGATAAATTAAAACCACGGAAGGACAATATTCAAAAAAAGAGGAGGAATTGAATATGAAAGATTTCATTGTAGAAATCAAAAAGAATAATCTTGTTAAAAGAACAACAAGTTTATTACTTGCTTTTGCTATTTTGTTTTCTAGCATAAGCTCAGCGACGCCAGCATTCGCAACAGATAGTGCTGAGTCAACTGCTAAAGTAAAAGCAGAGTTTACCTCTACACTTATAGATGGAACTGAATTTATTACAATAAATGCAGTACCTAATTTAGAAGGAGTAGAGGTTGTAAGCATTACAACTCCTGATGGGGTAACCATTCAAGATGATACAGCAGAATATGTATCACCAGCAAATGGTCCATTAGATTTTGTAATTACTTACACAACACCACTAGAAGAAACGGTTTCTTCAGAAGTGGTATCTTCATCAAGTGAAGAAGTAGCTTCGTCAAGCGAAGAAGTAGCTTCATCAAGCGAAGAAGTAGCTTCATCAAGTGAAGAAGTAGCTTCATCAAGCGAAGAAGTAGCTTCATCAAGTGAAGAAGTAGCTTCATCAAGTGAAGAAGTTAAGCCAACTCCAGAAGCAACTGTTGAGCCAACTCCAGAAGCAACTGTTGAGCCAACTCCAGAAGCAACTGTTGAGCCGACTCCAGAAGCTGATGATACAAACAAAGCAGGCGGAGAAGGACTTAACGTTGAAGGAATGTCTTTAAAATTAGACGGCGAAAATGAAGAGCCAGCTCCAGAAACAGAAGAGCCAAAAGTTACTACAGAATCAGTTGTAATAACTTACAATGCTAATTTAGCTGGTGCTGTTGATGTTACTATTTATAATAGAGCAACAGACGATGGCCAAATTATCGCTGTTTCAAGAACAGAAGCTAAGGGCGTTGAAATTACTAATATGTATTTAGAAGGCTTTGAAGATAAAGAAGCTGGGTTTGAAGAAGAAATGCATATTTTTGGTCTTTTTGATGAAGAACTTACAGCAGATGAAAAATACACTCTTGTAATTGAATTTGTGTATAACGGTGTTAGCTATGTAGCAACATATGATTATACATTAATGGCTGATTTTGCTTCAAGAGCTACAGCAGTTACAGGTAAAGGTACAAAAAATGATCCTTATGTAATGAGCATTGGTCAAAGTCATACACTAACTAGTAGTTATGAACAAAACTGGTCTATAAACAATATAAACACAGCTACTGCTAGTGGAACAACTTACTGGACTAAAACTTTAACAGTAACTGCAAAAGCAGCAGGTGATTTTCAAGTAAAAAGTTATTTGCTTGGTGATTATAATGCTAAAACATATTACTTTGAAGTTCAGCCTAATACTACTACACCAGCAACAACACCAGGTGAAGTAAATGGATTAGAGCCAGGTGAATTTAGAGCAAACAAAACAGCTTCTTGGGAAGATTACAGTGAGGGAACTGCTGATATCACCTTTAATTTCACAGGTATTCCAGCTAATAGTGGATCAGATGTTATCGTTGTAGTTGATACTTCAGGAAGTATGAAAGATAATAATAAATGGGATACAGCTGAAACTGCTACTATAAACTTAGTTAATAACTTATTAGGTGCAGGTTCTCATAATAGAGTTGGTTTAGTATTCTTCAATGAATTAACAGGGCATGCAAATCTTACAAATGATGCAACATTACTTGTTAATCAAGTTATTACTCCACAGCAGGCAGTAACTGGTAAAGGAACAAACTATACAATAGCTTTCCAAAAAGCTAATGAAATAGCACTTTCTAATGCAGGAACAGATAGACCATTACATGTTATATTTGTAACTGATGGTGAACCACAAACAGATACTAAAAATTATCCTGCACAAGTTACAGCTTTAAAAGATAAAGGTGCAACTATACATACAGTAGGTATAGGTTTAAGTGATAGTGCAGCAAATACACTTAAAGGTATAGCAACATCAAATAGTCATGCGGTATCAATACCAATAGGTGATGTATCAAAATTAAATGATGTATTCACTCAAATTTCAAATGATATTAAATTTGCAGCAACAGATGCAGTTTTAACAGACGTTATGGCTGATGGTTTCGTTGTTGATACATCAAGACTTCCAGCGGACTCAGGTTTTGTTGTAAGTAATGATGGGAAAACTGTTACTTATAATATAGGTTCTATCAGTAATAACACTATCACTATCCCTGTAAAAAGAGATAGCACAGAACTTCCGGAAGGCGAACACCCAACAAATGAATCAGCAAGTTTAGTATATACAGACGTTAAGGGAAATGAAAATCAAGAAATTACAGATTTAACAGAGAAGTTTGATGCTCCAAATAAAGATATTCCAACACCAAACTTAAATATTGGCGATGGTATGATAACTATCACTTATTATGAAGTAAATGAAGATGGAGAATTTTTAGATTCAAATGGTGATGTTGTAATTAGCGGAGATGAAGCTTTAGCGAATAAAGAAACTGCTAAAATTTCAAATATTGAATTTACTGGCAACAGCGTTACTGTAACTGTAATGGGTGCAGATAAACTTCCAGCAAATTATGTTTTATACACAGAAAATACAAAATACCCAGCGTCACAAGATGTGATTTTAACAATTAATAATCCAGATGGAACAGCAGAATTCTTAATGGTGGCAGAAGATTCAGATGTTGAATTTATATACTATGATAACACTGCTTGGTATGAAGCTGGAAAACCAACTGGAGACTATACATGGTGGGATAATAATGGCTCATCAGATGCTAGTTACAGTGAAACAATAACAAAAGAAAATGTTAGTACAACTAAAACTCCAACAGCTAGTGAAACTGGATTTACAGCACCAAATGGATATGTATTAGTTGGATATGATTTAAGATTTGACTCAATAGGAACACAATACTATGGGGTTGATGAAGATATTTCAGATCTTGGGCTAACACAAAACAGAATTTTCTGGGCAAGATATAGTCCAGAGGTTTATACTATCAGTTATGACTTAAATGATGATAATGATGATAATAAAGCAGTACATAACACAACAAAAACTACTTATACTATAGAAACAACAACATTCAGACTTGATAATCCAACAAGACCAGGATACACATTTACTGGTTGGACTGGATCAAACGGTGATGTACCGCAAACATCAGTATCAGTAGCAAAAGGCACAACAGGAGCCTTAAGTTATAAAGCTAATTGGGCGAAAGATACATCACAATGGCATACACCAAGTTATGAAGTTGAGTTCTACTTAGATGAAACACATCAAGTA
>CAYJEK010000065.1:0-3964 GCA_964369205.1 uncultured Oscillospiraceae bacterium | reverse complement strand
AGATGGTGGAGTAACAACAACTACAACAAGACCAACAACAATAGCAAATGGTGCAGAACTAAGTGTGTACTTTGTAAAAGATGCAAGCTTATGGCATACACCAAGTTATGAAGTTGAGTTCTACTTAGATGAAACACATCAAGTAAATGATGGTTACACAGTAACAGGAACAGAAGTTCTAACTTCAGTAACAACATTAGATACAAAAGTAGTAACAAAAACATACAATGGTTATGATTTAGTTGAATACAGTGTAGATGGTGGAGTAACAACAACTACAACAAGACCAACAACAATAGCAAATGGTGCAACATTAAATGTGTACTTTGTAAAAGATGCAGATTTATGGCATACACCAAGTTATGAAGTTAACTACTTCCTAGACGGAGTACAAGATGGAACAACAAAAACAGTTCTAGGTACAGAACAACTGAAAACAGATTTAGATATAAATGTAGATCCAACAGATGTTGTTAAAGCATATGCAGGATATGACTTAGAAGGATACCTAGTAAACACAACAACAGGTACAAAAGAAGTAATACCAACAGTAGTACAAAATGGTGATGTTATCAATGTATACTATGCAATCGATCCAGCATATCAATTAGTTTTAACAGCTACAGGATATGAAGGAACATACGATACTCTAACACACGATGTTGTTAAAAATTATGCAGTAACAAATGGTGCTTCACCAGCACAAGAAGTTACTACTGGATACACACTAATGTATAGTGATAGCTTAACAGGCACATACACAAGCACAATGCCAACTATCAAAGATGCAGGAACAAAAACAATTTATGTTAAAGCAGTAGCTAATGAAGGAACTGATTATCATGATTCAGCAGCTATAGCTGTAACTGCAAAGGTAGAAAAAGCAACTATTACATTTACTCCAAACCAAGTACCTTACAAAACTTACGGTACTGATAACAGCGCTATAATTCTAGATTACAGCTATGAAATGAGCACAGTAATTAAAGAAGCTTTAGATGTAGCAGTAGATAATCACGAAGATATAGTTGTAAAAACAACTTATGATTCAGAAGATATTAATAATCGTGATGTTGGAACATATGCAATAGGCGTTGAAATACCAAATACAGTTACTTCACTAAACTATAACTTAGTAGTGGATAACGATATTACGTATGACTATGGTACAGAAGCTAATCCAAGTGTGAGACCATCAAATGTATATATCTTAAAAGCAGGAATAACAGTATATCCAAATGATGCATTAGATATTTACTATGGTGATGATGCACCAGCTTATAGCTACTCACACACAGCTCTTCAATATGGTGAAGATTTTAAAACAGTAATAGCTAACACAGACGATATTATAGTTTCAAGCAGATATGATAAAAATGATGAAAATAATCGTAACGTTGGAACATATGATATTACAGTAGAAATTCCACAAACTGCAAATGGGTTTGATTATATCACTGGACATAACTATTACTTAATGACTGCAAATGATGGTTCATATGCACAAAGCTTTGAAGTTAAAAAAGCAGATCTAACAGTTGATATTAATACTATTAATGATATCATATACGGTGAAACAGTAACACCAAATTACACAATTAATGGATTTAAATATCAAGAAGAAACAGCAGCTAACGTTGTTACAGGAACAGCAACTTTAAATAGCACATACAATGTGTCAAATCCAGATGAGCGTAATGCAGGAAAAACTTATGCAGTGTCAATTGTAACTGATCCAGCAACAGGATTTGTTTCAGGATTAAGCGCTACTAACTATAACTTTATAGCTGGCACTAATGAAGAATTCTTTGTTGATAGAGCAGATTTAACAGTTTATCCAATTGGTCAAACAATTCAATTTGGTCAAGATATAGGTGAAATTGAATACTTTGCAAGAGTTTACCAATACCCAGCTGGTAGTCAAAATAATTTTGAAGATGATGCATGGTTAAAAGCTATAATTGCAGATGTATTTGAAGTAGTAGATGCTGATGGTAATGTTGTTACAACAATGCCAGACTCAGGAAGCTACAACGTTCAAATGAAATCAAATGCTCCTAGCACAACTCAAACAGCAACTGAATACGGAAACTATAACTTAATTTATTCTACTCTAGATTTAGAAACTGAAGAAGAAATTAAAATAATAGTTGAGCCAGGTGAAGCAGATTTAACTGCAATAGGATACAATGCAATCTATGATGCAATAGCGCATGATATGATTACATCAATAACTCCTACATTCTGGATTTCTAATGCTGACGGCACTGGCACAGTAGAATACACACCAAATGCAAATGATATTACTTATCTATACAGCACAGATGGTGGTTTAAACTGGAGCGAAGATATGCCAACTATCACAAATGTAGATGAATCAACAGATGAGCTACAAGTGAGAATGATTGCTAAAAACTTTACAGAAGTAACTTATGCAGGAACAGAAGAAGAAGCACTTTCAGCAATAGTTACTCCAAAAGCAGCATCAATAACAGTTGATGGCGGATATTCAAGATATCTAGATCAAATAGATCCAGCATTCGATGTAGTGTTAGACGGATTCCTAAATGATGGATATACTCCAAGCTACACTTTATATCGTGAACCAGGTAATACACCAGGAGCGGCATACCCAATTACTATTAATCTAACAAACCCTAATACTAACTATGTTATAGCATTAGTGGCAGGTGATATTAGAATTGATGTAAGACCAGCGGTAATAGATCCACCTCCGGTAGTAACACCTCCAGCGGTAGTAATACCTCCAGCGGTAGTAATACCAGATCCAGATCTTCCACTAGATGACGGCCCAGAGCCAACAGCTAGTCCGGAAACAGTTATCGAACCAGCGGTTACACCGCTTGCAGATGGCGGAGCTTGGGCTTTAGTAAACTTAATCCTAACTATTCTAACTACTTTAATTAGTGTAGCATTAATAATCTCACTAATGAAAAAGAAAGAAGAATACGATGATGAAGAAGAAACAGTTACAAAACGTAAACGTCTAATGAAAATACTAAGCATCATTCCAATGGTAGCTACAATAGTATTATTTATCTTAACACAAGATATGTCATTACCAATGCAAATGGTTGATAGATACACATTAATAACAGCTATAATCGCAGTAGTTCAAGTTTTAATCGCTTATTTCTCTAAAAAGAAAGAAGAAGAAGTTGAAGATGCTAACGTTTAATAGCTAATAAAAAGAAGGCTGATTTATCAGCCTTCTTTTGTTTTGCAATATAATATTATTAATGTAACGATTAAAAAGGTAAAAAATACCTTTTTAATAGACTGGAAAAATTTTAAAACCAATAAAAGGATATTATTATAGAAATATATAGTGTTTTAAATATAAAAAAGATTAAAATAATAGAAAAATCTATACAATTCTACAAATTTAGATAAACGGGTGCAAATGTAACATCGATGTAACAATTTTTGTGATAGAATGTATTTCGTCGAAGGAAATAGTTCGAAAATTATAGAAATCTAAAAGGGAGATTAGAATGAAAGAATTTATCGCAAAAACAAAAAAATATAAGATAACAAGACGTATTATTAGTTTTGTGCTAGCTTTTTCATTAATGGCATCAATGTTAAGCTCAAACACTCAAACATATGCTATGGATGAAAGTGCATCAAATAATGATACAACTATATCGAATATAACAGCAATATTTACTTCAAGATTAGTTAATGGATTAGAAGTAATTAATATTAAAGCTGCATCTAATAGGGAAGGAGTAGAAATTAAATACATTACAACACCTGATGGTGAAGTGGTGAATGGTGATAGTGCAACATATATTGCATCAGAAAATGGTGAAGTAGATTTTGTTGTAACATATACAATGTCAAAAGAAGAATCTTCATCGAGTGAAGAAGTAGCTTCATCAAGCGAAGAAGTAGCTTCATCAAGCAAAGAAGTAGCTTCATCAAGCGAAGAAGTAGCTTC
>CAYJEK010000064.1:0-9711 GCA_964369205.1 uncultured Oscillospiraceae bacterium | reverse complement strand
GAAACTGATGTTGAACCACCGATTGTGATTGTTCCTTCTGGTTGTGCTGATGTAAATTCTTCTGTTGTAATTTCAACTGGGATAAATCCTTCAGCTTCAACAATAGCTTGACCTTCTGCTGTGAAAACGAAAGCTAGTAATTCGCTTGCAACTTCTGAAAGTTCTGCGCCTGTTTTTGTAGCAATGTTAAATGGTCTTGCAACTTTGTATGTACCTGCATTAATGTTTTCAACTGTAGCTTCAACTCCATCAACTGAAACAGCTTTAACTGATGAATCTAAAGAACCTAGTGAAATGTAGCCAATACCAGCTGGATCTTGAGCTACTGCTGTCATAACTTTACCTGTACCATCTTGAACTACTGCATCAAGAGTTGTGTTATCTCCATCACCACTGTCAACACCTGTGATTTCTACGAAAGCACCACGTGTACCTGAACCATCTTCACGAGTGATAACTGTGATAGCTCCAAGTTCTGTTCCTGTTGTTTCTTCTGTTGTTTCTGTTGTTTCTTCTGCACCATTTGAACAAGCTGTTAGGCTAACAAGCATAGCTGATGCTAATAAAATTGATAATAATTTTTTCATTGTTTTGTCCTCTTCTAATTTTAAAATAATAATTTGATTTTTAATTTTTGTGTGAAGTGTTTTTCTCACCTCTAATATTGTAAAGCCTTTATGTAAAATCCTAAACTGCTTTTATGTAAAGTTTAGGTAAAATTATTTTACATAAAAAAGAAGCAATGATATAAAATCATCGCTTCTTTATGTGTTTACTTTACAAAAACATCATTTTTTACATTTCTTTTTATATATTCTTGTATTTTCTTTACAGTTTCTTTTTTTGTTTCCTTTTGATTTTTTAGTGTATACTCCATATCTAATTCACTATATTTATGAACTCCTAGAGTATGATACGGGATTATTTGCACCCTTTTTATATTATTATACTTATTAATAATATCTATTAGGGTGTTAATATCATTTAAAGAATCATTTATTCCCTCTAAAACAACAAAGCTTACCCAAACACTGCATTCATATTTATTAGCTAATTTTAAAAATTCTAAAACCTTACTAAAATCTGCTTTTATATATTTATTATAATTTTCATTATCCAGCATTTTTATATCTAGTATAATCAGTGGTTTTTCTTTTAATAAGTTTTCAACATCTTTATTTAAAACAGCCCCCGAGGTGTCTATAGCTACATTAATATCATCCTCTTTTAATTTTTTTATAAGCTTTATTAAATTTTCTGCTTGTAAAAGTGGCTCGCCGCCAGAAAAGGTTACCCCGCCATTATTTTTAAAATAAGGAACATATCTTTTAATTTTTTTAAGTAAATCTTCTATTAGTATTCCATTATCTTTTAAAACAGCCTGTGTTTCAGGATTGTGGCAGTAGGCACATTTTAAAGGACAGCCTTGCAAAAAAACTCCATACCTTACCCCAGGACCATCTACCGCTGCTAATGATTCTATTTTATTTATATATAAATAATCATTCATAACTTTTACCAAAATTAAATAGCACTATGATATGTTCTTTTTATAACTTCCTCTTGCTGTTTTTTAGTTAAAACATGGAAGTTTACAGCATATCCACTCACTCTTATAGTTAAATTAGGGTAGTCTTGCGGATTATTCATAGCTTCTATCAATGTTTCTTTACTTGTAACATTAACATTTAAATGATGCGCTTTTTGCATAAAATATCCAGACATTATACTAACTAAATTTTCCGCTTGTTCTTCCTTTGTTTTTCCAAGTGCAGATGGAACTATAGCAAAAGTATTACTTACACCATCTTGGCAGTCTTCATAGCTTATAGCCGCAACACTGTTTAAACTTGCAAGCGCTCCATTTGTATCTCTACTATGCATTGGATTTGCTCCTGGCGCAAAAGGCTCTCCTGCTTTTCTTCCATCAGGTGTTGCCCCTGTTTTTTTGCCATATGCAACATTTGAGGTTATCGTTAAAGCTGAAAGGGTGTGTACTGAGTTATTATATGTTTTATTTTTTCGAAGCTCTGTTATAAATAAATTTGTTATGTATGAAGCTAATTTATCAACTCTTTCATCATCGTTTCCATACTTTGGGAAATCACCTTCGATTTTAAAATCAACAACAACATCTCTCTCATCGCAAACTGGAGTTACTTTTGCATATTTAATAGCGCTTAATGAATCTGCCATTATAGATAGCCCTGATATGCCAAAAGCCATTAATCTTTCAACTTCTGTATCGTGTAAAGACATTTGTAATCTTTCATATGCATACTTATCGTGCATATAATGGATAACATTCATTGTGTTAACATAGAGTTTTGCAAGCCAAGACACATAACTTTCAAGCCTTAATTTAACATCTTCAAATTTTAGAACCTTATCTTTACAGACAGATTTTGTCACAGGGCCTACTTGTGATGCTTTTATTTCATCTTTACCGCCATTTAAAGCCATTAATAATAATTTTGGCAGATTACATCTTGCTCCAAAATACTGCATTTGCTTTCCTATTTTCATTGCAGAAACACAGCAAGCGATTCCATAATCATCTCCGTAAATCGGCAGCATAATATCATCATTTTCATATTGCAGTGCCTGTGTGTCTATAGATACTCTAGCGCAATATTTTTTATAACTCATAGGTAATTTTTCTGAAAACAATATAGTCATATTAGGCTCAGGCGCACTACAAAGAGTGTATAAGCTATTTAAAATTCTATAGCTTGTTTTTGTAACCATATGTCTATTATCTAAACTCATTCCTGCATCAGAAATCGTAACCCAAGTTGGATCACCTGTAAAAAATTCATTGTATTCAGCTGTTCTTAAATGCCTTACAGCGCGAAGTTTTAAAACGAAATCATCTATAATTTCTTGTGCATCTATTTCTTTTAAAACACCATTTTTTATATCTCTTTCAAAATATATATCTAAAAAAGTTATAATTCTGCCCATACTCATAGCAGCACCATTTGTTTCTTTTATAGCGCCAAGATATCCAAAATAAAGCCATTGCACAGCTTCTTTTGCATTAGTTGCAGGATTTGAAATATCATGTCCGTAATTTAAAGCAAGCTCTTTTAATTCATACATAAATGCAATTTGCTTTGCTAAATTTTCAACAGTTTGAATATTCTCCTCGCACATATCTTTATTAGAATATTCTTCCTTGTCTTTCATTTTTTCATTTATTAAAGCATCCATACCATATAAAGCGACTCTTCTATAATCGCCTATAATTCTGCCTCTGCCGTATGCATCAGGAAGGCCTGTTAAAAGCCCTGTACTTCTTGCCGCTCGCATTTCATTTGAATAAACTCTAAAAACTCCATCATTATGAGTTGTTCTATATTTAAATTCTTTTTTAACACTAGAGCTTAATTCATATCCATAATCCTCTAGTGCTTGATTTACAACTCTTATTCCACCAAATGGATTTATACTTCTTTTTAGCGGCTCATCCGTTTGAAAGCCAACTATTATATCTTTATCTTTAATTAAGTATCCTGGTTTATGACTTAGTATACTAGAAACATTAACGGTGTCTACATCTAGTACACCGCCATTTTCTCTTTCTTTTTTTAATAACTTTGAAAACTCATTAAACACATCTTTTGTTCTTTGAGTAGCCCCTTTTAAAAAGCTTTCATCCCCATCGTAAGGAGTATAATTTTTTATAATGAAATCTCTAACATCAATTTTTTCTAGCCATTTTCCTTCTTTAAATCCATCTTGTCTACTAATAATCATTTTCACACCTCTACTTTTAAAGCAAATTTTCTCTTTAATATAGTTACTAAATAATTTTTTCGCATTTCTATATATTGTGGTTAAATTTTTATTTATTTACCAAATATGGTTTTTCTATATAACTTAATTATAACTTTAATATCTTTAAAGTCAAGATTAATTTTGTTAACAATCAATATATATAGTATTTCCACAAAAATGTAGGCTCTATATTTAGTGATTAGGCTTTTATTTGTGCATTTCGTGTAAAACATATTTTTTTATCTATTACAAAACAAACAAAATAATCTATAAATAATAAACAACTGCACTAAATTTAAATCAGCTTACTTCAAAAAACAACTTTTATTTTCGCATTATAATTTTATAAACTTTAAAAATTAAATTCAATATTCATATTAAATAACACTTCGCCATATATATGTAATAAAACTATTTGTATTTTTTATGAAAATGCAAAGAAAGGGTTTCAATTACTATGATTTATAAAAATTACCAAGATTTTGGTTTGTCTCGAAGTGAGGCTATGGCTATGCATATTATACAAACTGGGGACACTGTAAGGCAGACCGCCGTTGTTTTTAATATTTCTAAAAGCACAGTACATAAGGATTTAACCACAAAACTAAAATATGAAAATTTAGATTTATATAAACAGGTAAAGCAAATCTTGCAGCACCACAAAGAAGTAAGGCATATAAGAGGTGGCATGGCAACGAGATTAAAATATCATAATAAAAGACTTCAAAATTCAAATGATAATTTATAAAAATTGTATTTTTTCTAATTTTCTTTAATTTCTCCTTGATTAATATGTAATTTTATGCTAATATAATGAATATATATTAATTAAGGAGTTTTGTAATTATGAATAATCAAAAAATAATCGATATCGTTGATAGCTTTAAAGACGTTATAATTAATGCTAGCGATAAAATTTGGGAGTATGGCGAAATATATTTTGAGGAAGAAAAAAGTGCCACCTTACTCGCTGAAATATGCAAAGAAAATGGCTTTAGTGTTGATATGGGTGTTAGCGGAATGCCAACAGCTTTTGTTGCTAAATGGGGCAAAGGCACTACTACTATTGGTATTTTAGCAGAATACGATGCCCTTGAAGGGGTAGCTCAGGCAAAAGGAGTTTTTGAAAAGCAACTTCCAGCTGAGGGAAATACTGCCTCTGGCCATGGCTGCGGGCATAATGCTTTAGGCGCTGGCTCTCTTGGAGCAGCTCTTGCATTAAAAAAATATTGCGAGGAAGAAAACTTAGATTTAACTATTATTTATTACGGCTGTCCTGGAGAAGAGAATGGCAGTGGTAAGGTTTTCATGGCAAGAGATGGCTTATTTGATGAATGCGATATATGCCTCACTTGGCACCCTGGCGATGATAATCAAATAATGGGGACAGGCACTCTTGCAAATTTAAGCGTTAAATTTGAATTTAAAGGCCTTGCAAGCCATGCTGCAGCTCATCCTCACCTTGGAAGAAGTGCCTTAGATGCGGCAGAACTTATGAATGTTGGCGTTAATTATTTAAGAGAACATATGATTCCAACTGCAAGAATTCATTATTCATATCTTGATGCTGGAACAAAGGCTCCAAATGTTGTTCAGGATTATGCATCTACATATTATTTTATCCGTGCACCAAAAGCAAATCAAATGTTTGATTTAGCAAAAAGAGTTTATAAAATAGCAGAAGGTGCTGCAATGATGACTGAGACTGAGGTTAAAATTTCAGTTATGGACGGACTTTCTGATTATATTCCAAATAAAACTCTTAGTGATTTAATAGCAGAAAGTTTTAAGGAACTAGGGCCTGTTAATTACACTGATGAAGATATAGAAATGGCAAAAAATTATTCAAAATATTTTGGCGAAGAACAAATTTTCCAAGCTAAAAAAGCTTTAGCTAATCTTCATAACCAAACTAGTGATTTTTATGATGGTATTTATTTAGATAATAAAGTGCCATCTTATAAACACGATCCTGATAATGCTATGCCTGGCTCTACCGACGTTGGCGACACTAGCTACTGTGTTCCAACAGCTCAATTTAATGTTTCTTGCTGTGCTATAGGAACACCAGGGCATTCTTGGCAATTAACAGGGCAACTCGCCTCTCCAATAGCTCACAAAGGTACAGTTCATGCTGCAAAAATCTTAGCTTTAACAGCTCTTAAAGCTGCTTTAAATCCTGAAATAATTAAAAAAGCTAAAGAGGAACATAAATTAAACGTTCCAAATGGGTATATCTGCCCTACACCAGATGATGTAATGCCAGATATTCCAAAATAAATTTCTATAAAATATAAAACTAACGATTGTTTCTAATCGTTAGTTTTTTTTGTTTTTAAAAATTAAGTCCAAAACTTATATTTAAAGCCTTATTTATTTTATTTATATCATCTGTATCTAGTGAGCCTGTTTTTTCTTTTAGTCTTTGTTTATCTATTGTTCTAATTTGTTCAAGCAATACTATGCTATCCTTTGTAAGCCCACAGCTATCGCCTTTAATAAGTATATGAGTTGGCAGTGTTGATTTATCTTGCTTTGAAGTTATTGCCGCTGCTATAACAGTTGGGGAGTGTTTATTACCCATATCATTTTGCACTATTACCACCGGCCTTGTTCCTCCTTGCTCGCACCCTACAACAGGGCTTAAATCTGCATAAAACACCTCGCCCCTTTTAATATCCATAATTTTCAAATCCTTTCTTTTATCTTATATCAATATTATGGATATTAATTTTATTTCTTATACAATTATTTATAAAAAAATAGAGCCAAAAGGCTCTATTTTTAATTAATTATTCACTTGCAAGGGCTGCATTTAGCCATACCGCTCCTACATCAAGAGCATTATACATACCATTTTTAATTCCTTGCTTTACCATTCTTTCCATAATATCAAGGCTAGTATCAGTTGCAATTAATGAAACGTGAATTTTATCTGCCACATTAATCCCTTCAACTTCTTTACTACTTAATATTTTTAAATATACTATATATTTATCTGCAGGATTTCCGTAGTATATTTCATCATCTTTTCTAGCTATAGGTTTGCCTTTGTATAGTTTTGGTGTTTCCATTTATACATTTCCTTTCTCTTAGGATGCAATTAATCAAGATAGTTTTTTAATAAACTTTGCAGAATATCATCCCTATCAAGTTTTCTAATTTTATTTCTTGCACCTTGATGAGTAGTTATGTAGGTTGGATCCTCGGAAAGAATATAACCCACTAATTGATTTATCGGATTATACCCTTTTTCTTTTAGTAAATCGTAAACTTCTTGTAATATTTGCTTGATTTCTTCATCTTTTTCATTGTAAATAGAAAAAACTGCTGTTTTATCAGTCATACCTACACACCCTCCAATTTTCTTTTTATATTTATTTTAACCTAAAGTTGTACATATTTCAAGTATAAACCTTAACTTCTTAAAATTATGTCGATTTTTGCTAAATTCTCAAGTATAGTTTTTACACAATTTTCAGCAATAGCTTCTGTTAGAGTTGCACTCTTATCACGAAGTACAATATTATAAGCCATACTTTTTTTACCCTCTTCTATATGAGAGCCTGTGTAAACGTCGAATAATTTAACAGATTCTAAATATTCAGGACAACTTTCTTTGATTATTTTTATTATATCACCATTTTGTGTTTCTTTCGTGCAAATTAAAGCTAAATCACGGCTCATACTTGGGAATCTGCTTAATTGTGTATACTGAACAGTTCCTTTTATTAATGATTGCATCCCTTTAGCGTCTATATCTGCTACTATTACCTTTGTTTTCATATCATAGTTTTGCAGCACTGCTGGATGCATTTCGCCCATTGTACCAATTTTTTGCCCTTGCACTAAGATATTTGCGCATCTTCCTGGGTGATACATTTCATTTTCTGTTTCTTTAACAAATTCAACTTCATCTATGTTAAACATTGATATAAATTTCTCAACAATACCTTTTAAATAGAAGAAATCTCTTCCATCTCCATATGTTCCTAAAATAAATTTTGGATTTTCTTCTGGCAGGCTATCCTCTGTTGTTTTTTTGTATTCAGTTGCATTTTCAAATAAATCAACTACTTCAACTCTTGAATTATAGTTTCTTTGCAGAACACTCATCATTGAAGCCACTGCAGTAGAGCGCATAACTGAGGTATCTTCTCCTAAAGGATTGGAAATAACAAGAGGGTTTCTTAGTGGATTCTCTTTTGAAAGATTTAATAAATCAAAGTTTTTTGGTGAATAGAAAGAATATGTTTCAATTTCATAAAAACCAAATCCTAGTAGATTTTTTATAGCATCTCTTGTAAAAGTTTGCATTGGTGAAAGTCTTGCCGCTGCAACACCTTTCATAATAGTTGATGGAAGTCTGTCATAGCCGTAAACTCTTGCTACTTCTTCTGCTAAATCATACATTTTTGTAACATCGTCTTTTGCTATATCATATCTATGTGTTGGCACTGTTACTATATTATTTTCAACTTTTAAATCCAATCTATTTAATATATCAATAATTTCTTTATCTTCTAAATTTGTTCCTAAAATTTTATTGATTTTTAAAGTGTCGAGTTCAATTTTTCTTTCTTCTCTTTTGTCTTTATAAACATCAAGATACCCATCAATTATATCCCCAGCATCTAATTCTTTAACAAGTTTTAGTGCAAAAGCTAGCGCTATATAGCAGTTATCAGGGTTTAATCCTTTTTCGTATTTTCCTGATGCTTCTGTTCTAAGATTTAATTTTTTTGATGTAGTTCTAACGCTTGGACCATTAAAGCAAGCAGACTCAAATACAACCATGTTTGTATCTTCATAAACACCTGAACACTCTCCACCCATAACTCCAGCAATGCCTATTGGCTCTTTTTCATCTGCAATAACCATCATATCGCTAGTTAAGTTTCTAGTTTGTCCATCAAGAGTAACTATACTCTCGCCCTCGTTTGCATTTCTAACTATAATTTTTTGTCCATTAACATATTTATAATCAAAAGCATGCATAGGATGACCAAATAAAAGCATACAATAGTTTGTAATATCAACAATGTTATTTATTGGTCTTACATTGCTTGCTCTTAATCTTTCTCTTAGCCATTCTGGACTCTCTTTAACTCTAACGTTTTTAATCATCCCAGCCATATATCTTGAGCAGTTTTCTGCACCTATTTCAACGCTTAATAGATTTTTAATATCATCTTCGCCTTTTAAAAACTCTGCTTTTGGTGCGTTATATTTTGTTTTATAAAAAGCTGCTGCTTCTTTAGAAAGCCCTGTTACAGATAAGCAGTCTGGGCGATTTGGTGTAATTTCAAATTCCACCATATAATCATCAAATCCAAGTGCTTTATTAGCATTGCTTCCAAGTTCTAAATCTGTGTTTAAAACTAAAATTCCATCTTCATCAGCATTTGGAAAATCGTTTATTGTTAAATTTAATTCATCTAAAGAGCAAAGCATACCATTGCTTTCAACATCGCGCAGCATACCTTTTACTATTTCTTTTCCGCAAGGCAAGACTGAGCCATCTAAAGCTACTGGCACTATATCTCCCACTTTTAGATTTTTTGCACCTGTAACAATTTGCAGAACTTCAGTTTTTACATCAACTTTAGTTACAACTAATTTATCCGCATTTGGGTGCTGTGTTATTTCTAAAACTTTACCTATAACAACGTTTTTGCAGTTTTCCCCTAAATAATCATAAGCCTCAACTTTTTGTCCGAGCATTGTCATATCTTTTTCAAACTGATGAGCTGTTACATCATTAATACTAGCTAATTCTTTTATCCAATTATAAGATACCTTCATATTATATTTTATCCTTTCTTATAGTTTATTAAAACTGTGATAGAAAACGCATATCATTTTCATATAATAGACGTAAATCATCTATGTTATACTTCATCATAGTAAGTCTTTCAAGGCCCATACCAA
>CAYJEK010000063.1:0-9756 GCA_964369205.1 uncultured Oscillospiraceae bacterium | reverse complement strand
CACCATTTTTGAAAAAATCCACATCATCTGAATCAAGCTCCCCATCATCATACTCTAGCTCATTTGAGTTATTATCTATAACTTCTGTTAATCGTGAGACGCTATTGGCCAGAATAATATCATCACTGAGCATAAACATTAGTCCAATTAAGACACTTGCCATAAGCAGGATTAGAAATGTTGTAAAAAGGGTAAGTCTAATTTTCGCCGATACTCTTTTCATAGTTCCTCCCTAATGACATAACCACTGCCTCTTACTGTATGTATAAGTTTTACGTCGTAATTACTATCAATCTTTTTTCGTAGATACCTGATATATACATCAACAACATTTGTCCCTCCAGCATAATCATAATTCCAAATGTGATTTTCAATTTTTTCTCTTGATAAAACAATCTCTGCATTATACATCATGTATTTCAAAATGGCATACTCTTTTGCGGAAAGATTTATCACCTTATTTCCACGCTTTACAATATGTGAGCTAATGTCTATTTGTAAGTCTGCAACAGATAGTATGCTTGTGGATTTTCCAGGTTTTAGCCTAGTCAAAACACGAATACGAGCCATCAATTCCTCAAAGGAAAAAGGTTTTACAAGATAATCATTAGCACCTAAATCTAATCCCTTTACTCTATCCGATACAGAATCTCTTGCAGTTAGAAAAATCACAGGCGTTTCTATGCACTTATTTCGCATTGTATTAAGCAGCGTAAAACCATCCAACTTTGGCATCATTACATCAAGTATTACGACATCATATTCAGCATTGATAGTATACTCCAGTGCTGTTTCTCCATCAAAGCAACTATCAACAGCATAGCCTTCTGATATTAATTTCTTTGTAATGATTTTATTCATATCTCGTTCATCTTCTGCAACTAAAATTCTCATAACTAACCTCCCAAAATAGGTTCTATACTCATTATAATATATATTCATTAAAATTTGATTAAAGTTTTATAAAGCAGGTCGTTAAAAGAGAATGGGTATTTAATTGTGATTGATATACCTAATGAAAACGGATATCTTGTATAATCGCAAAAAAATATATAGTTAAAATACATGGCTAGTACCTTCATTGAGATGTATTGGCGCCGTTTTGACTTTATCTTAATTCATTTAAAAAAATGCTAGACTGAAGTATTCCGATTAATCGGGGGGGGGTGATTCAATGTCCGGCATTTTTAATTTAAATTTATTATTTCAATAGGGATATTAAAAAACTCAATTTCCTTTTTATCATGAGTAATAAGCATCATTGTTTTATTTCGTGTGCACTCTTTTATATAATCAATAACTTGCTTTTTTGTATCATCATCTAAGCCTTTAAAAGGTTCATCTAACAAAAGTAAATCAAATTGTGCTAAACAAGCTCTTAAAATAGCTACTCGGCGTTTCATCCCTCCTGATAACTCACATACTAATTGATGCTTGCATTCTAGTAATCCTACCTTTTCAAGTGCCTCATCTACTGTTTTTTCTTTTATATTTTTGATATCACTGATAACAATATTGCTGTAAACATCCAAATACTCCAATAAACAATCTTCTTGAAAAACAGCACTAATGTTAAGATTCTCTAAACCTTCAATAACACCTTTATCTAGTTTTTCTAATCCCAATATTATTCTAAACAATGTTGTTTTTCCTATACCTGATTTACCTTGAACAGCATAACTACAGCCTTGAGCAATCTCTAAGTTAAAATCTTTTAAAACTACTAAATCATGATAAGATTTATCTATATTTTTAATTTTTAACATGGTGAATCACCTCACATTTCTTGCAAATTATTTGAACTAATTTCATATAAACATATTCCATAAGATAGCTCATAAAAATAATGATTATGGTCCACGCAAATAAATCTGGCATATCCAAAAATATTTTTGCATTGTATAAATTTTCACCTATAGAGTTATTAGGTAAACCTAAAATCTCAGCTGCTATTGCTGCTTTGAAACAAAGTCCTAAGGCTAAGGCACATGCAGTTTTAAAATAAGGTAATATCATCGGTGTATAAATGTATCTCAGTTTCACATAATTACTCAGTTTAAATACTTTTGACATCTCTAGCAATGATTTTGGTATATTTTCTATACCTGTTAAGGTATTAGAATAAAATATTGGTAATCCCATCATAAAGCAAATTACCATTGATAATGATCTCGAAGATAACCACACTAACAGCAAAATAATAAAACAGGCTACTGGTACTGCTTTAGTAATCATCATTATTGGACTTATCAGTTTTTTAAATAGTTTGTTTTTATATGCTATAAACGCGAAAAAAGTCCCTGTTATCATTGACATGATAAAGCCTAGGGAAATTTTTAAAGTAGAGATACCTATAGCTAAATAGGTATCTCCTTTAGTTAATAATTCAAACAAACTTACAAACGTAACTAGTGGTGATGGAAGTAATATTTGTGCACCGACTACAACACTTAAAATTTGCCAAACAAGTAACCAAAATAAAATTATTAAAATACTGTCTTTTTTAGTTTCCATAATAGAATTCATCAGCAGGAAGTTCTCCACCAACAGAAGCAGGATTTTGCTTATGTAATTCTGCTAAATATCCAGATAACATCGTTTGCATTTCATCGCCATCTATTAACGTAATTCCACAATATGGAAGTGCTGTTAATGCTACTGCTTCTGGCACAATTTCGTATTTACCAACTAAAGCAGCAGCTTCTTCCAAGTTAGTATTTACAAAATCAGCAGAACCCTTGTAGTGCATTAAAAATGCATCAACTGCCTCTTTATTTTCTTCAACAAAATCTTTTCTAGCAACCACTACCCCTGTGATTAAGGCACTACTTGTTTCTGTATTGTTCCATTCTTCAGTTAAATCCAAAGCTATCTTAATATCAGGATTTTGAGTTTGTGCTGTAGTTACAAATGGCTGTGGTAACATTGCAACGCCATCTTCATCATTTGCAATAGCTGTAACCACTTCTGCTTGTTCACTCTTCCACTCAATAGTAACGTCATCTGTTAAGCCATTAGCTTCTAAAATATAATTTAATGCATACTCAGGCGTTGCTCCTTTTCCTGATGCATAAATCGTTTTTCCTGATAAATCTGTTATATCTGCTACTGTTTCATTACCTTCAACGATATATAATACACCTAAAGTGTTAATTGCTAAAACTTGAATTGCTCCCTCTGTATTGTTATATAATACAGACGCTAAATTTGCAGGTAATGCAGCAATATCAACATCGCCTTTAGAAATAAGTGGTACTAATTCATCAGTAGTTGGAGTAATCGCAACATCATAGTTATTATCTGTTAATACCCCTGTATGAACATCATCCATAAATTTGATCATCCCCATAGCTGTAGGACCTTTTAATGCTCTAACACTCATATCCACTGGATTTACCTCAGCAGGCATTGTAGGTGTTGGTGTAACTTCTGGTGCACTTGTTGTACAACCTGTAAATAATACAAGCAATACAGAAACTAAAAATAATAATGTTTTTCTTTTCATTTTCTTTCCCTTTCATTGATAGTAAATCGATTGTAAAGCATTCATATCATTGATAACCAAATGGTTATCGATTGCTGAAACTATATGTTTATTCTTTAGATACGTCAACTCACGATTAAAACTTGCTCTACTTATTCCTAAATAGCTCGCTAACTTATCTCGCTGATGAAGCACAACTTTAAAATCGTTATTTTCTTCCACAAGATAAGCTACTATTTTCTTTAAAGTTGTTGGCATAGTTAGTTGTTTTATTCGACGTAATAAGAAGTCTACTTTCTTATTATATAATGTTATAAATCTAAATGCCAATTCACAATCATCTTTCATTAGCATCACAATAATATCTTTTTCAATAAAACAGATTTCACAGTCACATACACACTTTAAAGATGTGCTCATTTCTTCCTTTGAGAAAATAGTACTGATTGCGAAGGTTTCGTTTTCTTTTAAAGTGGAAAGATGAATTTCATATCCATCTAGAAGTAATTGAAATACTTCTACACTACCTTTTATTATTACACCAATAGCATCAGTATTCACATTTATAACTTGGTTCTTATCGAATTTTTTAAACACCAACTTATCCACAGGTAACATAATATCTTTAAATAACTTTGAATCCCTTAACCTATTGCTGTGATTCAAACATATTCTACTTTCAATAATCTAATTAGCCTTGACTAACTTTACTTATAATTATAGCATATATAACACAATCAGCAACTGATATAATTATATCAAATCATTTCTATTGTATCAAATGAGACAGATTTATTTTCTATGTTGCATTAAACTAACTTTTATAGGGGTAATGTCATATGTTAAATAAAATTATCTTGTTTTCTGGTTCTTCTGCTGTAGGAAAAACTTCTTTAATTAAATGGTTAATTCCTTATTTCAAAAGTTCAAACTTGAATTTATGTTTATGTAAAATTGATTGTTTCGATAACAAAGAAAAAATTAAAAACATAAATGTACCTTATTTATTAACCGCAAGCAATGATATTTGCCCTTTAGGAATAGATAAATTTACCCCTTAGCCGCAGTGAACTTTCCATAAGCCTTAACAAAATCTTTAATTTCTATTATGCTCATTGTAACCTCCACTCATTCTGTTGATATTTCTGCACTTAATATTTTTCTAATAATTCATAAAGCCTTTTTTGCAAACCTATGATAACCTCCGATAGATTATCGTTATCTATCTGCTCTTTTTGGGATACAAAAATATTTTCAAGCATTGATATGAGCTTTTCAAAATCATTCTTACGTGCTCGCTGTGCTAAAACTTCATCAGTACGGTCGATAATGATCTCGATAACATTTTCCAAAGTACCATCATTTTGTACGAGTGGTACAGCAAAAACATCAAAAATTTTGCTCCCGCTATGCTTTGGGATTTCTTGTTGCATATACTCAATTTTATGACTTTTAAGACATCTTAAAATCGCACAATTGGAACAAGATTCTACACTAATGCCTAAAAAATCAAAACAGATTTTACCGTTTAACTTTTCTTTTGACAGCTCAAAATACTCTTTCAAATAATCACTGGCAAAAAGAACTTTTCGATCTTTGTCCATCAAAATATATCCACATGGAGTAGCTTCAAATATCTTTTCAAACAAAGCTGATAAATCAATACTTGATAATTTTGAGATTTCGGCTTCTGTGGCAATATCCAAATTGCCCAAAGTAATAACCCTCTCAAGATGACTTGAATTTCTTACGGAATACAAACCGTCAACCATGTTCTCGAAATCCATATTGATAAAGGCTGTAGCAACAGTCTTATCTAACTGCGTTCCCATAACATTTGATATTTCCTTTAGGGCATATTCATGTGTATGTGCCTTCCTGTAAGAACGAGTTGTGGTTATAGCATCATAGGTGTCTGCCACTGCGCAAATTTTAGATCCTACGGAAATTTCGTCTTTGGAGAGTTTGTCGGGATAGCCATATCCGTCATATCTTTCATGATGATGTTTTGCTATGCGCCTAATATTGCCAAAGCTTTCAAGTCCCTCAAGCATATTGTAAGACTCAACAGGGTGACTTTTTATCACATTATATTCCTCATCGGTAAGTTTGCCGTTTTTGTTGATTATGGAATCTGGTATCCTAACTTTACCAATATCGTGCAAACTCGCCGCAACGGAAATTTCAAAAACCTCGTCCGAAGTTAAGTTAAGCGCACGAGCAAGATTAAGTGAAAGTTTTCGTACATTATTCGAGTGAGAAGCGGTATAGCTATCTTTTGCTTCTAAAAGAGTTGAGAGAATTTGAAGTATCTCATCGTAATCTTTATTACGCTGTTCTAAGGCAACCATTTCTTTTGTGCGGTCTATCATTATTTCAAGGACATAAAGCACATTTCCGCTTTCATCTAATTGCAAAGGGATAGCGTAATCATCAATATAGCGAACAACTCCGTTTGGCAAAAAGTCTTTTCTTGAAATAAATGCTTTTTCACAACTTTCGAAAGATTTAGCAACTGCACATTTTGCACATGGCTTTCCTCCATTTGATAGGTTATAGCATTTGTCTCCGTAGACTTTATTCATATCAAGGTTTCTAAGCTTTGCAAAGCTCTCATTTATATAATGAATTCTATATTGATTATCCAAAATAACATATGCAATCGGTGTGTTATCAATAAATAGTTTTATAAGCTCATCTTTTGATTTTAATATATCAATCATTTTATTTAACGCTCCAGTTCGTATTTTGTATATTTTTTGCGATATTGTTTTCCACACTATATGGTTATACCATGAATAACTGTGAATTTGCGTGCGTCATTACTCCGGCTGAGTTTCTTCATAGGGTATAAATTCTATTTTAAGTTTCATGTTCATAGCTCTTGCAAGCTTAGAAAGTTGGGATACGGTTGGATTTGCACTTCCGTTTTCGATTTTACTAATCCTACCCCTGTCAATTCCCATAATATCTGCAAGCTGTTGTTGAGTTAAATTTCTGTACTTCCTTGATTTTAATACTACATTTTCGTTCATTGGTAACACCTCATTCTACCATTAACGCCACTGATTATATTATAGTGTTATATATGACACGTTGTCAATGCGGTTTAAAGAAACAGCAATTATAATAAGCGTTTCTTCACTTTAACCATTATAAATTCTTCTTGAGATGGTAAAACTTGTTTTTCTTTGTATGGAAAATTCTTTTCAAATTCTGTTACTTCAACTTCTGTTACATCTAAATCCTTTGAAAAACAAGCTATTCCACTAATATTATCAAATGCACCATCGTATAGTGGTAAAGCTAAGAGTCTTGTGTAGAACTTTCCGTTAGCCATAGATATACTGTACTTTTTACCACCAACAAAACCATAAGGTACATAATGATATAGATAGCCTAATGTTAGTATCCCTACAAATCCCATTTCCTTTACTTTTTCAATAGAGTGTGCAATCAACTTTCTGCCTAATGCTTGCCTATGATATTTATGTGATATGAATACAGGTCCAAAACTAATAGCTTTTAAAGGGTTCTTGTTTGATGTTTCTATTTTTGAGTGTGTATAAAAAAAGGCAGTCAGATTATTACCTTTTTTGTTAAACTACAAAATTTGCTAAGATGAATTTTATGCGAACATAAATTTTTTTCTTGCAAAATGATAAGCTTTTATTGCAACTGCATCACTAATTGGCTCAGGCATTACCATATGAACATTTATAGAACGATACCTAATGTTGTTGTATAGTTGAATATCTTTCTTCTTTAATTCTTCCCAAAGTAGTCTTCTTTGTTGTTTTTCAGCCTCATCTTTAGAAAGAGAACATAATACCGAAGAAATTGTCATCATAATTGAAAAATATCTTGTTAAGTATTTTGCGAGTTGTGCATTTGTCTTTTTTACCTCTTTAAGGTCCACACAATTCATGATTATCCTAGTAACTCGCATTTGTTGATCAATGCGTTTGACCATTGTTTTTTGATTGACGGATTGATCTTCACGACCAATATAATATTGGTAAAAATCTACATCTAAATAAAATATGTTCTTAACATATGGAAATGGTTGATAAGCAAAAATATTATCTACATAAAAAGTATGTTCAGGCAATTTTAGTTTGGAATCGATTAGAACCTTTGTTTTATAAACAAGTGCATGCATAATTAAATATTGCCCAACTTTAAAAGTGCCCATTTCATTCCACGCAGTGATTTTATTAGGAGTGAATATATTTTTATAGTTTACTGGATTTGTCTTTTTTTCTTCCAGACGGTTATACACAAAATTTACCAAAAACAAATCAATATCAACCTTATTATCCACTGTTTCTTTTATCTTTGAAAGAAGTGACATATAACTATCATAATCAACCCAATCATCTGAATCAACTACTTTAAAGTATACTCCAGTAGCATTACTAATTCCAGAATTGACACCTGAGCCATGTCCACCATTCTCTTTATGAATTACTTTTACAATATTTGGATATTTAAGTGCGTATTCATCTGCAATTTTTGCTGTATCATCTTTCGATCCATCATTAACGATTATTATCTCTACATCTTCCCCACCAGGAAGTAATGAATCAACACAGCGATGTAAATAATCTTGCGAATTGTAACTTGGTATCGCAAAAGTAATGTATTTCATAAATCTCCTCCGTAAAAACATTTTTGTTTCAATGCAAAGTATACCAAATTAAATCCTTTGTATCAATAATTCTTAATTTATTTTCTTGGTAAATTTTTTCTTTTTTTAAATATTTGTTAAAAATTTATATTTTTTTTATAAACTATTAACTATTACACATGATTTAACATTTAATTTTATAAACTTTTTTTTATGTTGTATCCTTTACAAATATTGATTTTATAATGAGTGCCGTAATTTATTTTTTTAGGATTTTTTTATCTTTGGACTATATATAAGTATAAAGTAATTTTTTATAAAATTATTTTTTTATGAAAGCGGGGTGAAATTTTGAAAGCTTTTTTTGAAGAATACGGATTAGTTATTGTAGTAATTGCAGTTTTTGGACTATTCATAACATTCGCAAAAGGTGATTTTATGAATGAATTAACTCAAGGTATACTTGATAGTTTCAACAAACTACTAGGATAGGAGGAATGTTTGTGAGTGGTGCTGTTGCTTTTTTTAGTATCATTATTTTCTTTGTGTGCTTAGTACTAGGTGGGCTTGATTACAGCAATGAATTATTATTAGATGATAATATATTTGAAGCTACTCGCACCACTCAATTAACTACACTACAAGATTGCATTAATATTGGAGATTACATTGTAAATAATGAATGTACTTTAGATGAAGAAACTACGAAAGAAATTTGGAGAGAGAATTTTGAATTTAATAATGACTTGAATGCTCCATACACCATTAACTTTATTGAAGTAAATTCTTTTCCAGCTGCAATAGCTGCAGAAATAAGCTTCGAAAATGAATTGAAGAGCATTGATGAAATTTCTACCACGAAATACTTTAGTTTAATACTTGTTGATGATAAAAGGAGTAATTAATGAAAAAAATTAAAGAACATAAAGAACTAGCTACATGCATTCTTATGATAGTATTTGCAATATTCACAACAATGATATTTAACCAAACCATAGCCCACTCTTTAAACTTAAAACAAATTCCCATAACAAACAAATATTTAAAGGAAGGAAAAGAAATAACAAAGGAAGATTTAATGTTTGTCGAAATTCCTAATACTATTTTATCTGAAAATATTTATATTGATGAAAGTGACATTGTGGGTAAAGTTCTAGATTATGGTAACTCCCTTGCAGAAGGCTCGTTGATTTATCGTGATCTAATTAAAGAAAAAAGTGAAGTTAAAAATGCTGGGTATTTTGATCTTGAGGAAGAAGAACTTGCTGTTACTTTAGAAGTTGACAAAGCAAACACTTATGCAAACTCAATAAGAGAAGGCCACAATATTGACTTGTACTTTTCTGGCACTGGAATCGAAGCCATTGATAATCAAGAAAAAATTATCTATGGTGAACTTGTAAAACAAACTAAAGTATTGGCTATATATAACGATTCATTAGAAAGTGATGGCTACAAAGAAGGATCAACAACCTATCTTGTAGTTGCCCTTTCTTATGAAGATGCTGATTTAGTAGGACGAGCTAAAGAATTTGGAGAAGTGTTTCCCATAATGAGTTATGATGCAGTACATGAAGTGAGTAACCCAACAAATTATTATGATATCACTAAGATTAAAGATGCTATATACCAACGCACAATC
>CAYJEK010000062.1:0-9898 GCA_964369205.1 uncultured Oscillospiraceae bacterium | reverse complement strand
TTGACTTTTGCATGGGTGCTATCGCTAAGCTAACTGGATATGTAACTGGAGATGGATGTGCATTAGATTCGTTATGGTCATCTACAAAGTCAAACCCATAACACTGAACCGCATTTGCAAATGCAGCATTCGGTAGCGCTACTTTCTCTTTTTCTCCTACAATGCTAGCCTCTTTAGGTCCACCCATTTCACAAGCAATTTCTCGAGCTATTTTGCTAGATATAATATCTCTTGTGCCAATCATTGAAGCTAAAACGTCAAGCGTTAAAGTTTTTGCATGCTTAATCGCATATTCGGGTAACATCTCAAATTTTAACTCCAATACTAAATCATATATAACTTGCGCTATGTTTTTTTCCATTTTATTTTCCTCCGATACTATGTTTTTTTACTTTTACTATGTTAATTAGCGACCCTACCACTACCAGGCTTACCCCAATAATCTTGTTTATCGTTATAGTTTCGCCTAATATAACAAATGCTAATACAATTGCTAATATTGGTTTTATGAAAAAAGCGATTGATGCTGTAGAAGGACTGCTCAGCTGTATTGCTTTTACAAAACAATAGTATCCAACTCCAGTAACAAATACTCCTAAATACAATACTAATGAAAGATTTTCCAGTGTGATACCGCTGATGATAGGTGATTTCATAAATAGCATTATTATTAGTAAAATTCCACTACCCAAAAGAAAGCTAAAACTATTTTGCGCCATTCCTCCAAGCTTTGCAATCTTCTTTTTTCCTAAGGCGGTATATAATCCAAAAGCTACTGATGCTACTAAAACTATGAGTACTCCAACAATGTCATTTCCCTCACCGAGACTAAAAGGATTTGCAACTATGACTAAACCGATTACGTAAAGAGCGAGGACAATTGCCTTTTTTACTGTAAATTTATCCGATACTAAAAAATGCGAAAAAATCATTGTAAAGACTGGATTAATCGAAATAATAATTGCAGCTAAACCTGCATTAGTTCTCATTACACCTATCTGGTATAAGAACATGCTAAAACATATGCAAACTATTCCAAGTATCAATAAATAAATAAGGTCATGTATAGTTAGTTTAACTTTTCTTTTTATCAAATCTATAATTGCAAATGGCAAAAGAATTATTCCACCTATGAAAAATCTTAAAAACGTCAATTGAATTGCATCGAATTGCACCCCTGCAAGCTTTAAAGATATCTCCATAGTGCCAAAGAAAAATGCTGTTAATAAAATACATATCCCAACTGTAATCTGGTTTTTTCTAATGTTCATTGATTTCTCACCTCAAAAAAATAAAAGAGTACAAGGCGGTGTCTTTCGGCACGCCCTTGTACTCTTTAGATTGTCTGTATTATATAATATTCAAAGCAAAAACAAAAGGACATATGTCCTTTTTTCTTCGTTTTTGTCAAAGTTACACATTAATTGTTTAAAAGTGAAATCAATTTTTTATATTCTTGTTCATTAATTCTTATCCCATGTCCAATAATTGACAGTGCTTGTTCATCTTTTAGTTTAGCTATACACCGATTTACTGTTTTTACAGAAAAGCCAATTTCATCAGCTAGATGTTCTCTCGTAATTTTTAATAAGCACTCATTATCTTTTTGCTTGATATTATAGTATTCACTAAGGCAATATGCAAGCCTAGATTTACCTGACAAAAACAAATAGCTCCTGTCTTTGATTTTTTGCGTAATATGCTTTTTTATGATAAAGCTTGAGATTTCGTATAATACGCTTATATCTTTATGCATCCACTCAATAAAAGTTTCTTTGCTCATACAAATAGCGACACATTTGCCTTCACAGTCCACTATTCCTCGATAATGTTTTATTGAAGCAAAAGTCTCATCTTCCCCTAACAAAAATGGTGCACGCATACTAGCAAAGGAATATACTACTCCGTTTGGCAACATATTTTTTATTTTCACATTACCTTTTACTACGATGTACACTTTCTCAGCTCTCGCACCTACTTCTATTATTCGATCGTTTTTTGAATAAATGTTTAAAGAACAGTTATCCATTATATCTTTAGGCATTTTCTTTATAATCTGTGAAATCCATCCAGTTATTTCAATGTTTTTAATATCTTCGTATTTCATAAATATGCATCCTGTAAAATCAAATTTTTCATAGCGTCAATTGCTATTTTTATAGTTATATCAACGTTATTATCAAGCAAAACTTCTGATTTAGTCAAGATTTCCTTCTCTTTATTGCGTACTAAATGCATAATCCCACCGCAACGAACTCCTCTTACCGCTGCAACAGTGAACAATGCTGCTGCCTCCATCTCAGATGCAAGCGCACCGCCAAGTTTGTATGCTTCCCATTTATCGCTTAGTTCATTTTTCACTGGCATTGAATTAGGGTCATGTTGCCCATAATATGAATCTTTTGACTCCACAACACCTATATAATGCTGTTGCTTGTTTTTCTGAGCTGCTTCTTTTAACGCAAAGACAACATCATAATTTGCTACAGCTGGAAATTCTATTGGTAAATATTGTTTTGAAGTTCCTTCTTTCCTGATTGCAGCAGTTGCAATAATACTACTTCCGACTAATAGTTGTGGGTTAATTCCACCGCATGTACCTATTCTTATAAATGTTTTTGCACCAATTTTAATTAATTCTTCCATAGCAATCGCTGCTGATGGTCCGCCTATACCAGTAGAAGTTACTGAGACTTTTACTCCATCCAAATACCCTGTGTATGTCACAAATTCTCTGCTATCCGCGACTAGTTTTGAATTCTCCAAAAAGCTTGCTATTACCTCCACGCGCTTTGGGTCACCAGGCAAAAACACATACTCTCCTACTTCATCTTTCTCACACTGTATATGGTGCATTTTTTCACTCATCTTAACTCACTTCTTTCTAGATTTCTTTTGTCAATCATACTATTTTATTGCATATCTGTCAATCTACTGTAAAAATCATAGGGCAGGCAAATCGAAAAGATCACATGCCTAATCCTCTTAAATCTTTTTTATTTTTTCTTTCCTTGAGTATGATATCAATTATTTACATCCAGTGATTTTAGTGGCGATATCCTCTAATATCTAAACAAAAATAAATACTTCCATGTGAGTTAAATCACTGGAAGTCTTTAAGTATATTCCCTATTTCCCCAGTTAATTAAATTGCATATAGATTATCTTGACACGACAGGTAGCATTCATAAAATCGCAATATAATTGTAAAATCAGTTAATATGTCAATGGAATTTTAGTGTAAATGTGTAGTATAATAAGGGATAGTATACAGTATTACATTTCACAAATAACGGATGGTAGAAAATATGAGTAAAAAATTATTAAACTTATTTGTAGGTTGTGTCATAGTTTTATTTATTTTATGTGTCGCTTCCTATTTTTTGAATAATGAAAAAAACATGCTATTAACTTACGATGAAACAGCTATACTAAAGCTTAGCACTTGGACATTAGAAAACAATGGGATAAACGAAGAAATTGAAATGATGGATTTTAATCCCCAAGATACTAACTTTGAACCTTACAGCCTTATGAGCACAATCTCTACAAGCGAATATAAAAGTCCGGTTATTATACTTGAGAGTATGCATCAAGCTTTCACTATCAGTGTGAATTCTGAAATCGTTTATGAGTTCGGACAAGATAGTAGCACCATTTTTTCCACACCAAATGGAGGCATATGGCATTTTGTAGAATTGCCATATATTCAGGAAGATAATAACATAAAAATAGAGGTTGTACCGAGCGATGACAAAACCTCAATCGGAATAATTGATATATACTTAGCAGAAGAAAGTGAAGCCGCCTTATTCTTAATCTATAAAAGCGCTATGAAACTGCTTGTATCTACTATAATACTGATTATTGGTATTACTCTATTAATAACACAGGCCTTTATTTCAAAAGGGTTGAAAAACAATAACATAGTATTATATCTTGGCTTATTATCAACTAATATAGCTATTTGGCTGATTAGTGAAACTAATTTGCTGCAATTTATCATTGGTGATACTTTTATATTAGGACATCTTCCTTATTGGTCTATACAACTATTATTTATACCTTTTATTTTCTATGTTGACAGTATGTATACACCATCCCACAAGTCATTATCCAAGTATTTTTGTATAGCGTTTATTGTTAATTTTATTGTATCAGCTTTTTTACATTTTACCAAAATAGCCTATTATTATAATACTTTATGGATAGTACATTTGATTATGCTAATCGCCTTGCTGTATTTTATATCATCTATAATTTATGAATCTTTTGCTAAAAAGAATATAGACGCAAGAGTTATTTTGCTACAAATATCATTATTAGTTCTTACTGCACTTGCAGAACTATTTGTTTTTTATTTTGGCGATAATATGAATTCAATGGGTGTGAGCCTTCAAACAGGCATGTTATTATATCTAATGGCTTGTTTAATATCAACCGCTCTGAAGTTAAGAACCGTTTGGGTTAAAAGTATGCATACAGAATACTTAAGTAAAATTGCATATACTGACATATTGACGTCATTACTCAACCGTCATGCATTTGAAAGAGATTTAGAAGAATTCAAGGAAAGTGGCGACTTAACCAAAATTATAATCACCTTTGATTTGAATAATTTGAAATATTTTAATGATAATATGGGACATCAGACAGGTGATAATTATTTAGTTTGCTTTGCTGAATTAGCACAGAAGCATTTAGGCGAATACGGGAATTGTTATCGAGTAGGTGGAGATGAATTTTCTGCGATATTATATAATATTCCTTTTGATAAATTAGAGCAAAGATTACTTGTTATTCAAGAAAAGCTCAAAACTTTTGATAATAGCAATATGTCAGGTGTTGCTGTTGGGTACGCACAATACGAAAACGGCAACTATCCTAATATAGTGGATTATCTTCACCACCTTGATGAATGTATGTTTAAGAATAAAATTATTACTAAGCGTGATTTATGATACTGCTAGGTAAGAGAAGAATTCAGATTTTAAAATTATCTCGAACAAAAACATAAAAATAACTGGTAAAAAGATATATAACTAAAGCTGCAAAAAAGACTTCCGAAATGAAAATCGGAAGTCTTTTTTTATTTGATTTTAGTATAAGTTTTAAATCTCATCAAAATTTTAGCACCATTCACATTTGAAAATTCAATCTTACCTTTATGGAGTTTAACAATTCTCTTTGAAATATAAATTCCAAGACCATTGTCTTTACTGAAATCTATTTCCGCACTTTCATTTGCCTTTTTTAGTGCTATCTCAGAAAAACCTCTGCCATCATCAAAAATTTCAAGTGTTAAAATTCTCCTATCCAAACTCATGTTGATAAATATTTTTACCCCTTCTGGATTATGTTTTATAGCGTTCCCAGTAATATTTTGAATTAATCTTGAAAATAGACTCTCGTCTCCTTTTAAGAACACACTGTCTTCTATATCTATCTCAAAACTAAATTTATTTTCTAAATCTGAATTTATAATACTTGTAACTACATCACGGATTACTTTCGAAACAGAGAAAATTTCATTTTCATGAAAATTGAAATCAAGTTTGTTTATTAAATTAATATCTCCGATAGCATTTTTCATAATTTTGCTTTGGTCTGATATAATTTCTAATTGTTCCCTTTGATGTTTTGTTAAGGTGTTTTCATTTTTTAGATTTTCAGAGTAACCCAAAATCATAGAAAGTGGAGTTCTCACATCGTGTGACACTGCAGCTATCCATTCTGTTCTTGAGAGTTCTCTTTCTCTTTGCCATTTTTTAATCATTTTAAAGCAGATAAGCAAAATAATCGCAAAGTTCAATATTAAAACTAATGGAACAAGCCATAAAAACAGCTCAAAATGATGTGTTTTCAGTTCAATATTATATTTCCAAATAGAATTTTTCTCTTCAAGTAATACAAAAATCCCATTTTCAGTAGTCCATACTTTTACAGGATATCCATCTAAATACCATCTCGAAAACGAAGCAATATCGCTTAAACTAAATTCATTTTCGATTTCGGTAGGTTTATTGTGTTCCCATGAAACTTTACCGTCATTATCTATTAAAAAGGCTGAAGCATTATGTTCATCAAGTGACGTTGAAAAACTTTCATCATAAACGTAGTTTTCACCTTCAAAACTTAGTGCACTCGCATATTCTTTTACATTTAGATGCTGGCTAGTTGCATCGTTTACATAAGTTAGCACAAATCCAGTATATAGAAAAAGATTAATCAAAACACTGATAATAATTATCGTGAAAATCAGCAGCCCAATTCGAAAAGTGTTTTTAAAAACTCTATTCATCCTCGCTCTCCTTTGATAGTTTATAGCCAAGTCCTCTAATTGTAACAATATGCTTAGGTATTGATGGGTTTTCCTCGATTTTCTCACGAAGTCTACGAATGTGCACCATTAAAGTGTTTTCATATCCGAAATTTCCTTCTTTCCATACAGCGTTACAAAGATTATCTATCGTTACAATTTTCCCGCGATTTTCAAAAAGTTTTTTAAGTATTGCAAACTCTGTTGCTGTTAAAGTGTGTGTTATATCTTCATTTTTACAGCTTAAGTCATCAAAATCCACCGTAGTATTTCCGAGTGAAATTCTCGTGTATTGAGGTGTAAATGTTCTTCTGAGAACTGCAGAAATACGTAAAATTAGCTCTTCTGGTAAAAATGGCTTTGTGATATAATCATCAGCACCTAGTCCTAATCCACGAAGTTTATTGATATCTTCATCTCTTGCTGAAAGAAAAATTACAGGAGTACTCTTAATCTTTGTAAGTTTTTCATATAGCTCAAATCCATTTGTATCTGGCAACATAATATCAAGCAAAATTAAATTAAATTCATGTTCTTTTGTTAGAGAAATAGCAATTTTGCCATCACTCGCTGTATATAAATTATTGAAGTTTGCATTAACAAGCAATGTTTTAAGCATTTTTTGGAGTTCTATTTCATCGTCTACTATTAATATTTTCGCATTAAATATATCGTTCATAACTCTCTCCTTTTTTATTATTTTATCATATTTTTTTTAGTTTTCAAAGCTATCTATACATTCTTAAGGTAATCTTAAGGCGAGATTCAGCAAGCTGTAAGGTAATTTTGATAAGATAGGCTTTGAAAAGGAGATGTGATTATGGAATATGTAATTAAAACAAGCAATTTAACAAAAAAATATGGCAAAGAAACATGTGTAAATCGAGTGAATTTGAATATACCGAAAGGGTCAGTTTATGGGTTTTTAGGGCCGAATGGCGCAGGTAAAACCACAACAATGAAAATGATATTGGGTTTAGTTCATAAAACAAACGGCAATATAACAGTGTTAGATAAAGAGCTTAATTCTAAAAATCAAACCCAAATACTAAAAAATATAGGCTCACTTATCGAAACACCAAGTTACTACGGACATTTAACCGCTTATGAAAACTTAGAGATTACCTGCGCATTACGCTCTATTAATAAAAAAGAAATCGCTAAAGTTTTAGCTATTGTAGGACTTGAAAGCACAGGAAAAAAGAGAGTTTCAAAATTTTCTCTCGGCATGAAACAGCGTTTAGGAATTGCTAACGCTTTACTTGGAAGTCCTAAAATCTTGCTGCTCGATGAGCCTACCAATGGACTTGACCCCGCTGGTATTGCAGAAATTCGCAGTTTAATTCAGGATTTGCCTCAAATAATGGACACTACCGTGCTGATTTCAAGTCATTTATTATCTGAAATCGAACAAATAGCAGATTTTGTGAGTATAATTGACAGTGGTCAAATCGTTTTCGAGGGGACTTTAAATAAGTTAAGAGAAAAAAGCGACCCTCATTTGGAGATAAAAACATCAAATAATGTGAAAGCTAATCAAATTTTTAATGAAATGAATATATGTGGGGATATATTAGCTTGCCCTGTTTTAAGTGATGATATTTTAATTAACATGCAACAAAAGCTACTTGAGCATAATATCTATATGACAAGAATTTCAGAAAACAGTAAGAGTTTAGAAGATATATTCTTAGAGCTTACAAATAGAGAGGTGAATTTATGATAACATCTCTAAAAGCAGAAGTATTAAAATTAAGGCGCAAACATATACTATTGATTTCTCTTGGAATGATTTTAGTTGAACTTTTCTGGCTTAGTTTTGCAATGTTTTTTAACGATAGTGACTTTGCAAGGAATGGTTATCAAACAATGCTTTATCAACTGCCGGTACTAAATTCGCTTTTTTTCCCTGTAATAATTGGTGTTATGGTATCAAGATTTTGTGATATGGAGCATAAAGGAAGTAATTACAAATCATTATTTGTAATACAAAGAAAAGCCCATATATTTTCTGCAAAATATATAATTTCGATAGTCTTTTTAATGTTATTTGTTTTTATTGAAGTTTTATTTGTAGCTTTACTCGGAAAATTTTCTTCGTTTCATGATACTTTTAGCGTGGTAGATTATACATCATTTTTCTTTTCACAAACTGTAACAAGCATATTAGTAAGCACTATTTTTTTAGTATTATCGCTTTGCATTAAAAACCAGTTTATTCCTTTTATTGTAGGCATAATTACTGGATTTTTAGGGTTTTTATCAGCTTTTTTCCCACCAATAATAACTAAGATTATTCCAAGCTCTTATTATATGTTATTGTCCACAGTAAGTATGAATTGGGACATAGAAACAAGAATTGTAGACTATTATTATGTGCCTTTTAAATGGGAATATTTTATTGCTATTTCGGCTCTATCAATTTTTTCATATTTAGTTTCAGTAACATATTTTAAACGAAAGGAAGTGTAATATGCGAGTACTAAAAGCAGAGTTTTTAAAACTTCGAAAATCAAAAGTATTATTATCATTTTTTATCTTACCTATAATTTCAGCCATATTTGGAACATTTAATTACATGCAAAATACTGAAATTTTAACTAATGGTTGGTATAGCTTATGGACACAGCACACTTTGTTTTTGAGCTACTTCTTTTTGCCTGTGTTAATCGGATTAATTTGCTCTTATAGCTTTAGAATTGAACAAGGGTGTTTTAATAGCTTTTTATCCGTGCCAATAAGTAGATTACAGCTTTTGCTAGGTAAATTTTTAATTTGTACTTTGTTTTCGATATCAGCGCTAATAGTTACAGCTGTTTTTTATCTCATAAGTGGGTTTTACTGTGGACTTGAAGGTGTGCCTTTCGAAATTTTATCTTGGATTATAAAAGGTATATTCGGGGTGTTAGCTATAGTTTCTGTACAAACTTTATTTTCTTTACTTATAAGAAATTTTGCAGTTCCCGTTGGGCTTTCATTTATTTTTGGAATTTTCGCACTAATACTTATCACTGTTGACCTCTGGTTTTTAAGTCCATATTCCTTAATAGCGGTTGGCTTGAATTCAAATGGTAGCGATGTATTAAATAATAGTCAAAATGCTGTATATATTATTTTATCAATTATCTTTATACTTTTAGGAATTTTAATTTCTAATGTAATTTTGAGTTACAGAGATTCATCTAATAATTAAAAAAAGACTTCCAAATTTAAAATCGGAAATCCTTTTTGAATTAAAATGTTGATGCAATCATCATTTCTAAATCTCTATGTAGCCATTTTATAACCAGCTGTACTCAGTCTATACTCAGCATTTTTTAAGTAAAATCCCTTGTTATCAAGGCTTGATACTACTTTGATACTGGCTGGCAACAAAAATTATATTATCATTTTGTTATCAGTCGCACTACACCACTGTATAATTTATCATTTTTTAGCATAATATCTCATAAAATGCAAAAAAACACCCTAAAATTAGGGTGTTTTCTGTATATTTTCTGCATACAGCATCCACAGAGTGCTACTCCCACTCCCTGCCTCAAATCATAACTTAAACAGTTTTGATTATGTTATGTGCTT
>CAYJEK010000061.1:0-10090 GCA_964369205.1 uncultured Oscillospiraceae bacterium | reverse complement strand
CAAAAGAAATAGAAGTATGGCAAAAAAACACACTTGGAGTTGATGATAAATTTGATTTTAAGTGTAAACAGTGTGGAGGCTGTTGTAGAAATCGCGAAGATATTTTGTTGTCAGCGTATGATATTTATCGTATGGCAAAGCATCTGAATATCCGCCCGGTGGAACTAGTCGAAAAATATTGTGAGGTTTATATAGGTGGGAATTCAAAAATGCCAGTTATTAGACTTCTGCCAAAACCTCATGGGTTGGTTTGCCCTCTACTTAAAAGTGGGAAATGCTCAGTACATGGTGCAAAGCCTACAGTTTGTGCATTGTTCCCCCTTGGAAGAATGATGAAGGACGGTACAGGCAAAATAAGCTACTTTGTTCAGAGAGATGCTTGTGGTTCAAAAGGGCAACAACATACGGTTAAAGCTTGGCTAAACGAGTTCAACATTACTGAGAGTGAAGAGTTTATGTTGAAATGGAGCGATATGATTATGAATATTTCAAAAGTAATGCAAAAGCCTCCCAAGCATATTAAGCGTTCAGAAAATCTGGTGCTGGACTTTTTAGCAAGTTTTATGTACCTGAAATATGAAACTGACAAAGAATTTTTTCCTCAGTTAGATGCGAATATCGAAATGATTAAGAAGATTATCGGAGGCAGTTATGCAGGAGTATGAAGTTGTAATATTAAATGCAATCGCAACAGTTTTGGTGGACAATACTTGTTTAGACAAGGTTCGTGAGCTTAGGTTATCAGCACTACGAAATGTACTTGGTATCTTAAAACATTATGAAGGCGACATCTACGACTCTGAAAAACTTCTTTTGCCGATAGCACTTCAGAAATCGCAGTGGATACTGGTTGCTACAACAAAGAAAGATATGGATGATATAGTGAAACCACCGAGGCCTGTTTATAATGGTAATGGTTTTACTGTAGGTCCATTTGCCACTGCGGAGGAGGAATGTATCCTCTGGAGTCAAACATCGCTTAAAGGGCCACTAATCCCTGCAGGGCAAAAGAGATTTATGGAACTATTCAAACAACTTTATCCAGAAATGCACATTTAGGAGGCACATATGAAGAAATTTAAAAAGGAAGTTGATATGCGCAGTCGAATTGCTATGACTGATTTTCTTGGAAAACACTTCAGGTATAGTACAATGAATTCTTGGAACGGTAGCACTTCTTATGCCAATAATATCAAAATATATAACTTAGGAGTAAGCTCTGAAGTAAGTGATAAGCTTTATGACTTAATTCAAACAGATGAGTTTTGGAGTGAAGCCCGCCAAATGTTTAATGAATTTGCTAAAGAACATAATTATCAATGGCAAGTTGCGACAAACGGCAGAAATGGCGGATATTTAGTTTTATATCAAGGATTTGCTGAACCATCAGAATACAAATCATGGTGCATGAAATGTGGCCAGCGTAATTTTACAACAATAGAGGAAACGAGCAGTATTTGTGGTGTATGCCATAAACCTGAGAGGGTGAACTATGCTAATCCACCATTAAAAATTGGTACATATCCCGGTAAGAGTATAGATATGAACGAAGATTTTGAAGACTTCAGTATTTATGAGCTTAAAGAGAGAGTAAAGCTAATACAGAGATTTGATAGTATAGCAGATAATTTACTTGCACTCGCTGTTGATATGGCTCAAAACTACACTGTTGAAGATGAAGTATACTATGTACCGCAGACAAGAAAGGTTTTAGCCGCAATTTGAGGCTAAACAACATATTAGGAAGGAAGAGCTTTAACAGGCTCTTCCTTTTACTTAAACAAAGAAAGGGAATTAATATCATGGACAAAACTTTAGAATTAACATTTATAGGCGTTGACAGTTGGAGCAGGCCTGTGTATAAGGATCAAAATGAGTGCTTGTGGAAAGATGTAGAGCTGACTTCTACAGAACTTGATGAGGGCGATGAAGTAGATAAAAGCATCCTATGCACAAGTACCGGAAATGCGTTTAATGGAGAGCCAAATACACATATGTCCTCCATAGAAAAATATCAAGATTACAAAGTTAATCTAATATTTAAGGAAGAACCGATATCAGAAGAACAAAGATTCAAATATATGATGCTCGGCAGGCTAAAATCCGATTGCAACGCTCATCTATACCCATATAACAATAGCACAATTACCGATATCAATGGGCATATAGCATATATGAAAAAACTATGGAATGAGCTGAAGATTAAACCAGAGTGGTTGTCCTTTGAGCAAATAGAGCAGTATGAGAGACAGATGTTGGAAACACATAAGGAGGACGCATTATCATGAAAACTAAAACGATGTATTTTATTATCGAATACCACGAGGTAGAGTGTATACCGGATATTCTTGCGGTAGTTTGCAAGGACGAATCCGAATCAACCGTTGTTTCCAAGCTCAGAGAACTACTATGGAAATACGAACAGGCGGACGACATGGACAGGCTATCGAGGCTTGATACCGTAGTTAAAGATTTAGCATCACTCTACGGTGTTTGCAAAATTATATCCCCGGCCTCGGTTGAAATAATCACTTGAGAATTATTACACAGACTGTTTAGGAGAATGTTATGGAATATATCTTGGAAAAAGTGAGACATTTCAGCGTTAAATATGAGCAAATCCAAATAAGTGATGCCATTAGGGTTTATGGAGATTGTCTAACACTCAGAGTGCTTGGAAATTTTAGTGGGTATTCGGATTTAACAAGCGTAGATGGCGAGATTTATTTAGACGGAGTAATCATCAGTAAATCTTTGCTTGACTTAGTGCTTTTGGATATTAAGGATACCATACAAAGCGAGAGTTAGGAGGATGTCATGAAATTAAAATCTGTTTATAAGCTAATAAAAAGCAAGAACTTCACCAGTATAGAGCTTTTCCCTATTTCAAAAAAGGATGATTTTTGGGCACATGGTATTTCTTTTTATAGCGAAAAAATGCTAACTGATACAGTGGATTTCAATATCAATATTATCCACCTATCATTTTCATGTGAGAGTGAAGTGTCGTCTACAGGGTATGAACTTTATATATCTGATGAAGATTATGAAAAGTTAAAGAAGCTAAAAACATCGAAAGATTTAAAATTTGGAGGATTTTATGGAAAATGATACTTGTTTAGTTGAGATTTATATCTCAGCTCTTAGCACCAGAAAATTATTTATTGATGGCATACAGATTGGTGGCGGTGAAGAAATATTTTCGCCCGAAAGAGTAGAATCCGCATTTTTTGTTGATAAAGAAGATTTGAAAAAGGCACTTAGAATGGAATATCGAATGCTATTATCAAACAACGAGTCAAGGCGACTTCTGTTATCCGGTTTTGACGATGATGATATCAAGCAAATTGAACAAGCAATGCAAAAATCGAAAACCACTTATGAGCTTGACGGTGAGAAGATTTCGAGAGAACAGGCGATTTATGCATTAGGGCGAAAAAAGTATATATCGGGAATTACACGAAGTGCATTTCATAGAACTGCTATTCGTGAAAAGGACGGTAAACAGGTGTTTTTTAATAGCTCAAAGCTGTTTAAGTAACAGAATTTCAAGAAAGAGAGATGAATTATATGAATGAGAAAATCACATTAGAGCAACTACTTGAGTTTATAAAAGAACCCTATCAAGTATTTAAACACGAGCATACGAACTATATGAGCACCTACATAAAAGTCAAGTTCACGCAGGATATCACCGGAATTTATGCAAAAAATTATGACCACGGTGCCGAGTTTTTAGATGGCACTACAGAGCTTGAAACGATTGGCTTCTATTCTGAAGTACGAGGTATGTTTTATGTGTCTCATGTGTGGCGATGCAATTATTTCATAGAGGACTTAAAACAGCTTATTGCAGATAATAAGGTTTGTGATCTACTGAAAATCACCACAGAGCTTGTAGATACTGCAAAGTCAATCATTATCACAGAGGCCGAAACCTTAGCTGTGCAGGATTATGATACTTTATTATTAGAAGATGACCACAAGCGAGTTGAGAGTATAATAACCGGTGCATACCGCAGTGGTAAAAATGAAACCATGTTAAACGATAATCTCAAAGAAAGCGGATACTTTAAATCGCTTCTTGTCACGCGAAATGATTTATTTTCGTCGTTTAGCGATATGGACGGTGCGGCTAAGAGGTTTGCTATTCATTTCATGAACAGTTTTAAAAGTGATTTTTCCGGTATTATCAAGTCGATTGTATTACAAAAGGAAAAAGAGCGACTTTTTTTTGAAATGATGGCAACCCCTAATCCCGTACTTGAAATAGAGCGAAAGGTGCGGTTAGCGGTAGCGGTGTCCGGTGCAAAAACAGTAAAAGTGTTTGTTATGGTTGATGGAATAGAGGAAAAGCTTGATGTAGACATTAGTGCTTTTGGTGACCACTCACTAACAACTTGGCACGTTGCGGCACCCGACCGAAAAATAGCTGAAACTCTAAGTAGAGCTAACATGCTCGGTTACAGTGATATTATCAAGATAATGTATCGTGGAAAATCCATTTATGAGAAGGAGATAAAATAATGGCTATAAAAGATTATTGTAAAGATTGCATACACTTCATCAACAAAGTTTGCGGTGATCATAGTAATTCTTGTTACACCGGCTGTGCACGGAAGAAAACCTACTTTTCTTCAGGTGCAAGGGTTGAGTATTATGGCAAAGTCGGTACGATAAAATTTGTATCTGTCGGAGCTGCTTTTTGCAGCGTAAAATATGATGATGGCAGTGAGCGAGACGAGCTTTTGCATACCTTAGTTCCGCTGAAGAAAGAAACAGAAAAACATTTTCTTGCGGAGTATAAAAGTGGTGAAAGTGATAGTAATGATCAACACCTCACAAGGGAACAGGTTGAACAATACTTAATAAAACAAGGCTACTGCTTAGATGATTTTAACAAGCCTATAAAAGAGCATGTAGATTGGTTTTTATATGAACCCACTCACAAAGAACAAATTGCCGAAACTGTACTAAATAATTATGATGTTTGCGATTTTGACAGGTGGATGAAAATCCAACGAGTTTTATTCGGAAACGAGGCAGAGGAAATTCCTTTTAAAACCGCTATGGAAATTGCACAGAGCCTATGGGAAGAAAATATCGAAGTGCTTGATTTGTGTGACTATGCGGAAAAAGATGAGGTGCAGGCAAGTTGTAATGACCCAAGTGATATCGAAACTTCAGTATCAGATTTTGTGCATAGCTTCTATCGCTCATATGACTTAAAAATATCATCGTATGAAGATAAAATCAAAAAGCTTACAAATTTGATTATGAAAGAAATCCAAAGTCATTCGTGCTTAAAATCATTACTGCAAAACCCGGAGCAAATGAATTTTTTTGTGATGCAAATGGCACTTGAGAACCTTTAACAAAGCTGTATTAAAAGATAACTGAGATAGGGCTACTTCAAGTGGCCTTATCTCATCATAAAGAAAAGGAGAATGAACAATGAACACTATCAAAACAGATATATGGGAGCAACACCCTGAAAAACAGGGTTGTTTGCGTTATGTAAAACAGCGAAAAGCATCTGAAGTTTTTTTAGAATTAGAGAACTATTTAAAAAGCGAAAATCTATATCCTGATGAATATTTTTTATTAAACCGTAACTATGATGATTCAAAATGCGACTTCCCCAAATTTACAGATATTATATGTTACGCTCAATGGGGAGGTAATGAAGGTGTTTATCTGGAGGTAGAACTACTTTTGTACAATGAATCTAGCAAATCATATAACAGAAGTGTTTTTGCTACAGGTAAAACTTTAGGTGAAAGCAAAGAAGCTTTTGAGCGTATGCAGTATATTGCTGCTCAAATTTATATGGCTTTTATGGATGATAGGTTTCAGAGCGGTAGATATGTGGTTGCAGATAAATCACCAATGAAAAATGTAAGGTCACTAAAAAATAAACTTAATTTTGAAATGAAGAACTATATCAACCACAAACTCTTGAGAGAAAGCCTTACGGCATCAGAAATAGCTAAAAAGTTAGGAACGATGTCCCTAATACTTGATGTCATTACAACTATGAATATGAGTGATGCAAAGGTTGTTGAGTTGTTAAAGAAAGATAATGTGCTCGAAAGTCTAGGCGAATTATGTGATGCTGCGATTGGAGTTGCTCAATTTGAAATTAAAGAACGCATTTTGTCTTTACCGGTATTACCAGACAAGGAGGCTGAGAATGTATAATGATATTGAAAAGGCTGCCAGATTGCTTGAACGAGAGTTTGGCTCAGGCTGGATGAACATCGCTCAGATGTTAGGCACAGAAGATTTAAGACGGCGAGTTGGAAAAGAATTAACCTCTTTCACGGCCTTTCCGGAAAGAGGTTTTGGAGGCGATAATAAATGGCGTGGAAACTGCTCCCCTGAAGTGATTAAGGCAGTGGTAAACTATGCAATGGACTGTAAAAAATACTATGGCAAAGATACATCACAATTTACACTACTTGATCCTATGTCGGGTTCAGGTACCAGCCAAAGTGTTGCAAAGGCTTTAGGCATTAACTCAGTGTTATATGACCTTAATCCTAACCCTGCTTTTGGACAAGGGAACTGGAATGCCTTGAAAGATGAAGTTGATGACTCAGCAGATTTTATATTTTTTCACCCACCATATCACAACATAATTCAGTATTCAGGTAATATGTGGGGGAAACCTCATGCTGATGATTTATCAAGGTGTGAGAATTATAATGACTTTATAGAAAAGTTAAACTTTATCATTAAAAAACTATATATGGCACTTCGTAAAGATGGCAGACTTGCTATACTTGTAGGAGATATTCGTATGAAAGGTCAGTTTTACAGTATTCAAAATGATATTATGCGACTTGGTGAGCTGGAGTCCTTTATAGTAAAGGGGCAATTCAATTGCGTTTCCGACAGCAGAACATACAAAAAGCCGTTTATTCCTATTGTCACAGAATATATGTTGATGCTACATAAAGAAAATGTATTAATAATTCCATTTTCAAAGCGTGTTACAAATGAAGCTAATGTAATGACCTGCAACGATATATCGCTTACATGGAATCATCTCATACGCATGGTTATGGAAAGTATGGGCGGTTCTATGTGTTTGTCCGAATTATATGAGCGTTTAGCAGAGCATCCAAAGGCTAAACAAAATAAGCACTATAAGGAGCGTATAAGGGCAACAATTTATGAGCATAAGGATTTGTATCTATCAAAAGGGAATGGGAGCTACTATTTAGCATATAAAGTAGCGTAAACAATAAAACAGGTGTATGGAGTTCAAAACTCTGTACACCTGTTTTTATTGCTAAAATTAAACCTTATGGAAATCATCAATCATGCCACTGATCATATCAAAATCATCATCTGTGATTTCCATTTCAGTAGCTGAAATGTTAGGAGAGGCCGTTTTAAGGAATTCTCTCTTTGGCGTAAGTTCGCTTGATGCTTTGATTTGTTTACTTTGTGCTGTATCCATATTTCTGCTTGCAAGTATCTGTTCTACAACTGCTTTTATTTTATAGTGGGAAAGCTGCTCTGCACTGAATGAATTGTTTTCACTCTCGCTTTGCGACTCGTAACTTAAAATTGCATTTACAATGTACTGGGCTTTTTTTCGACCTTGCAAATTTAGTATTTCTATTACTTGTTGATGTGTGCTGTCACGGGAGTTAAATTGAATTGTAAAGCGATTAGCGGATTTTTTATCAATCATACGCATCACCTATAATACTTGCGTCTAAACATTGCATCATATCCTTTTGCATTGGCTTTTGGATCTTCTATAAAACAGTGGTTTCCTATTTTATTGCTCTTTTCTATATAATTCTTAAGTAATATACACCCGCCACCAACAAAGACGGTGTAGCCAGTTTTTAAGTCTATCATTCTTTCACGCAACTTATTCACTATATCAATAATAAACATATCACACTGTTTATGAATAAGCTCCTCAATATCTTCAGATAACCCACTGATTCCACCGGTGATTACTGCATCAATATCGTCTTCTGATAAGAGCAAGTCGTGTTCTGAATTTACAACTTTAATCACTCTGTTATATAGTGTGATTACACCATTTTCGAGCGAATCAGATGAGCCGAGGTTTGGTTGTCCTTTTATAATCTGCAAATAATCAGCAGTAAAGCCACCTATGTCAAGCACAGTAACTTTAGGATATTCTTTTATTTGGCTATATATGAGCATAGTTGCAGATAGAGCTTGTGGATACACTTCTGTTTGCTTTATATAAACGGAGTACGGTTTGCGGTTAAATTCAAAATCCACAATACAATCATCTTGCATAAAGTAATCTTGAAATTTCTTGCTAAGTCCACCGAAATGTGCTGGAGGCAATCCGACCGCTAAATCTAATTCTATAATATGATCCGGTGAGTATATCGAGGCTGCTTCGAGCTCATAGGCTATTGCAAATAGAGTCAAAATAAAAAATCTATCATCCGAAGTTTTGTCCCTCATATATGGAAATCTATCATGAGAAAGCGTGTAAAAAACATCTTTATATTTTAGAACATCTCCACCAAAGGGAGGATATGTCCCACTTTCCGATAATCCTGATACAAATACTTTGCCAGCTGTCTTAATTTGCTTATTGCCGTGGTCTATTGCTACTAACATAATTTTAATCTCCTTTTTTGTTTTATGCGTATTATATACGGATAAAAAGCGTGTTTTGCAACCATATATTTAAAGTATTTTCGATACACAGGAAAGAACTCACAATTTCTTGTGAGCCCTTTCTTTTATACCGACTACACTCTATACATTAAACTTTTGAATGCAATTAAGCAGTGTCAGGCATAATTCTTGATACAAATCTGTATCTGCGTTACCTGCTATTACTGACTCTTTAAGCAGTAAAGGTTGATAGATATTTAATATCTGAGCTACTGCTCTCCTGTCATTTTCTTTAGCAGCCTCTAACAATTCTTTGAAATTCATTTTTCATCACCTCCAAGCTCTTTGCGAATTTTATCCATAAAACGATAGTAGAGATGTGTTACTGCCTTATAACTGATGCCAAGCTCTTTAGACAGTTCAGCAAAACTACGATCTTCAATAATATGGGTTAAAAAGATATGTAGCTCTCTTTCTCTTGCTCGCTTTAGTGCGAGTAAGAGATCTTCGTTTTCTATCTGCTCTAATAGCGATAGCGTATAAAGTAAATCGTCTTCAATAGAAAACTGAAATTCTAACCCGTGTTCATCTATGGATATTTCCGATTGCTGCTGTTCATCTTTACGGTTTAAGTATCTAATCTTATGTCTTTTAATTGCTGTTATAAGGTAAGCTGTGAATCTGTTTTGCAATATATCATCTTCACTTTTACCTTTGTTTGGTTTTCGCATTGTTTTTACCTCCATAAATTCTTGATTTGTTTGTAAATCAAGAAAGTCGGAGGACCTCTGCATCTAATGATGAGAGGTGAAAAAAATAAAAAGCAGTCAAATCTATACCTTAGTATAAAATCGACTGCCTTGATATTGGCATCAAAATCCACAATACCCTTAAGACATATATTGCTTTTACCCCTTATTGCTATATTGTTTTTTCGTTTGTGCTTACAAAGGGTAGTTACAATACTCGCCTTTGTTGCCATTATGCAGGCCGTGTGCATAAGAGTGAATTTTGTTATGCCATGAAATATAATCATGGTGTATCACTCCCTCCCATCAGGGAAACATCACACTCGGTAGAGTAATTAAGCATCTACCGTGCCGATCCTATTTAATTTAATTTGTATTTTCCAATCTATTTTTGTGATTGGCTATGGGCTAAAATGATGTTCACAACCAAGTAGGTGAACGACATCGAGTTATTTCGTCAAATTTCGACAACAAAAAACTCGACTGAATACAATTCAATCGAGCTCTGCTCTGTTTTATTCTGTTATAAGCCATATAAAAGGAAGGTACAATTGTACATTTGGGCATAATTGTACATTCTTGAATATTAAAAATGTTATTAAAATTATTTTTCGGGCAGTTTGTTATATAGATATTGTTTCATATAATCGCTCCTTTTAAATTTTAAACAGTTTATACTTCAAATAACCTGCATAAATAGTAGGTTGAGGCTT
>CAYJEK010000060.1:0-10108 GCA_964369205.1 uncultured Oscillospiraceae bacterium | reverse complement strand
AAAAGGCGGATGGCCTTTTTCTACAAGTTCTTTATTAAAAATCTCTCTTATTCCTTTTAATGCATCTTCAAGACCGCCATCAAAAACAGTGAAAGCTGAAAACATTAAATTAAGTGGCATATCAAAATCTTCTATTGTTGCCATATTTTTATCGCACACTTCGCCTTTTTCATTTATTTTTGTAACACCGCGAAATCTTTCTTTCATCGGTCTTATATCATCTAGAAAAGCAAAACAGCGTAGTCCATATCCAAAAGCAAGTCCGCATTCAACACAAGTTCCGCTATCCGGCTCATTTCCTCTATAATCATTTAAATTAGCAATTATTAAATCTGAGCGGCGAACCTGATTTAAATCGTGTGAAAAAAGATGTTTTTCCATTTCATGAAGTGAATCATCTTTTTTAACATAGTCTTTAAATTCATCCTCAGGAGCTTCATCTGGCGGATAAAGGCCAATAAAACCATATTTTTCGCATAGTTTATGGTATTTATCCCTTGTCTCTTCGCTGTTTGTATAAAAAATTTCAGTTCCAGCAAGATATGCAACTGGAGTTCTCACTTTGCCGTTTTTATCTATAAACATTTTAAAATTCTCCTTTTACACCTTTTCATTTAATAAATCATTTTTCACTCGTAGAAGAGCTGCTTCAAAATCGCCTTCTACGATAGTTGCATGTCCGCTAATCATTAAATTGCAAACTCCGCCCTCGAAAAATGCACCATTATCATCTCGCCAAAAAACACCATCTTTATGAACATTACCTATGTATTTTTCATAACAAGGCCTTGTATCACTCATAAAGCCATATATTTTTTTATTTTTAGTATAGGCATAGCCGATTTCAAAGCAAACACCCGCATCAAGCTCCCAGCCTCTAAAGTTATTTAAATTAGCAATAATAATATCGCTTTTTTCAATATACTTTAAATTATTTTGGAATATAGTTTTTGCCACTTCTTTTTTGTCTTTTTTAAAATCTAGCTCTTCGCCAACTCCCTCAAGACCTATCATTGGGCTAATTCCAACAAAGCCCTCTTTTTTACATAAATCAACTGACTTTTTAGAAATTTCCATTCCATTTTCTAAAAAACATTCAAATCCTGCAATGTAAATATGCTTTTCCATAATAAATGCTCCTTTTTATTTTAAATTTATTTTCTAAATTTATTAGTTTTAGCTTCGCTATTATCATAGCCAAAAGGCACAAGGTTTGTAGCTTCTATGATATTATCTCTTGTCCAGTTTGCGGTGGTAGTTTGCACTGTGAATCCGCAGCCATTATCGCTAGTCCACTCGCTTGTAGGTTTTTGAGGATATGCAAACATCGTCATTAAAACAGCGATAACTCCGCCGTGACAAACAGCAGCAGCCTCAAAAATTCCGTTTTTCATCATATCTGTGAATATTTCATTTAAAGCGCCAGCACATCTATTAGCAAAGTCCATGCTAGACTCTCCGCCTTTTGGAGTGTAGCCGCTTTTAGGATCAAGCCATTTTGAAAAGTTTTCATCTTCACTTATTAATTCACTAAATGTTTTCCCCTCAAATTCTCCGAAATTACATTCTCTTAAATCAGAAACAATAGTGTATTCTTCATCTTTAAAAACAATCTCAGTAGTTTCAAGAGCCCTTTTCATAGGGCTTGTATATATTTTTTCAGGATTTGGGTATGAAAATTTTTCTTTTAAAAGATATAATTTTTCAATGCCTTCCTTGCATAAAGGGCTGTCTGTTCCAGCGCCCAGATACTGCCCTTTTAAATTACCTTCGGTTAATCCGTGACGAATTAGGTGCAATTTGTAGTTTTTCATAAAATCCTCCAATATTTTATAATAAAAAGTCGAATATTGCTATTTACTTTCTGTTTTTTTTAGGTTATAATTTACAAACAGTAGTTTTTAAGGAGTAAATCAATCACCATGAATAATTTTAGTAGAATTATCACCCTCTTAAGAAAAGAGAGAAATATCACCCAAAAGCAAGCAGCTTTAGATCTTGGTATTAGTCAAGCACTACTAAGTCATTATGAAAAAGGACTTCGTGAGTGTGGGCTTGATTTTTTAATTAAATTATGCGATTACTATAATGTTTCAAGCGACTACGTTTTAGGGCGTACAGCTGATAGAAACGGTGTTATTTTAGACGTTTCCGATTTATCAGGAGCAGAGCTTAAAAGCGATAGTAAATTTAGTGGAAGTGTTTTGCCTGCAATGAATAAAAGGCTTATTTCAAGTAGCCTAAATATTATTTACGATAAGCTCTCAAAAGCTAAAAATAAGGAACTTACAACTTTAGTTAGCAATTATCTTATGATAAGCTGTTATAAAATGTTTCGTATTATTTATCGCTCAAACAAACAAAATTCTCCAAGTCTTTTTGATATATCAAACACATTGTTTGAGGGATATACCAATGCAGCACTACATAAAACATCTGCTAATTTAAAGGAAACACTTTCGAATAAGGCAATTTTAAAAGAGGTTACTCCTGCTTTTGAAATGACAACGGAATCCTTAAGTGAAGATTATCCAAATCAAATTACAGCATTATTAAATGTTGTAAAATATGCTGAAGAAAATATTAAATAATTTTTTCTAAACCTATTATATATCATAAAAATTCAAGTTGCAATATAAAAAAGCTCAAGATAAAGTTCTTGAGCTTTTTTTATTTGTATTATTGAGTAGTTTCTTGTGTGTTAGCTGTTTCCTCGGTGATTTTTGGAGTTATAACGATTTCTTCCATCTTTTCATTATCAACTATTCCAACATAGCTCTCGCCAACATTTACTTTAATTTCATTGCCATCTTCATCCGTTATAACAAGTGGAGATCTTGGTTCTGCTTTAGTGTAATTAACTTTTATATATTCACCACCAAAGAAATAATAGCCGGTGCCTTCTTCTAAACTATAATCTGGAACAACTAAATCTTCTTTTAAATCTATCGGTGCATATAAAACAAAAACATTATCAAATGATAGCTGTTCGTTTGTTTCGCCATCTATGTGCGGAGCTCCAAAAGCTGTTTTAAAGTATTTTTGAGTATTTTCATCATAAGTAAAATCTACTGGTGCATAATCAGAATAGCTAAAAGCTATATTATAAGCACTCTGGCCATCTAGTGCAGTAGTCTTTTCTTCTAAATTAAAATTAAATAAAGGATAAACATTTCCATTTGTGTCCATTTCATTGATAGCAATACCTTGATTTATTAAATCTGAAGTTGTAAACCAGCAATGCTCTGGGGCAACATTTAAAGAAACTTCTCGTTCAGCATCAAAATAAAAAGCATCCTCGCCAAGATAAACACCATTAATATCTTGATAATTATAAAGAGTTAGCATTTCTTTTGCATATCTTGAAGAGCCTATATTTACATAAATTGCATTTGCAGGAAGTACAAATTCAACGAATTGATCTCTTGCACTTCTAATAGGTCCTGCCGTGCCAACGCTTTCAACACTTGGATATAAAGCCATTAAACGAGTTATCCCGCCCTCTGTTACTGTTTCGTATATAACCTGTGCATTAGAAAGACCTTTTTGAGGCAGTGCCTGTTTTGCATTATTAATCATAATTGCTACAGGGCGCGCTGTGGAGCTTTCACCGTTTTCTAATTCTTCACCTGTTAAATAATTGTAGTTTCTTTCAACAACAGGCTCTTTAGGTGTTGTATCCTCTTCTTCTATTTCACTGCTTTCATCACTAGAACATGCCACAAGTGATATTGATAAAATAATTGATAAGGCTAGTGCCAGTATTTTTTTTATATTTCTCAAGAGTAATCTCCTTTATATTTTTAAATTTATATCTTTATCCATTATATATTAAAATTTATTAATTGTAAACCTATCAAGCCCTTTTGTAAGACTTTTTTTATAAAATTATCACCTTTGTTATAAACTTGTGATTATATATAAAATAAAAAGGCACTAAATGTGCCTTTTTATTTTAGTTTATTTTATAAAAGTATTTATTTTTTATTAGTTTGTTTCTTCTTGAGTTTCTGTTTCAGCTTGTGTTTCTTGAGTAGTTACAACTGGTGTTTTGTAATCGCTATTAACATCAACTGGAACATTATCAAACATAAACTCATCATAATTATCTAAATCAATAACTGTGATATAGCTTTTTCCTGGGTTTATTTCTAATTCGATATCAGTTTTAAACTCATATAATTTTAAAGGTGAGTCTGGGGCACCTTTAGTCCAAGTTAGTTTTTCTACTTTTCCGTTGCAGAAGTAGTAGCCAACACCGCCGTAATCAAAATCAAAGTTTGGCACATAGTCGCCTGGATATAATTCTACTGGAGTCCACAAAATAATTACATTATCAAATTCAACTGGTAAATTTGAGTTTCCTGCATCAATTAAAGTTCTTGTTTGTCCGTTTGCATTATAAGTGTGTTCTTTTGTGTAAGTTTGAGTGGATGGATTATAAATTAATTCCCCATCATATGAAGAAGAGTAAGCTACTTGAATGCTATTAACATCAATACTATCTAATTCTCTATCTGGAAGATCGTAATCGTGCCAGTTAAATAATGGAAGTGGCTCGCCTTCTTCTAAGATTCTATCATTATTTAAATTATCTTCATTAATATAATCTGTAATTAATTGGCCAGTTGTAAATGCTGTATGCTCTCTTGCTTTTCCTGTAATTGAGCTATCCCAGAAGATAACGCCTGAGTTGCCTTCCATTTCAGCATTATCATATTGGTAGTAATCAAGCATTGTTCTTGCATATGTTGATTCACCTTCGTGAACATATAAAGCTGAGGTTTGGAATAACATTTGAACAAATTGATCTCTTGCACTTCTAACAGGGCCTACTTGTGGCATTTGAGAGTAATCACGGAATATAGCCATCATTCTAGTGATGCCGCCCTCTACTTCCATTTCAAATATAACATCAGCTTCTGATAAGCCATAATGTGGCCATGCAACCTGAGTTGTGTTAATTTGCATAATATTGTTTACCATAACAGCAACTGGCCTTACATCTTGTGGATAATCAAAAGATTGTTCTTCCCCTGTTAAAGGATCAACGTATAAAACCTTTGGTGTTGGAGTTGGCTCTGGAGTGCTGTTATCTGCTCCATTTCCATTTTCATCTGAACCACAGGCTGTAAGTACAGACATAGAAATTGCGGATACTAATAATAAAGCTAGAATTTTTTTCATTTTAATATTTTTTCCTTTCAAATTTTTTGCATAAATTATAAATGCAAATTTAAAGTTCCTCATTTACTTTAATAAAATAAAAATTCACATATAATTATATTAATACAAATTTATTAATATGTAAAGTGAAAATTACTATCAATAGATGTTTTTTACCATATTGTAAATATTTCATAATCTTTTCTTATAAAATATAGTAGTTTTAAATGCGTAATTTAAATAGGTTATTTAATAAAAAAAGTGGCATATAAATAAATTAATGAAAATAAATTTTTCTTGCAATAAGAACTTATGGTGTGGTAAAATGATTGAATTGAAAGCAAAATCTATTTTAAAATTTATAGAAAATTAAGGACGATATTATATGTTAAAATTATTAATCGGCGGATTTATTGTTGGAATTGCAAATATTATCCCTGGAGTTAGCGGTGGAACAATGCTTGTGATATTTGGGATATTCACCCCTGTTATGACAGCGATAAGCGAAATTCTTTCAATAAAAACTACTATGCAAACAAAAATTGAGCATGTTAAATATATTGCTCTAATATTAATTGGAGCACTTATAGGGCTGGTAACGTTTGCAAATATTATTGAATACTCACTCACCCATTTTCCAACGCAAACAAAATTTTGCTTTTTGGGTATGATAGCATTTTCAATCCCACTTCTTAAAAGAAAAGAAATGCCAAAAGAGAAAATTAGTGTGCTTCCTTTTTTAATTGGCTCTTTGATAATTATTTTAATGGTTATGCTAGCGCCAGAGGAAACAAATATGGTTATCACTGAGTTTCCAAATGTTGAATTATTCTATTTAATAAAAATGATATTCCTTGGAATTATAGCAGGTGCGGCAATGTTTATCCCAGGTGTTAGTGGCAGTATGCTACTTTTAATTTTAGGTGAATACTATCTATTTAATTCACTAGTTGCAAACGTTACAACTTTTGAATTTAATGTAATTATACCTCTTGGATTTATGGCTGTTGGAATTTTACTTGGAATAGTATTAAGTTCTAAAATAACGTCTTATGCACTTAAAAAAAATCATAGAGGGACGATGAGTTTTATATTTGGGCTTGTTATTGCAAGCTGTATTATGATAATACCATTTGATGCAAACTACACTGTTCCTGTTATTATCTCTTCTTTAGTAGTAATGGTGTTTGGTGGATTAGTAGTTACAGGCATTGAAAAATTAGTAAAATAAATAATTTTAAAAATTTAAAAGGAATGGCTTTTGCCATTCCTTTTTATTTTGCAGTTATAAATTAGGTTAATTCCTCAATATTTACATGAGCAAATTCAATATCGCCAACTGTTTGGGTGCCAATAGTTCCTTGAATAGTTACGGTAGCTGGAAGTTCTTCTGGAACAGGGATTTCTTCTGGGAAAAATACTTCAAGCCCCTGTGCACAGCAAGCTGTTGCATCGGCTATAATTATAGCATAGAATTTTTCGCCAGTCTCAGCATCTTCGCTTTCAACCATCTCACCTTTAATAATAAATCTTGCATCGGTGTATTCGCTAGGGTTTGAGACTAAATCAAATATTTGAGAATAAACAATAGTAGCGCTCATTTCTGTTAAATTATAATCAATATCATCTAAAGACTCATTATGTCTTTTTGTTTTTTCACTCTCACAGGCTGTTAAAAATAATAGTGATAATGTTAGTAATATAGCTTTAAATTTCATTTTTTAAAAAGTCTCCTTTTGTGTGCATTTAGTAATATCATATATCTTAGTAATTATAACAGATTTAAAAATTTTTTTAAAGATTAAACTTTAAAATTTCATAAGATATTCTTATGTTTGAATAAATTTTTTAAATAAAGATAATATTATATATACAATTATGTTATAAAAAGGAATTATTAATAATTATGATAAAAGCCTACAATATTAAAAAAAGCTATCAAACACTAAATGGAAATTTATCAGTTTTAGAAGATTTGAATTTTTTTGCAAAAAAGGGAGAGTTCTCTATGATAGTGGGGCCTTCTGGATGCGGAAAAAGTACACTTTTAAATATTTTAAGTAAACTTGATGATTATGATAGTGGAGAACTTTATATAAATGATAAAAATATAAATCTTTTAAAAATAAATGATATATACACTATAAGAAGGCAGGATATATCCTTTATATTTCAGTCGTATAATTTAATTTCATCCCTTACTGCAAAAGAAAATGTTATGTTGCCATTAAAATATCAAAACAAGAAAAAGAATAGGGAAGAAATAGCAAGCAGTTTTCTTTTAAAAATGGGGCTTTCTGATAAAGAGAATTCTTATCCTCATCAGCTCTCAGGCGGACAAAGGCAGAGAGTTGCAATAGCAAGAGCACTTGCTGTAAATCCAAAAATACTATTTTGCGATGAGCCAACGGGTAATTTAGATAAAGATAGCGCCACTTTAGTTTTAGAAAATATTATCGAAATGAAAAATAAAGGGTGCTGTGTAGTGATGATAACTCATGATAATTCGCTTTTAAAGTATGCAGATAAAGTTTACACTTTAAAAAATAAAAAGCTATATCCTAAATAATTTAAGTAATTGTTTTGTTTGACTTCTTTTAATATATCAGTTAAAATTAAATTAACATTAAAAATTATTTTTGGGAGGTTTTTATGAATTTTTTAAAAGGCTTTACTAAAGAAGAAAAAAGCTGGATGATGTACGACTGGGCTAATAGTGCACAAAGCGTTATAATAGTTACAATTCTCCCTATATTTTACGAAGCAGTTAGCCAAAATAGTATAAATGCTATATCTAATTGGGGATATGGCACAAGCATATCTATGCTAATTATCGCTATGCTTTCTCCTGTTTTAGGCCGTCTTGGCGATTTTAAAGGAATGAGAAAGAAGCTGTTTTCAAGATTTATTATTATAGGAGTGGTTCCTTGCTTTTTTTTAGCAGTAACACCTTTAATGGATGTATCAACAAAAGCAGGCAGTGAAAAAACGGCTCTTTTAATTTTAGTTTTATACATAATATGTAGCATAGGATTTTCAGGTGCGAATATTTTTTATGATAGCTTTTTGCCTGATGTTACCACTGAGGATAGAATGGATAAAGTTTCCACTATGGGATTTGGTCTTGGCTACTTTGGGGGAAGCACGATACCTCTAGTTATCTTTTTAGTTTTAAATCTAATTGGTGTTCCAATGAATACAACCTTAGTTATCGCTTTTTTATTAACTGGGTTTTGGTGGAGTGGATTCTCTATTCCAATTTTAAAAAATGTACATCAAGTTCATGCAACAAACGAATACACCGGGTTTTCGAGTGCAATAGATAATATATTTAAAAAACTAAAAGTTACGATGAAAGAAATTTATTCTCATAAAAAAATGTTTTTCTTTTTAATCGCATACTTTTTTTACATCGATGGTGTAAACACTATAATACATATGTCAACGATTTACGGCTCTAGTTTAAATATCGATTCAACTCAAATGCTTTTAGCTCTTTTACTCACACAGCTCTTAGGACTTCCATTTGCTATAATATATTCTCGTCTTAGCGAGAAATTTGGCACACAAACTATGATAGGTGCTGGGATAATTGTTTATATAATAATTTGTATTTACGGATTTTTTATTCGCTCAGCTATTGACTTTTGGATACTAGCATTTTTAGTTGGAACTTCTCAAGGCGGAATTCAAGCTTTAAGTAGAAGTATGTTTGGAAAGCTTATCCCTGATAAATCAAGGAGCGGAGAATTTTATGGCTTTTATGATATTTTTGGAAAGTTTTCAGCTATTATGGGGCCTACTATTTTCGGGCTTTCGAGCGGATTTGCAAGAGACACTATAATGAAAAATCAAGGCATTGATTACACAGCTTCCGCAGAAGTTTTAGAAGCAGTGAGCGCACAGGCATCGCCTTATGGTGTTTTATCAGTGCTTAGTATATTTATTATTGGTGGTGGAATATTCTTTTTTATTATGCCAAAAGCTAAAGATTAATTTTGAAAGGCAGGATAGATTAAAATGGCAGACAATTACACACATAGCTATAATGCACACGAAGCTATAAAAATTATAAACTACTCTCCTCGAAATCTAAATGCACTTATATGGGGAGCAAATGGGCCAGATCCATTGTTTGGCTATAAGGCTGTAAGCTCAAAACCGGCAAAATTTGATTTTCCAGCTCTTGCATCTGTTATGCATAATGAAAAAACAGGTCTATTTTTGCAAACTCTTTTTCGCCTAGCTCAAACAAATACCCAAAAAGACTATGCTCTTGGATTTTTATGCCACTATAGTCTTGATAGCATTATTCACCCTTACGTTGAGTTTGTTACGAATACATATGCTCAAAGCTTTTATTATCCACACGGACACACTTTTTTTGAAACAGCCCTTGATACAAAAATCGCAAAAGATTTTTATAATGAAAGTTGTCCATCGGTTAAAAAATTTGCACCAGAGCTTTCAAAAAGTGATTTAGAGCAGATAACTGCGCTATTAAAAAATGCAGTAGATTTTGTTTATCCAGAATTTAATTTTCCAAAAGAAGAATACATGGTAGCCTTTAATGATTTTGTTTTTTTAAAGAAGTTCTTTTCCTCTCCAGGAGGATTTAAAGCTTTTTGTGCACCTATGTTAGAAAAAGTATTAGGGTTTGAAAAAGGAAAGATAAGTGCGCGAATGCAGCCGTCTCGCCTTGAAGTTTTAAATATTCCAATGTGGTTTAATAAAGGGGCGAATATGTATAGTATAGATAATCTTGACACACTATTAAACAGGGCAAATCAGCTTTCTAGCGAAAGCATTTTAATAGGACTTGAATATTTTAAAGGAAAATACAACCTTGTAGACTTTTTAGAGGATATAGGAAATAAAAGCTATGAAACGGGTGTAAGTATTTAAATAATAAAAATCTAGCGAAAGCTAGATTTTTTTATTT
>CAYJEK010000059.1:0-10283 GCA_964369205.1 uncultured Oscillospiraceae bacterium | reverse complement strand
TGTCATGATTTTTGTAAGATTAATTTTTATAAAGAAGGCACTCGAAATGTTAAAAATGAAGCTACTGGGCAGTGGGAAAAAGTTAAAAATTACACAATCGAAGATGTTTTCCCTTATGGGCATGGTGAAAAAAGTGTTTTTTTACTAGAGAGATTTATTCGCCTTACAACAGAAGAGGCTATGTCTATTAGATGGCATATGGGTGGCTTTGATGATTCTGTAAAAGGTGGTAGTTATTCAGTGGGTGAGGCTTATAAAAGATATCCTCTTGCTGTTTTAACTCATATTTCAGATTTAGAGGCAACCTATCTTTTAGAAAAAGGCACATCAAACGTTGGAAAATAGAAAATACCGAAAACTAGTTAATATAGTTTTCGGTATTTTTTATTTTAAATTTTCTTCGCCTTGTGTCATAAGAGGTTTATCCTCTGATTGTCTTATATAATTTTGGGCTATCAGTCTCTCATTTACGATTTTATTTACTTCTACATAATTTTCTTCAAAATCAAAAGATTCTAAAATAGTATCATATTCACTTGGAACAAGTTCAACTTCCATATCATCAGTTTCGATTTTTGTTCCTGTTGGAAATTCAATATTACGTATTGGCTCAAGTTCTTCGCTCATATCACCATAAAAATTATAATAGCTTTCTTGATTTCCATAAAAATCATCATAAATATCTATATCAACACTACCATAATCGTTATATAAAATATAAATATCATATGTTCCAGCTGGAAAATCTATTCCTGCTATTAAATTTTCTCTCTCTTTTACTAAAACAGACTCAGTTAATGGATTTTGCGTGCCTTCTGTTAATGGGCTTGCTGTACTTGTTGTAAAGTTTGCGAGCGCTGATGTTTCAAGGCTTACTCCATCTCCCTCTAAAAGCTCCACTTCATAAAGACCAGTTTCTTCATCGAATCCTTCATAAAAATTATTGCCGCCATCTCTATTTACAACTATGTAGCCCCAGTTATAACTATCTTTATCTGCCATTTCAATATCATATATTCCTGCTGGAATATGCAGCCCTACAATATATGCACCACTTCCAAGCGTTGCCATATAATCATTATCACCTAAGATTATATTTTCTTCTTTTTCATCACTATAGTCCTCATCATAGCCATAATCTTCGTCATAATCATTGTAATCATATTCCTCTTCAAATGATAAAACACTATCATATCCAAGAGCACTTGAAATAATATCACTTACAAATCCTACAACTCCACCAATTACCACAAAAACAGTGAATAATATTACTAAAATAATTATCGGAGACTTTTTCTTTTTCCTTTGGCCAAATCCACCAGGGTTCTGGCTATTATTATAAGTATTATTACTTTGTGTATTTTGATAATACTTATTATTTAAATTATTCCCTTGCAAGTTTTGATCTTCTGAGTAGCTCATACCACAACTTGTGCAATAGCCACCTTTTATATCTCCACCGCAAACTCTACACATTGACATATATATAAATCACCTTTCAATACTTAAAAATATACTTTTTTATTAATTATCAAATCAAATAATACCATAAAGAGAAATATTTATCAAGCACAGCTTCGCGGCTAATAACAGCTTTATATTTTAATTTTATTCATAATTTATTAAATACTTTTTTCAAAAAAGGTGTTTAATAAATTATAAATATATGATATAATCAATGTTACTGAAATTTAACTAGCATTAAATTTTAATCTTATTTTTTCTATTTAGGGGATATTTATGGATTTATTCAGCACTGAATTTGATTACTCACGACTTGATTTTTTAAACCAAAAAGTCACTATTAAATCTATGGACGATAATAAATTTTTACTTGAGTCTATTGTTACTATTGATAATAAAAAAATGCACACCATCCAAGTTAAAACTAATAATCCAGATTTATTAAAAAAAGCAAAATCTGTGTATGTTATATTTTTAATAGACGATGAGCCAATTCAGTTTCACGGAAAAGTGAGAAAAGAATTTTTTAGCAATGCTGTTGAAATTGCTATTTCAAAGGGCACTGCTTTACAATTGCGCGCTCACACAAGATTTAACACTAAAATCCCAACTGTTATAAATAATGTGTTTATAGAAAATCAAGAAATAATTTTTAATAAACCTTTAGATGCTTTTATTGTTGATTTAAGCGCTGCTGGAATTGCCCTTGAGGCACCTCCTTTAGCTTTAGAAAAAGGTGATGTTTTTAAAATCACTTTTAATTTAAATGATGAAGAAGTTGAATACAAGTATGAGGTTATGAGAATTAGCCCAATAAATGTTGATGCTTCAAACTACGGTTGCAGAATAGCCGAGTCTTAGAAAGGAACGATTATTAATATGTCAGAAATAGCACCTGGTTTACATAGTATATCTTTAGATTTTTTATATGTTGATATGCCTATAACCGATACTATTTACAATTATAATGGCAAAGTTGCACTTTTAGCAGCTGGCGAAATACTCACTGAATTAAAGCTTGAAAGATTAAAAAAGTTTAATACAGAGCATAGCACTATCGCTGTTTCAAAAGCAACTTATACTGCCCTTGTTGAAAAAAAGATGGCGGAATACGAAGCTGAAGAAAAAAAGAATAACCCGCCTAAAGTTATAAATAAATTTTACACAGAGACGGATGAATATATAGAATTTCAAGATGAAATTGAAGATTTTATTAATAGTATTAAAGATGAAGATACTATTAAGCCTATTCACGTTGAAACTTTGCATAAATCTGCCCTTAAAAAAGTGGATTTAATAGAACATCAAGATATTTTAAAAAGTGTTAATATGCCAAGACCTATGGATAAAGATCTTGAAAGACATTCAACAAACGTTGGATTTTTAAATGGCATTTTTGGCAAATGGCTTTATTTAAAAGAATATCAAATTAGAGATTTAATACTAGCTGGACTTCTTCATGATATTGGAAAAACTAAAATTCCTGATTCTATTTTAAATGCTCCAAGAAAACTTACAAGCGAAGAATTTGAAATAGTTAAAATGCACTCTTCCTATTCTTATGATTTACTTGAAAAGGATAAACCTGAATTTAATCAAAATGTTTTGAGTGGAGTAAAGTATCATCATGAAAAATTAGATGGCACAGGATATCCTGATAAACTCTCTGGAAATGAAATAGATATTTTTGCAAGGATAACAGCTATTTGCGATGTTTATGATGCATTAATATCAAAAAGAGTTTATAAAGATGAATTCAATCCATTTGATGTTTGTAATATATTATTAACTGAATTTAATAATGCATTAGATGAAAACTTAGTTAAATTATTTATCCAAAACATAAGCGCTACTTTAATTGGCTCAAATGTTTTAATGAGTGATGATTCTATAGCCGTTATAAAAAGAGTTCTTCCTTTTGATGTAAAATACCCTGTAATAACTCAAAATGAAAAACATATAATGTGTAATGAAAAATTTTACCCTATAAAATTATTAAATAACTAAAATAAAAATGTGAGCTTATAGCTCACATTTTTTATTCTATAACACTATCTATAAACATCATAACTTCTTCGCTTTGCATTTCCATCCAAGTTATATCTATATCAATTTCTCCAAAAACTATTGTACCTATATAGTATTCATTTATAATATAAAATTCTATTGCAAGCTTTTCTTCTTTTGGTGATAAAAAACTTATATCATATGAGGTATCGCCTGCTAAAACGTTGTTATTAAAATTCGCTTCATATTCACCTTTTAATAATATATCTTTTAATTCTAGCATTTCACCTTCTGTTAAAAGGAATGTTTTTACTTCTTCTCCATCAACTGAAATTTCAGCTGTGTATGTTTCATCAATTATTTCAACTAAATCTAAAAACTTAGTAACTTCTTTATTATTTCTATAAACATTAAATCCCAAAAAGCTGATAATAATAAGTATTAAAACTAAACTATTTTTAAAAATCTTTTTCATAATAAACCTATCTGTTTTTAGTTATTTTCTATTTTCTAAATAACTTTTAACCCCAGTTTCATATAAGTTTTCGCCAAGTGAATCTATAACAACAGTTAGCGGTAAATCTTTTACAACTAATCTTCTTAGAGCCTCTGCTCCTAAATCCTCAAAAGCTACTACTTCTGCTGACACAACTGATTTTGCAATTAATGCACCTGCACCGCCAATTGCTCCAAAATAAACTGCTGTGTTTTTCATCATTGATTCTATAACAGCCTCATTCCTTTTTCCTTTCCCTATCATTCCAGTAAGCCCACATTCTTTTATTAAAATAGGCGAATACGGATCCATTCTATAGCTAGTTGTAGGGCCGCAAGAGCCTATTGGCATTCCTTCTTTTGCAGGAGTTGGGCCAACGAAATATATTATTTGATTTTCTAAATCCACTGGTAAATTTTCGCCCTTTTCTAAAAGCTCAACTAGTCTTTTATGTCCTGCATCACGAGAAGTGTATATTATACCTGATAATAAAACTTCATCACCGCTTTTTAGAGTTTTCACTACTTCTTTTGTTAGAGGAGTTTGTATATGTTTTTTCATAGGTTTAACTATTCCTTTCAAAGCTTTTTATAAAACAACTGATTTATGGCGAGTAACATGGCAGTTTATATTAACAGCGCAAGGAAGCCCTGCTATATGTGTTGGCAGCGTTAGAATATTCACTCCAAGTGCAGTAGTTCTTCCGCCAAATCCTTGAGGGCCTATTCCTAAATCATTTATTTTTTCTAAAAGTTCTTTTTCAACTTCGCTATAAAATTCATCTTCGTTTTCGCTCGTTACATCGAGTAAAAGAGCTTTTTTTGCAAGTAGGGCGGCTTTATCAAATGTGCCTCCTATTCCAACTCCCACAACGATAGGAGGACATGGATTTGGCCCTGCATTTTTAACAGTTTCTAAAACAAAGTTTTTTACTCCCTCTATTCCGTCTGCTGGAGTTAGCATTTTTATAGCACTCATATTTTCGCTACCAAAGCCTTTTGGTGCCACAGTAATTTTTATTTTATCTCCTTTTACTATTTCATAATAAATCATAGCTGGAGTATTATCATTGGTGTTTACTCTTTTTATAGGATCTTTTACACAGGATTTTCTAAGATACCCTTCAGTATATCCTTTTCTTACACCCTCATTAATAGCCTCTTCTAAATCTCCTTCTATATGAACATCTTGCCCTATTTCTAAAAATACTAAAGCAAGGCCTGTGTCTTGGCAGATAGGCATTTTTTCTTCTTTTGCTATTGTATAGTTTTCAATTAATAAATTCAAAGTACTTTTTGCTATTGGAAAATCTTCTTTTAAAAGCGCTGAGTCTATGGCTGTGCAAACATCTTTTGGTAAGTTAGTATTCGTTTCTATACATAAATCGCTTACTATTTTTGTTATTTCTTCACTTTTTATAAATCTCATATGATACCTCTTTTTTATTTATTACCTTAATTATAAGCTAGATAAGATTTATCGTCAAGAATATATTTACATCACTTGCACAAATATTTATTTTATAATATAATTAATATTATTAATGAAAAGGAAAAATTTAAAATGTATACTAAATTATTTAATTTAATAGATGAAACTATTAAAAACACCAATAAAGAGCATCTAATTATCGCAATAGACGGGCCTAGTGCCGGTGGTAAATCTTATTTATCTAATCTTTTAAGCCAAAAGTATGATTGCAATATTTTTCATATGGATGATTTTTTCCTTTCTCCTGAAAGAAAAACAAAAGAAAGATTAGAAACTCCTGGCGCAAATGTTGACCATGAGAGATTTCTAGAAGAGGTACTACTACCGCTATCTAAAAAAGAAGAGTTTATTTTCGATATTTACTCTTGTAAAACAGGAGAAAAAGAAAAAAGCGAAGTAACAAAAGTAAAAAAACTAAATTTTGTTGAGGGAGTTTATTCTCATAATGATAATTTAAATAGCTACTATGATTTAAAAATCTTTTTAGATGTTGAAAGAAAAACACAGCTTGATAGAATTTTAAAAAGAAGTAATGAGTTTATGCTTAATAAATTTAAAAATGAATGGATTCCTCTTGAAGATTTATTTTTTAATGAATGCAGTGTAAGAGAAAAAGCTGATTTAATAATTAACACAACTAATTTATTTTAAAAATGGCAAAAAGTTTAATACCTGGAAGAAGTGTTATAAATCTTACAACAAAAGATGCAGTAATAAAAATAGCTATTATGAATAATAGTGTCGGTGCTGATATAAAAACTCAAAAAGAAAATGCTGAAATTTTAATTGATAAACTATCACAAATATAAAACAAAAACTCCGCCAATTGGCGGAGTTTTTTTATTTTAGTAATCTAATTTTTTCTTTTTCTTGCTTCTTAAAGCATAGATAACACCTATTGCAACTACACCAACTACTACTAATACTGGCATAAATGAATTTTGACTATCTTCGCTATAAGCTTTAACTTCACTCCACATTTCATCAAGTTCTAATGAAAGTTCAGCTGAAAGAACTGAGAATGCTTCTGTGTTAGCTAGAGTTTCTTCTGATGGATATAAGAATTCTAAATTTCTTGTTTCTTCATCTAATAATTCAACAGCTGCTGTGTGTGGGCTTGCATAACCTATATATTCAGCATTAGCTAAAGCTATATCAGTCTCACACATAAAGTTTATATACATATGAGCTGCTTGCGCATTTGGAGAATCTTTTGGAATAACGAGTCCGTCGATAAAATAGTTTGTTCCTTCTTCTGGAATAACAAATGCTAAATCAGGATTATCATCTATCATAGTAACAGCATCACCTGAATAGTATGGAGCAAATGCAGCTTCACCGCCACCCATTTTATCAAAAATTTCATCCATTACATAAGCTTGAACAACTGGTTTTTGCTCTAATAGTCCTTCTTTTGCAACAGCTATATCTTCGCTACTTTCTGGATTTAATGACTGTCCAGCTCTTAAAAGAGCAATAGCAGCAGCATCACGGCTGTTATTAAACATTAAAATATTTCCAGCATAGTTTTCGTCCCATAAAGAATCCCAGCTTGTAACTTCGCCCTCAACCATAGTTGTATTGTAAATAAGTCCAACAAGTCCCCATGTGTATGGCACATAATATTCATTATTTGGATCAAATGGACCGTTTAAAAAAGCTTCATTCATATATTGCATATTTGGAATTAATGAATAATCTAGTGGCATTAGCATATCTTCTTCTATCATTCTTCCTATCATATAATCTGATGGAATTAATATATCATAGCTCGCGCCACCACTTTTAATTTTTGTATACATTTCTTCGTTTGAAGCAAATGTTGTATAGTTTACTTCAATACCTGTTAATTCAGTGAATGCTTCATTAACATCAAGTGATCCTTCGCTACCGTCTGAAATATATTCACCCCAGTTAAAAACATTTAAAGTGATTCCCTCATCTTTTAAAGCTTCCCAGTCGTATTCGCCTTCTGGCATTTCTGAATTTTGAGTTCCCTCAGGACCTGCCACTGCTGGCATTGCTGTTGTTGCAAAAGCTGGCATTGCAGCACCTACAATAACACCTAATAAAATTATTGCTACTAAAACTAAACTAACTATTCTTTTCAATATAGTTTCCTCCTTATTTTTGTTTTTGTAATTTTTTTTCTTTTAAAACATCGCTTATATTCACTATTAATAGTATCGTAAGTATTACAGCAAATATAATCGTTGATAATGCATAAATATCAGGGCTAACTTTTCTTCTTGTCATAGAATAGATAACCACCGGTAAGGTTTGTGCATGGCCACCATTAAAGTATGAAACAACAAAGTCGTCCATAGAATAAGTAAGTGCCATTAAAAACCCTGTTACAACACCTGGCATAATTTCTGGTATTACAACTTTAAAGAATGCTTTATTTGGATTACATCCAAGGTCTAAAGCAGCCTCGTAAACTCTCATATCCATCTGACGAATTTTAGGAAGTACTGAAAGTACTACGTAAGGTACACAGAATGTTATATGAGAAATTAAAAGAGTTACAATGCCATACTCAAGGCCAAATAAATCTTTTAATATTCCAAAAAGTAATAGCATTGAAATAGCCGTTACAATTTCTGGATTCACAACTGGCATATATGTTATATTAATAACCACTGCCCTTTGCATTTTTGTCATTGAATTTATTCCAACAGCAGCGAGTGTTCCAAGCGCCGTTGCAACTACTGCTGAAACTATAGCAACAAATAAACTTGTGAATAAAGCTTCAATTACTAAATCATTATTAAACAATTCAAAATACCATTGTGTTGTAAATCCTGTAAAAACAGTTCTACTTTTTGATTCATTAAATGAAAAAGTAATCATTACAAATATAGGTATGTATAAAAAGGCAAGAATAAATGCCCAATAAAATTTCTTTAAAAATTTCACTATAGCATCACCTCGCTATCTTCGTCAACGAAGCCGTTTGTGATACTCATACACAGTAAGACTAAAACCATTAAAACAAGCCCCATAGCAGAGCCAAGGTTTGGATTGTATGAATTTCCAAGGAATTGAAGTTCGATTAAATCACCTATCATTAATGTGTCGCCGCCGCCTAGCATTCTTGATATAATAAAAGTTGAACATGATGGAACAAAAACCATTGTTATCCCTGTTGTAACCCCTGGCATACTTAATGGCCAAAACACCTTACTTAATGTTTGCCACATATTTCCGCCTAAATCCTGCGATGCTTCAATTAATGAATAATCTATTTTAACCATTGTTGCATATAGTGGCATAATCATAAACGGCAGATAGTTATAAACCATACCTAAAACCACCGCACCACTAGTGTTTATCATTTCAAAAGGGCCAAGACCAATAAGGCCTAAAAGCTGATTTATTAAACCATTATTTTCTAAAAGACTCATCCAAGCATATGTTCTTAAAAGGAAATTAAGCCACATAGGAACAAGGATTAGCATTAGCATAAGTTTTTGATTTATCGCCTTCATTCTAGAAAGCATATATCCTATTGGATAGCCCATTATAAGGCATATAATAGTTGCATAAACTGCAAGCATTATACTATCAAAAAACACTGTTGTGTATTTAAATAAATCGCTAATATTCGCTAGAGTAAATGCGCCATCAGTTGTTGTGAATGCAAAAAATACAACAAGACATAGTGGGGCAAATATAAATACCATCATCCATAGTAAATATGGTGAACTAACATGTTTTCTATTCATTTTAGTCCCTCATTCTCTTCATAATATGAATTTCTTCAGGACCAATATTCATTCCTATTAAACTGCCAACTTCTTGAATTTGAGTTGAGTGGATAAGCCAGTCGAAACCTCCCTGCTCCACTGTTATTTCATAGTGAACACCTTTAAATACAACGCTTTTTACAACGCCTTGAAGTGCACCTTGAACAGCTGGTACTACTTCTATATCCTCAGGACGAATAACAACATTTACAAGCTCATTAGAATTAAACCCTTTATCAACACAGGTAAACTGTGTTCCGTTTATTTCAATTAAAAAGTCCTTAACCATAATCCCATCTATTATATTACTCTCACCTATAAAATCTGCCACAAAGGCATTTATAGGCTCATTATAAATATCAGTAGGTGAGCCGATTTGCTGGATAATACCATCTTTCATAACGACAACGGTATCACTCATAGTTAAAGCTTCCTCTTGATCATGAGTTACATAAACAAATGTTATTGCTAATGATTGCTGAATTCTTTTAAGTTCTGTTTGCATTTCTTTTCTAAGTTTTAAATCTAGTGCTCCAAGAGGCTCATCTAAAAGTAAAACTTTAGGATGATTTACTAAAGCTCTCGCTATAGCCACCCTTTGCTGCTGACCACCTGAAAGAGTTGTTGTATCTCTTCTTGCAAACTCACGAAGATTTACAATTTCAAGCATTTCTAAAACCCTTGTTTTAACTTCTTCTTCTGGTAGTTTTTGCAGTCTTAATCCAAAAGCAACATTTTCAAACACATTCAAATGCGAAAAAAGTGCATACTTTTGAAATACTGTGTTTACCTCTCTTTTATAAGGAGGCAGATTCACAATGTCTTTGCCATCAAAAAAAACACTGCCTGACTTTGGTGATAAAAACCCTCCGATAATTCTTAGAGTTGTTGTTTTACCACAGCCACTAGGCCCTAGTAAAGTTACAAACTCTTTATCTTTTATATCAAGTGATAAACCACTCAATACGTTTTCACCGCCGAAATCCACAACAATGTCTTTCAAACTAATAATATTTTTTTCTTCCATTTCTAATCCCCTTTGCGGTAATATACTACGCCTTTACGTAGCCGATGTC
>CAYJEK010000058.1:0-11206 GCA_964369205.1 uncultured Oscillospiraceae bacterium | reverse complement strand
AAAAGGATAATTCCAATAGGGATTAATTTTCCAACAGTGAAAATATTTTGAACTACTTTACCTTGTTTTACCCCAAAAATATTAACGATAGTTAAAAAAACTATTATAGCTGAGGCTAAAAGCTGGGACTGAAATGTTGTAAGAGTGATAACTGCATTCATAGAAGCCACTAGTGCAACTGCAATACCTGCAGATGAGCCACAACTCCCTAAAATAAAGCTTGAAAATCCAGATGTAAATGCAAGACCTTCACCATAAGCTTCTCTTAAATATATGTATCTACCGCCAGCTTTTGGCATCATAGCACCAAGCTCTGCATAACATAGACCGCTAATTAAAGTAACAACACCGCCAAGAAGCCAAACAAGAAGAGCAAGCCCTAAAGACATACCGCTTCTAATAAGTACATAAGAGCCTATATAGAAGATACCACTACCTACCATAATGCCCATAAGGATATTTGCGCCATCAAAGAGACCAAGCTCTCTTTTTAAATTTGTTTCTTCTGATTGAAGATTTTGAACTGAATTTGCCATTTTTCTTTCTCCTATTTCTTTCTTAAAATTAAAAAAAAGCTGCATCGCATCGATGCAACTTTCAAATTTTGAAATAGGTTGTCATCGATAGCTCCTCCATTTTGAAATGGGAGTATAATAACTATTAATTATTATACCAACAAATAAATATACCTATTTATTTGTTTCGGCAATCGCACCTTTTGCTTTTTTCATAGAATGTCTTCTCAAAAAGCTACTAATTTTGACTGCGCCTCTATCAACTTTTAAATTATGTAATTAATATTACCACACTTAATAAGAAATGTCAACAAAGAAAATACAAGAATTTTGTATAAATTTAATAAATAAAAAACACCGATTACTCGGTGTTTTAAAATTAGTTGTTTACATATGGTAAAAGCGCAACATGACGAGCTCTTTTAATAGCAACTGTTAATTCTCTTTGGTGTTGAGAACAGCAACCAGTAACACGTCTTGGAACGATTTTTCCTCTTTCAGAAATATATTTTCTTAATTTAGCAGTATCTTTATAATCGATTACTTCTACTTTATCCATACAAAAGCTACAAACTTTTTTACGGCCACGTTTAACATTTCTGTTTTTGAAATCTCTATCATTTCTTTCCATATTAAAAATTCCTCTCTTTCTTAAAAACTAAAACGGTAAGTCTCCCTCGTCACTAGCGATAGCTGTGAAATCATCAAAATCTCCTGTAGAGAATGAAGAAGGGGAGCTTTTTTGCTCAAAATTTGGGGTATTCATAGTTTCATTTGGTCTTTGAAAGTTAGTATTAGTATTTTGAGAAGAGTTTCTACTCTCAACAAAATAAGTGTTATTAACTAAAACATCAAATGAAGTTCTGTTTTTGCCAGTTTCTTTGTCTTGATACTGATTTGTTTGAATAGAGCCGTTTATACCAATCATATTGCCTTTACGGAAATACTTTGATATAAATTCAGCGCTTTGACGCCAAGCTACACAATTGATTAAATCAGATTTGTAGTAGCCATCATCACCTTTAGTTGAACGATTTACTGAAACAGCAAAACTTACAACACTAGTGCCTTGTGGCGTTTGACGAAGTTCAGGATCAGCAATTAATCTACCTACTAAGCAAACTACATTCATTTTAAATACCTCCTAAAATTAAAGAGCGATAACGATTGTACGCAGTAGACCTTCAGTGATTTTAAATACACGTTCAAGTTCTGCAGGGAAAGCTGCGTTTGATTCAAATGTGAATAAAACATAATAGCCTTCAGCTTCTTTGTTGATTAGGTATGCAAGTTTTTTCTTACCCCATTCATCAACTGATACTAGGTTACCGTTAGCTTCAATTAAAGTTTTGAATTTTTCAACAAGAGCTTTGATACCATCTTCCTCTTGCTTTGTGCTGATAACAACAAGTGATTCGTATTTGTTCATCTTTTTTACCTCCTTTTGGACTTTAGGCCCTATAATTTTTTATAGAGCAAGGATGCTACTTAAATTTAAATAGCAACTAATTATAACAAAAGATATAAAAAAAGTCAAGTATAATAAAATAATAGACTAATGAATAAACATTAGTCTATTATTAAGTAACATAAAGTTATAATGATTTTACTAAATCTTTTAAGTAGTTTTTAAAATCTTCGCCTATTTCATTATGGTTTAAACCTTGTTCAACGTTTGCCATTAAAACTCCAAGTTTATTACCCATATCATATCTTTTTCCTTCAAAATCAACACCAACCATCTTGTTTTCTCTAGCGAGTACTGCCATAGCATCAGTTAATTGAATTTCACCGCCTGCACCAGGAGTAGTGTTTTCTAAAATAGGGTATATATCCTTGTTTAAGAGGCATCTTCCAAGAATTGAATAAAGGCTGAATTCATCTCCAAGCTTTGGTTTTTCTATCATATCTGTAACATTGTAGTGATTATCTTTAATGTTATCAATTTTTAAAGATGAATACTTACTAATCATTTCAAGAGGAACATCTTTAATTCCAACACAGCATTTTTGATGCTCATTATAAGCATTGATTAATTGTTGTGCAACAGGTGTTTTAGAAAAAATTACATCATCTGGATATAAAACTAAAAACGGCTCATCTTTTGTGAATTCTTTTGCACAAAGAATAGCATGCCCAAGGCCTTTTGCTTCTTTTTGTCTTAAATAGTATATATTAGCAAGGTTTGAAATGGATTTTACTTCTTCTAAAATATCTTCTTTGCCTGGTTTATCAAGAGCATTCTCAAGTTCTGGAGATCTATCAAAATGATTTTCAATAGAGTCTTTATTGCGAGATGTGATAATTAAAATATCAGTGATACCACTTTTTACACATTCCTCAATAATATATTGAATACTAGGTTTATCAACGATAGGTAGCATTTCTTTTGGAATAGCTTTTGTCATAGGTAACACTCTTGTTCCAAATCCAGCGGCAGGGATAACAGCTTTTTTAATCATAAATTTATTCTCCTAAAATTTTGTTAGTGTTTACATAAAAAATAGTAAATATATCCAGTAGAAAAGGCCTAAAGTTAAAACTATTTTACTAGGACCAGATTTCTTAGAAATTTCTTTATAATAATCTTCATCAGAAGAAGTTGTAGCTTTTATTTCTATTAAATCATTAATCGTTTTCTTTTTCATAGCCGGATAAGCAATGAATCCAAGAGCTACTGAAAAAACTAAAATTCCTATAGCAACAAAGCTCATTAAAGGATCATCATAAAAAAGCTGAGGGTTTACAAGTCCTTTATTTAAATAATTTGAAGCAGCTAGTGAAATAATTAGAGAAGCAAGGCCGATATTCCACATCTTTCTATATAAAAAGTATGGCCAGCCAAAAAAAACAGCAGCCAAACAAAACGGACGATAACGAGGATTATCCTGCATTTTTTTAAATTTTCTTATATAATCATATGCATTAGGCCCAAGATATATAGCAATATCCTTAACTAATACTCCATCAATTTCACTACTCAAATCATTGTTTAACTGCTGAATAAAATCAAGTGGTGATTTTGGAAAAGGAGTTGAAACATTAGGAATAGTTTTATTATCATTCATCATAGTTTCAGGGTTTTGGTTTTGATTATCTTCTATAAAACTAGCCCCACAGAAATTGCAATTTTCAGCATCGCCAGCATTTATTCTTTGGCAAGTTTTGCACATTTTTTCGGTTTTTAATTCTACTTGTGGTTCTATTTTTTTGTCATTAGGATTTTCCCACTCAAACCCGTCTTTGTGTTTATTAATATTAACACAGTGACTAAGTTCTTTGTAGCAATGTCTATGATGAGGTGTTCCGCAAATAGGACAAACAACTATATCGCTATCTTTTGTAAATGCTTCATTACAAACATCACATTTTACATTTGTATAATTGAACATAAATTGTATAAATATTCCTTTCTAAATATAGAGAAATTAGCTTAGAAGTTAATTGATACATTAATATAAGCTAAATTTAATTATAACTTATTATATCAAAATAGTAAAGATTTATTATTTACTCTTTACTAGATAAAAAGTTTTGATATAATATATATATAATAAAATAAAAATGTGAAAAAATAAAGGGAAGATTAAAATGATTTTAGTTGATGAATATAAAAAGCAAGTAAATGATGCAACTTTAGAAATTAAAGATTTAAAAGATGCAGTTGATTATAATGTTTTACAAGAAAAAATTGATGAACTTGAAATGCACACCCAAGAGGAAAACTTTTGGTCGAATAAAGAAAAACAAACTGAGATTTTTTCTAAAATAAAAATTTTAAAAGATAAAAAAGAAGGGGTAGATAAAATAATATCTCTTCAAAGTGATTTAGAAACTTTTTTAGCTTTATATGAAGAGCTTGAGGATGAAGATTTAGAAAATGATATTAAAACAACAAGTGAAACATTATTAAAGAATATAGAAAATTTAAGACTTTCAACCCTTTTAGTGGGAGAGTATGATGCAAAAAATGCTATTATAACTCTTCATGCAGGAGCCGGTGGTACTGAAAGTCAAGACTGGGCAGAGATGCTTTATCGTATGTACACAAGATATTGCCAAAAGGCAGGCTATAAAACAAGTGTTATTGATTATCTTGATGGAGATGAAGCTGGGATAAAGTCAGTTTCATTTTCAGTTGAGGGAAATAATGCTTACGGCTTTTTAAAAGGAGAAAATGGAGTTCATAGATTAGTTAGAATTTCACCTTTTGATTCCTCAGGCAGAAGGCATACATCATTTGCATCATGCGAAGTTATGCCTGAAATTGATGAAGATGTTGAAGTGCATATAAATAGCGAAGATTTAAGAGTTGATACTTATAGGGCATCTGGGGCTGGCGGTCAACACGTTAATAAAACAGAGAGTGCTATAAGAATAACTCATATTCCAACAGGGGTTGTGGTGTCTTGCCAAACTCAAAGAAGTCAAATTCAAAATAGAGAGTTTGCAATGAAAATGCTAAGAAGTAAACTTGCACAAATTAAAGAAAGAGAACATCTAGAAAAAATAGAAGATATTAAAGGAGTGCAAAAAGAGATAGCTTGGGGAAGCCAGATAAGAAGCTATGTGTTTATGCCATACACCTTAGTTAAAGATCATAGAACAGGATATGAAGATGGGCGAGTTGATATGGTTATGGATGGGTATATAGAAGGGTTTTTAAATGCTTATTTAAAAATGGATAGTAAGGGCGAAATCGACGAAATATAGAAATTAAAAAATCGAGCTTTAGCTCGATTTTTTTATAATTAAAATAAATTTTATTCTATAACATATAAAGGTGGATAATTTCTTGAAAATTCAATATCAAGAATATCTATCTTTATTCCATCACCATAAACACCCGAAAGAGTAGCTATACCTTTTCCATTTTGCATTTTAATAGGCATATACTGAGTGGATTCATCAGGCAAGGCTATACCAGATGAAACATCCTTATCAAAAGTAATATTGGTGTTTAGAAATGCCGCTTTTCTGCTGAGCGTTAAAAAACTATACCAAGCATTTTCAAATTCTGTTGTGTAAGTGATTTGGAATTCAGCTATAAAATCATCAGTATTATCACTAGTACAAATTATTTCAATGCTAGAATCAGATAGCCTATTTAATGTGTATTCTACATCAGCCTCAACTTCATCAATATCAGCTTTTTTCCATATCCAGCTATATTCAGTTTGGAAATCTTTTTCGTAATTATATATCATTTCTCTAAAGAAATACCAATTTTGATTAGCTAGCCATATGCCCAAATCCATACGAGGTGTTTGAACAAAGTCAAAATCTTCATTTTTAAAAATTTCTACATATTCTTTTTGTGTATCATCGCCTAAAGCGTGTATTATATAATCATAGCCAGTTGGATTGAATGTATTTAATTGCACTTCAAGCCCAGTGGAATATAATGAAAAAACACTTTTATCACCCACGTAATCACTAGCTTTAAATATAGCTTTATCAAAAGTTGTGTATCCGCCAAGTTGCGGGCTATAAGCTCCTTGATGGTTGGGTTGAAATGATACGGCTTGATATAGATAATAGATAGATAATAGTCCTAAAAACACAGCTATTAGCCCATTTATTAAGTTGATTTTAGAATTTAAAAGTTTAAAGATAAATTTTATTAAAAAGGCTACAACAAATAAAATTAAATAAACTTCTAAAGGTTCTCTTAAATTATATCCACTGCCACCAAGAATATAAATATAAGTAGCTGCTAAAATACTAAGGATTATAAAAACTAATAATATATCACTTTCAGTTACTTGCTTTTTCATTAATTTATATAAAAAATATAATAAGAAACATATAAATAAAAACGTATATGCTAGTAAAACTGTATTGCTGAATATATATGGCAGTAAATTACCGCCTCCAGAAAAATAAAAAAACTGATATTCACTTGTATTTATAACAGATTGAAGCCAAACTAAAGGCTGTCCTTTAGTTATAAGAGTTGTGATAAAAAATAAACCTATAAAAATCCCTGCAATGTAAAAAGAAAATCTTTTTATAAAAATAATGAATTTTTCTTTATAATAAAATAACTGCATAGCAATAAGTATAATAGTAACAGCGCCTATCACACCAAATCCAAAATCGTTACTCCATAATATAAATACACCTTGAACAATACCTAAAATAAAAATAAATTTATTGTTTTTTAAAAGTAATAGTAAATCATATTTGTTTTTAGAAAGCTTTTTAAAAATAAAATATAAAATAATTAATAATACGGGTAAAAAAGAGCGAATAGATCGCATTGAATTTGAAGGAGTGAATAAATCAGTAAATCTTTGAGTATAAATAAAGCCATAAGTTGGACCTAAAACTCGCAGTAAGATTTGAGAAGATATAAACTTTGGTAAAAAAGCAGAAACAGCAAAAGAAACATATAAGTTTTTAGTAATTAAATAAAATAAAATTGTAACTACTGTACAAAAAACTAAAAGTGAAGTGAAGTTAGTTATAAATAAGCTACCTGTAAATGTGTTGAAAAAAACAAGAAAAGGTAAGTTAATTACAACAGGTGCAATTCCAATATAATTTGAAAAATCCACATACATGGTTTGCCCGTCTAATATTCTTCTAAAAACATTGTAGCTTTGAAAATCTCCGTTTATAGAAACATAGTCGGATACATTTATTCTTTCAATAGAAAAAGTGAAAGCCATTGAAAAAATAGCTATTAAATATAATATTAAAGCAATTTCTTTTTGATACTTTTTTAAAAAATTCATTTAATTATCCTCTAAAATTTATGAAGTAATAATTTTCTAATTGAGTTATAGAAATATTAGAATAATTATTTTGTTTTAAATTGTTTATAAATTCAATATCAGCTGTTATATAAGTGCAGTTTTCATATGTTGATATATTATTCATTAAATCAGCTCTAACTAAATTTATTACTTCTTGCATTTCCTCAATTTTATAGTTGTCTCTATTAATTAAAAGTAGATTACTAGAGATGCTCTCTTTTAATAAAGATGCATTTAATGATCGATTTTCTATAATTTCAAGAAAAATTACATTATCAGTATCTATGTTTGAAATGAAATTATCAGCTGTTTCTTGATTATATAAAACTTGATAATTATCAAATGAATTATGTTTTTCTAATAAGGCAGGGATTAAATCTATTATTTGAATAAATAAAACAAAGCTTAATAATAAAATAGATAATTTTTCATTTTTACTAAAATGTAAAATTATAAATAGTATAGCGATAAAAACCAATATATAATTAACCGACCAAAAAAGTCTGCCACTTGCGCGAAAAGCATTAAAAATTCCTTCTAGAAAATCTGGAAGAGGAATATCTATTATTTTATAGCTAAAAGCATAAACTCTATTACTAATAGCAAAAAAGAATGAAAATAGTGAAAATAAAATTAAAAATAAGTGAGTTTTAATGAAAGTTAATATTAAAGATCTGTTTTTTAAGAAAACGAATACACAAAATATAAAAACAAAGAATAGAGACAATAAAATACCAAAACCTAAATAGTTAAAACTTTCAAGATTATTTTCAGAAAGTGCCCTTATAGGAAGAATAATAGACCAATCTATCTGGCCTTTTCCTGCAACCCACCAATCAGAGCCTAAACTTACTGGATTAAAAAGAGCATTTAAATTCATACCCATACTACCGTAACCAGAAGTGTTACCAGTTCCGATATTTAATAGCCCAAGACTAAATGCTGAAAACAAACAAAAAGCAATACTTAAAATAAAATTAATTATGTTTTTAGAAAATGTTTTCTTTTTAAAGTGTTTATCTAAAACATATGCTAAAAATATGCCAATAAGCATAGGTGTAAAATATAAATGAATAAAAACAGATAAAACACAAAGAGCTAACATTTTTAATGAGACATAGGTATCAATGTATTTTCTTTCTTTAAAATACAGGTACAAAATGGCGATTAAAAGCCAATGAAAAGATAGAGAGGTGTGTCTAAAAGCTCTCTCGAGGAAAATAGGTGAAAAGCAAAATATAGCGCTTGAAATCAAAATTAAATATTTATTACTAGTAAATATACTTATAAGCTTTGAAGCAAAATAAGCTTGAAGCATAAAATTAATTAAAACTAAAATACCCTCAAATTGAAAAACATTAGGTAAAATAGGATTTAAAAATTTAAAAAATATCATAGCTAGTGGTATGCTATCGGCAAGAGAGGCATAATCGCCTAAAGGAAAACAAATAAATTCAGAATATGTAAGCGGTAGAAAGTTTTCTGCATTTCTATATGCAAGCCAGCCCGCGTATCTTTGAGTGATATCTGTTTCGATATATGAATTTAATATCCAAGCATCGCAAGTTACATCTAAAGGGGCAAAACCATAAATTGCAATAAAAATAATAGCACCAATTAATAGACTTAGAAGATATATTGATTTTAAGTTTGAGGTTTTGTCCATGAATATCATTTTCCTTTCAAAGCAGATTAATATAAATGTATAATATTAATTTCTGCTTATTATAGATTAACATATTTAATATCTGATTTCAAGTTTTGACTTTTATAGACAAGCCGTGATATAATGTGAAAATAAAATAAGATAAGCAGGAATAGAAATGCAAAATTATTTAAAATGTTAACATATATTCCTTGTACATATTTTGTAGTTTTAAATATTGTAAAATTATGTGAGTATATATTTTTTCCAAATGATTTGGTAGTTAATCTAAGTGCATATATTTTTAATTATATGCCAGGGTTTCCCGTTCAAATTAGTTTTTCAGTCTTTCAATGGATTTCAAGTTTTATTGCTGTTTTTATAGTAGTATTGATGGCATTACTGATTTTATATTCTAATAAATCAAAAGAAAATATTATAAATTTTTTAATATATAGTGCTAGTTTTGCTGTTATAGTCGTTATAGGTGTTTCAGTAGTTGGAAGAATGATTGGCCTTCGAACATTGTTTGTTTCAGGTGTGTTATTAATAGTATTATTTATGAGAATGCTATTAACAGAATTAAATAAAATTATAAAGTAAATAAAAAAAATGGACTTTTTAAAGTCCATTTTTTTATTTTAATCTATTATCATTACCCTTAAAAATAAGTATATGATTTTGGCCTAGTATTCTAGAGGCTATTTTCTCTGGATATTTTTTATAAATTGCATCTTGTGTTTTTAAATTAGAAGTATAAATAGTTGGCAAGTTTTTAATTGTTCTATTATTTACTATATTATAAAAGCTTGCGATTGAATAATGAGTTAAATATTCACTGCCTAAATCATCTAAAATAAATAAATCACATTCACTAATACTTTTTAAAAGTTCGCTATCTGAGTATTTAGCCTCTTCAATAGTATTAAATAAAGCCTGACTGCTAGTGTAAATAACTGAAAAGCCTTTTTCCATACACTCTTTTGCAATAGAGCAAGCAAGATGTGTTTTTCCAAGGCCAGATGTCCCCATCATTAATATACCTTTAAAATTTGTTGTAAATTTATCGGAGTATTCTTTTGTGAAATTTAAGATTTTACTCATATGATTAAAAGTGTTTGTGCCATCTTCATTCACAACGTTTGGATATAAATTTAAATCAAAGCTACTAAAATCTTTTTTAGGCATAGGAGATAAGGATGAGAGATATTTTTGTTTTTGAGCGGCATTTTCTTTAACCATACAAGAACATAATTTTCCTTCAAAATAACCGCTATCTTTGCAAATAGTGCAAAAGGGCCACTCTTTTAAATATTCTTTTGAAAATCCATTTGAAATAAGCAGTCCGTTTTGTTTTTCATCTAGTAAATCTATTTCGGTTTTTAATTTTTTAGCAGTTTCTTCATCTTTATGCATTTTTGCTAAAACTAAAGAGGCACCAAGCGATGTTATTTCATAGCTTAAATCTTGATAATTAGGAATTAATTTAAAAACTTCTTCTTTTCTTTTTTGTAAATCAAAAAATGATTGTTGTTTTCTTTTTTCTAAAACTTCATTTGCAAAAAACAAACTATTAAATTCAGCCATAATTAAAATTTCCCCCTGTATTATTTTTATTATAAAAAATCAAAAATTATTCATTATCTAAAAAGCTTGGAACAGATAAAGCGGCTTTTAAAAGTAAATCATTTTCAGGCGCTATACCTGTTTTATCATTTGAAGAATGAATGTTTAAAACTTCTTTTTCTAAATCAAGAATAGTTTTATATTTTTTTCTATTCCAATTTTTTAAAATACCATTACAGTATTTAATATCAGCATTACTGCCTGCAACTTCAAAAGATTTTTCTATCATATCAAAAGAAAAATTTAATTTTTCGTACCAAGAATTTATAATAGTTTTTTCAGCCGTATTAAAGCTATCACTACTACAATTAAATAAATTTGCAATTTCTTTTTGTTGTTTTTCTCTATTTTCTATTAATTCTATATATTCCTCAGCTTTTTCTCCACTTGAAAATTTATGTTTTTTGTTAGCAGAAGACACAACTTTTACAATATAATTAGGGTTTTGCTTATAAATAGTATTATAATAATATGAAAGTGTGATAATTGCATCTATTGGAATATTTTCCTCTAAAAACAATTCAACAAATTTTATAATACTTTTTTCATTTAAAGTACTACCAAAAATTACTTGAATTTGTTTTATTAATATTGATATTTCTGGAACAGTTTCTTTTATTTTTATAATGTCTTGAGATGTAAGCTTTACTTTTTTTATC
>CAYJEK010000057.1:0-11257 GCA_964369205.1 uncultured Oscillospiraceae bacterium | reverse complement strand
ATTGGTAATCCTAAATATAGCAAGGGGCAAAAAGTTAGGTTTATGTTCAATAGTGCAGAAGAAAAAATAGGTGAAATTTATATTATTGATGCCAATGGAACATTCGGACAGAATGAGGAAGTATCTTATGATATAAGGTGCGAGGAAGAAAATACACTTTATAAACATGTTAGGGAATCGGATGTGTTTCCTGTTTAGAAATGAATAGTATTATATTTAAGCGATACTGCATGATTGTAGTGTCGTTTTTTTGTTATATATAAAATAAATCCCTCTAAGTATATATTTTGTATTGATTTATTGATAAATAGGTGGTATAATGTATTTATAGTATTTAACGGAGGTGTTTATATGGCTTTTACTTACAACAAGCTGTGGAAATTGCTAATAGATAGGAATATGACTAAAACAGATTTAAGAGAGCTGACAGGGCTAAGTCCTAATACTATGGCTCGCTTGTCTAAGGGTGAATCTGTGAAAATGGATATTGTCGGAAAGATTTGCGAGAAATTAGACTGCAATATTGCTGACATTGTAGATTATATACCTGTAAATAACGATAAGGAGAATATGATATGAAAGCCAAAGAAGCAAAAGCTCGCATAAAAATAAATAAACTCCTTGAAGAATCTGGCTGGAGATTTTTTGATGATGAAAATGGTTACGCAAATATCCAACTTGAACCGAATGTAAAAATGACAAAATCTCAAGTAGATGCCTTTGGTGAAAATTTCGATAAAGTGAAAAACGGATTTGTTGATTTCTTACTTTTAAATAATGAGGGTAAGCCTTTTATAGTTTTAGAAGCAAAATCAGAGGATAAAGACCCTTTGGTTGGAAAAGAACAAGCACGAGATTATGCAAAATCTCTCTTTGTAAAATATGTAATTCTATCAAATGGTAATCAACACTACTTTTGGAATATCTATAAGGGTAATCCTCAACTAATTACTGTGTTTCCAAGCTACGAAAGCTTAAAGGAAAGTAAAGCTATGAATGCTGACCCCTCAAAATTATATAACGAGGAAATAAAAGAGGATTATATTGCTGTCGTTAAAAATCCGCAATATGCTGATGCACCCGAATATATCAATGAAGAAACACGAAGTAAATATCTTTGGGATAATGGAATACGCATGCTTCGTCCATACCAAATAAACGCTTTAAAAGCTTTACAAAAATCAGTTAGAGAGGGCAATCAACGCTTTCTGTTTGAAATGGCTACCGGAACAGGAAAAACCTTAACATCTGCCGCTGTTATTCGCTTGTTTTTACGCAGCGGAAATGCAAATAGAGTTTTATTTTTAGTAGATAGAATTGAACTTGAAAATCAAGCAAAGAAGAACTTTATTCAGTATCTAACACCTGATTATCATACAGTTGTTTTTAAAGAAAATACTGATGATTGGCGCAAGGCAGAAATTGTGGTATCGACTGTTCAAACTCTAATGTTTAATAACAAGTATAAAAACTATTTTAACCCCACTGACTTTTCCTTGATTATTGCCGATGAAAGCCATCGCTCTATCAATGGTAACAATAGGGCTGTATTTGAATATTTCTTAGGGTATAAATTGGGACTTACCGCCACACCGAAAGACTATATCAAAAATGTTGATGTAAATAAACTGCGCTCCACTGATCCGAGAGCATGGGAAAAACGGCAACTGTTTGACAGCTATAAAACTTTTGGTTGCGAAAGCGGTGAACCTACTTATCGCTATTCGCTTTTAAATGGAGTGAAAGACGGTTACTTAATCAATCCTACTGTAGTTGATGCGAGAACCGATATTACAACACAACTATTAGCTGATGAAGGATACTCTGTTTTGTCAAAAGAGGAAGAAGATGAGGAAGAAACATATTTTGCAAAGGATTTTGAGAAGAAATTTTTTTCAGAGGAAACCAATAAAGTGCTTGTTAAAGCCTTTATGGACAATGCAATGCGTGACCCTATAAGTGGAGAAATCGGCAAAGGGATTATTTTCTGTGTCAGCAGAAAACACGCAGCTAAGATCACACAACTTTTAAATATTTACGCTGATAAAATGTTTCCGGATAAATATCAGTCTGATTTTGCAATGCAAATCACTTCTGATGTTACCGATGCTCAGATATATACTATCAATTTCCAAAACAACAATCTAAGCGGAACAACAAAGTTTTTAGAAAATTATAAAACCTCTAAAACTCGTATTTGTGTAACTGTGGGAATGATGACAACAGGATACGACTGCCAAGATATACTAAACATTGGATTACTTAGGCCAATATTCTCACCAACCGACTTTATTCAGATTAAGGGGCGAGGTACGCGCAAATATAGCTTTTCCTATAAAGAAAAAGCAAACGGAAACGAAGTTACATATAAGCATGAAAAAGAAACTTTCAAGTTATTTGACTTCTTTGGCAACTGCGAGTATTTTGAGGAAAAGTTTAATTATGATGAGGAGTTGCCGATTCCCAAACCTCAATCAAAATCTTCTGATATTGAAGCCGAATCACCACAGGCAGACGGTTTTGAAAACTTTGCTCCTGATCCACTGAAAAGCATGAGTGAAACAAAAATCGGTGTTGAGGGAATGAAAATTGATCGTATGTATTTTGAGAAGTTTGAAGATGAAGTAAAGCAAGACACAACAGCTAAAGAACAATATGAGCAAGGGAATTACAGGGCGGTTATCAGCTACATTGATGATAATATTATGAATAAGCCGAATGAGTATTACACTTGGGATAAACTAAGGCGCGCCATCGGAAGCGACAGAAGAATAAGCACTAGAGAAATTATTGATAAAATATTTGGGGTACTGCCTTTCTTCAAAACTAAAAAAGAACTTGTGGAAGATGACTTTGAAGGCTATCTTTTGACTAAGCATATACCTCAAGAGCAGTATCATGAAATCAGGGAGTTTTTCTTTACTTATGTCATGGACAAAGATGTGCGTCGAGCTATAGAGGATAAAAAATATCAGTTGCTTGGTACTGATATAAGCACTTATACAATGGCAGATCTAAAAATGCTTGGAAAAGAGAATATGCTTGATATTGTAAACTATGTAAATGATAATATTCAAGTAGCAAGATATATGTAGGAGGAATTATGTTAAAGTTTGATATAAAGCGAAAAATCAATACCCTTAGGGACATTTTGGTGGGTAAAATTCCCGACCCTAAAGCACAGGTGGAGCAAATCACCATTGCTATGATTTATAAGTTTATGGACGATATGGATTTAGAAGGTGCAGAATGGGGAGAACGCCAATTCTTTACCGATGAGTATAAAAAATACGCATGGACTGAAATTATGCAGTCGGAAAACAGTGGTTCGGAACGAGCGCACTTATATGCAGAGGGTATTGAAAAAATGGCGACAAACTCGAATTTACCACAGTTATTCCGTGATATTTTCAGAGGTGCATATATTCCTTATCGTGATCCCGATACTTTGAATATGTTTCTAAAGGAAATATCCGAGTTTTCATACGACAATAGTGAAGATTTGGGTAATGCCTTTGAGTATTTATTATCTATTATGGGAAGTCAAGGTGATGCAGGACAGTTCAGAACACCCCGACATATAATTGATATGATTGTGGCTATAGTTGACCCGAAAAAAAATGAAACCATACTTGATCCCGCTTGCGGTACAGCAGGATTTTTAATCAGTGCATACAAACATATTTTAGGAGATAATAAAGACGAACGAGGAAAATCTACTCTTTCTGCTGATGATAGAAAGCGAATGACGAATAATTTTGAGGGATATGATATTTCTCCCGACATGGTGCGTCTTGCAAGAGTAAATATGTATCTGCATAAATTCACAAAACCTCAGATTTATGAATATGACACATTGACAAGTGAAGAAAAATGGGATGATAGCTTTGATGTTATTCTTGCAAATCCACCTTTTATGACACCGAAAGGCGGTATACAACCGCACAATCGCTATAGAGTACAAGCAAAGCGTGCGGAAGTTTTGTTTGTTGATTATATTGCTGAACATTTAAATCCCACAGGACGCGCTGGCGTTATCGTGCCGGAGGGAATTGTGTTTCAATCTGCAAATGCTTATAAATCGCTGCGTAAATTTTTAGTCGATGATAATAATTTGTATGCTGTTATATCACTTCCAGCTGGGGTGTTTAATCCATATAGTGGCGTAAAAACAAGTATCCTAATAATTGATAAAACTCTTGCGAAGCAAAAAGACGAAATATTATTTGTCAAAATGAGCAACGATGGTTTTGATTTAGGAGCACAGCGTAGAGAGATTAAAGGAAGTGAAGTACAGGACATTATCAATATAGTTAAGGCTTATCAAAACGGTGAAGATGTATCCGAAAATCCTCTTGTAACTTTGGCAAATAAAGAAGATATTTCAAAGCAGGATTATATTTTAGTTGGAGATAGATATAAACAGGCACAAGTTATTGATAGTGATTACCCGATGGTAAGGTTAGGTGATGTTTGTGAAATTGAACGAGGTGCATCCCCTCGACCAATAAAAGATTTTATAACAGAAGATGACAATGGTGTAAATTGGATTAAAATAGGCGATGGAAGTGATGAATCTCTGTATATAACATCAACAAAAGAAAAAATAACACAAGCAGGTGCTGATAAATCAAGATATGTATATAAGGGTGATTTGATTTTGTCGAATTCAATGAGCTTTGGAAAACCCTATATTATGGCAATAGATGGCTGTGTGCACGATGGTTGGTTGATTATAAAGAATAGCAAGCAATTATTTAATCCTCTATATCTTTGCTATATTCTTGGTTCAGATATTATTCTCAAAGAATATCAACGCTTAGCTACTGGTGGGGTAGTAAATAATCTCAATAGTGAATTAGTAAGGAATTGCTTTGTTCCTCTCCCACCGCTTTCAGTACAAGAAGAAATAATAGCAGAAATTGAGGGTTATCAAAAAATAATTGACGGTGCGAAACAAGTAGTTGATAATTATAAACCAATCATTAAAATTGACCCTGAATGGGAAATGGGGAAACTTGAAAATGTATGTGACTTTGTTAGAGGTCCATTTGGTGGAAGCTTGAAAAAAGAGATTTTTGCAGAGGACGGATATTTAGTCTATGAACAATATCATGCTATAAACAATGATTTCAGCTTCGGTAGATATTTTATCAATGAAGAAAAATTTAATAAAATGCTGAGATTTGAGGTTTTTGAAAACGATCTACTTATTAGTTGTTCCGGTACAATGGGTAAAATTGCTATTGTACCATCGGATAGTAGAAAAGGTATTATCAATCAGGCATTATTAAAATTGACACCAAAAGAAAATATAAATTCGCTATTTGTTAAAATATATTTAGAAAGTGAGCCAATTCAGAAACGCTATTTTACAAATCAATCAGGTGCTGCAATACAAAATGTAGTTTCTGTAAAGGAACTTAAAACCATTCCTTTTCCACTTATATCAGCTGATACTCAAGAACAAGTAGTGATATTGGTTAAAGAGGAAATGCAAATAGTTGAGCAAACCAAAAGACTAATAGAAATTTTTGAGCAAAAAATCAAAGACAGAATAAATGAGGTGTGGGGTGAATAAATGGAGTTTTTAGAAAATCCGGCTGTACTATTGATTATCGGTGCTATTGTCGGTGCTGTACCTACATATTTATCAAATAGGCAAAATAATAAACATGCAGAAAAAATGTTTAAGTTGCAATATGATGAAGATTATAAAAAAGATTTGAAAATTAAGAAAGAAGTAGCATATCTTGAATTTATGGAATTTAGAGCTATAGTTTCGCAAATGGCAGAGATAATGCAAAATGAAACTTATACTGATGAACAAAAAACGAATTTGTCGTTAATTCAAGCGCAAAATCTTATAACAGGAATACAAAATTCAGCAAAATTTATGCCCAGAATAGCGCTGTATGGGAATGATGAAGTCGCAATTAAATGCGGTGAGTTTAATGTAAATTATCAAGATGTAGAGAAACTTGATTTTCAGCAGATGATTGATGACTATGAGTATATAATAATGTTGATGCAAAAGGATTTAGGAATAAGAGATTAGGGGTGAGTAAAAATGATAAATATTCCTATTACATTTAATTCTGACGAAAAGGGATACTTTGATCGTGAATGTCCGAACGAAGAATGCTTGTTTACATTTAAAGTTTTTATGGAAGATTGGAAAGATAAAGTATCTGATGAAACAGTTTACTGCCCAATGTGTGGCCATGTTGATACTTCTGATAAGTGGTATACACAGCAACAGTTAGATGAGATCCATGAAATTGCATCTAACTATGCGCTCTCGTATGCTCAAAAAGAATTGGATAAATCATTTAAAAAATTAGAACAAAGCACTCGTAATAGCAAGTTTGTAAAAATCACTTATAAACCTGATAAAAAAGTGAGTTTTATCAATAACCCTATTGGACAAAGTAGTGATTGGGAACAAGAAATTAAATGTCCAGTTTGTGATGTTAATTATAGCGTAATTGGCACAGCATATTTTTGTCCTTGTTGTGGGCAGAACATAGTAGAGAATGTCTTTGATAGTTCGATGGACGGTATTTTCAAAATGATTGAATCGATGCCTCAAATGCAAGATATGTTCACTCATACATATAATCAAGATATTGCTGTTAGTATGTGCAGGTCTATTCTTGAAAATAGTTTAGGTGACATTGTTTCAGCATTTCAAAAATTTGCAGAAAGTTGTTATAAATCAATTTCAAACAAAAAAGTTAGAAGTAATGATTTTCAGATAATTGAAAAAGGAAGTGATTTATTTCGAGAAGCCTGTGGTAAAAGTTATACCGATTGGATTAGCTGCAATGAAATTAAAATCCTTACTGTAATGTTTCAAAAAAGACATATATTTGAGCATAATGGTGGAATAGTAGATGCTTCGTACATCAATAAAAGCGGAGATATGAAGTTTTCGTTAGGTCAAAGAATGGTTATAAAATCGGAAGATGTGAAATTATTTATAGATATAATCAAAAAATTAAGTGTAGGAATAAAATCTGTAAAAGGCAGTAAAAATTCATAAGAAATATACGGAGGTTTTATGGGACAACTTCATATCAAAAACAACCTAATACAACAAGCAGAGCAAATAATACAAGCAAAACAAACGATTGATGATATAAGCGCAGCACTTGATACTCTGAAAATTGAAAATACCATAAGCAGCCTTTCTCATAATGCAGTTGGCAGTGTAGAGGTCGCTCAATCATTACATGAAGAGTTAATGCAAAAATATGCGACAATAGTCGCCTTGCAAAATGCGGTGTCCGCAATAGAAAATATTAGAAAAAAGATACCCTCACCGTTTAAAAAACAAATATCCCCCACTCCACTAAATGTGCAATATATTGAAATTCTCAAATTTGATAGGTTCGGAGTTTGGGCAGATGTTTTGTTAAAGCATAGATTTGTAAGCACTGTGGAAGATATTATAGAAAGAGTAGATGTTGACGAGGTATAAAAATGTTTGAGTATGCTATACAAACCAGTTTTCTTGAGATGGAAGATGTGATTGCAAAGGCAAAAAACAACTTAAATTCTGACATCTTAAAAAAAGAGGTAAATTACAGAGTTGGCACATTTATTCATTGGGTATTAGATTATTTCGAAAGAATCGAAAAGTCAGAGCACATTGTATTAGATGAGCAAACGAAGTCATTCTTTAGCGGATTAAGATATGCTAATAACAAACTCAAGCATGATATTGAATTTATTAAATGTTATGAGCGTACTGGCGGATTTAGCTTTCCAATTACTTTTCCTTTAATAATAGAATCTGTGGAATTTAAGTTTGTTGATTTTCCGAGAGATAATCTCTATAGAAATCAGAATAACAATTATCAAAAACATTTTGCAAATAAAGAAATTTTATTATTGGCGAAAGAAGTTTTAAAAAGATTAGAAAATTTGGGTGGGAAATATAATGAGAAATGAAGATGATATAAAGGAACAATTTGTTCGAATGGAAAAATATTTACCTATTGCTTATAAACAAGAGGTAAATCACGATACATATTTAGAGCAATTAGCGCTTAATCTTTTAAAGTGTGTTGATGCTGGTGCATATCAATTCGCTTATTTTAGTGCATATTTAATTTTTATGTCTTATGTCAATTATACAGCTTGGACGATTGCAAAGATAATGCCAAGTAGATATTTAGATGCAATGATTGGCTTAAAGCCGTATAAGCAAGATGATGCTAATAAATTTTTAGACATAGAAGAATTAAAAGTCTACTCATTTGGTTTGATGGCAGAAAAAGATGTTATGAAACTTTTTGCGTTAATAGGTTACAATATATCATCTTTGACTAAATTCGTTGATGCAAGAAATGAGATTGCTCATGCCAGTGGGAATACTAAAGCGAATACACTGGATGATTTATATTTAGAACTTCATGCTATGATTAAAGAAATGGAACATTTATCAAAAGCAAAACAAAAGCTGATTGAAGAACAGTATTTATTGAAAATGCAAGAGTTTGTTTATTCGGGATATGTTGCGAAAAGCGAGTACGAAGCATTTGTTGATAGCTTAATTTATGGTTATGAAATTTCGTTTATAGAATTATCGCATTTGAAAGAATTGTCATATAAAAAATTCATTCGCCATGAAACAGACTTTGAAGAAAAGAGCGATAGAGCAAAATCGGCAAAATCAAATATTCAAAGTATTTATGATCGTATCAGTCGAGAAGTATTTAATATTGAAACTAAAAGCCAAGATACCCCATAATTATGGTGAGTATCCTGGCTTTTCCTTGTTGATATTCAATTCAAGGTTGCCATTTCCCATTTATAAGCCACTTTTCAAAATCATCTCTCGATATACTGCCATCAATATAGTCAGCACGCATTTTTTTAGCATTATTAGACCAATCCGAATAGCTTTTATCAAAATTAGGGAATCTATCAAAACCGGTTTCGCTTTCGGACAAACGCTCTCGTTTAGCATGGGCAGCCTTGTACATTCGTTCGTATTTATGTAAAAGTTCGTCATTTTGAAGTTTTTCAAGATAAGCCTTTTTATTCCCTATTGCTTTGCAAGTTTTCCCATCAGCATTTTTTCTATCACAATACATAGTTTCGTGTTTGGTTCTTAAGACAAAGTATTTACCACAATTTTTACACTTCCGTGCCCTTAACCCTCTTTTAATTAGTTCAGTAAATTCAAAGTATAAAAAGTCAGTGAAATCTTTTAACAGTACATATTCGGTTATGTTAGCTACATCAGGGTTTACTGTGTCAATTTTTCGCAACAACTCTTTTTGAAATTCTAAAGAGTTGCCCTCATTTTTACCGAAGAAGTCCACCATATCAAAATCTATTTTGCCTTTGTATAGTGGCGCACACCCTACTCCGGTTATAAGATGATAATTCATAAAATCCGGATGTAGTGCGGAAAAAGCAAGAAAACTTGCTGTTGTAGACTCTAAAGGCTTTTCAAAGTCAACATCACAACACATTTCAATTCCGGTTTGAAAAATCTGTTGCAACACTAAAATATTATTTAGAAACGACGAAGCAAGCACTAATTTTTCTACATACTCTTTTTCACTTTTAAATACTTCATTAAGCTTCTCATGCAAATAAAACCTTGATACAGGGCAAATTTCGAGCAACTTATCACAAACGCTATAAATAGATATTTCTACAGTAAACAACATTAAATCATCATTTCGACTCCCAACAATGCTATTCACAGTAGTAGTTATCGTGTCTACTTCAATTTTATATGCACTTAAATCTGCCATTACAAATTGCAGTAATAACTCCCCGATATGCTCAAAATCAAGCATAACAGCACTATTGTCTGTATATACAAAATACCTTACCCTATTTTTATCGTCTTTGTAGGCTTTAATATAGGGTTTTTCTATTTCTAAAAACATATCTTTTCACCTCTTAATGATAATTATAACATAGAGAATTAATTTTATCAAAAATAATTTTCTTTAGTTCTTCACTTATGCTATCGTCCGATTTATTGTAGACTAAATACACAAACAAGAAAAGGAGGAAAATTTACAATGGAAAAACTAAATACTATCACAGCAACCGAAATACTTGATATGGATTTACCACCGATAAAATCTATAATATCTCGTATTTTACCCACAGGCACATTTATCTTTGCAGGAGCATCAAAGATTGGCAAGTCGTGGATGGTGTTGTGGCTTGCAAACCAAATCTCACTCGGAAAGCCTGTGTGGGAGTTTGAAACTGCTCAAAATGAAGTCCTATATCTTGCGCTTGAGGACAACATCAGACGCTTACAAAACCGATTAAATGAAATTGCAGACGAAGTAGGCCCTGTACATTTTACTGTGAAATCTGCATTTATCGGTGACGGTCTTGAGGAGCAACTCACACACTTTATCACCGAGTACCCAAATGTGAAACTCATCATAATTGATACACTGCAAAAGGTAAGAAAAAGCGGAAAGGACAAATTCGCCTATGCGGATGATTATGATGTAATCGGCAAAATCAAGGCTATCGGCGATAAATACGATGTCACTTTTCTCATTATCCATCACACACGAAAAGAGGGTGACAACGATGCAATCAATACTATTTCCGGTACAAACGGAATTGTAGGCAGTGCAGATGGTGCGTTTGTTTTGCAAAAGGATAGCCGTATGCAGGACAGGGCAACAATGATGATTACAGGGCGAGATGTACAGAATATTACCTTGCGTTTAGAGTTTAATTCTAACGCTTGTAAGTGGGAGTTACTTAGCCATAGCGACAATGAAGTCGCCACTTCCGATGACCCACTATTTGTTGCACTGGACAAATTCATTACAGCAGATAATCCCAAATGGAATGGCACAGCAACATCGCTGTTAGATGAGTTAAAATCACATTACCCAAGCATTGATGTTAAGGCAAATGCGCTTTCTCGAAAGCTGAACGCAAACTCTGATATACTTTTTAGCAAATATAATATTGCTTATAGGAACAAGCGAGTTGCGACTGAAAAGCATATTTTCTTAGAGTATATCGCAGTCGATATGTACGATAATAACGGTATTTCAGGGATGCCACCCACACCCAAAAATACCGACAATATCGCACATATCGTACAAGGCTAAACTTCTGTTTTCGCTGTTAATGGCGAAGCCATTTTCTATCCCAAAAACGGAGTTAAGGGATAGGCGAGCTTCCTAAATGTGGTACATTTAGTTTTTTAAAGCAAGATTTCAAAGAGTGAATCAAAGAAAAAATGAAA
>CAYJEK010000056.1:0-12469 GCA_964369205.1 uncultured Oscillospiraceae bacterium | reverse complement strand
ATATAATCATAATCTTGGTATTCTTTAGGGATCAAATCTTTAATTTCTAATGAGGAGTATTCATTTTCGGCAATTAAATTTATTTCTCCATTATCTACAACTTTAAGTTCTGTTAGGATATGTGTTTCATAAGTAGATACAATATGTGGTTTTATATAAAGATAAATTAAAAAAAGTATGCATATCCATATCATTATTGATTTACTACGTTTCTTTGTAAAAAATTTGTTCACTCATTAAGCTCCTTTGTATTTATAACATTTACTAAGCTGTAAAAAAATAATACTCTATAGGGGTATCTAGATTATTATGATATATATAATCATTAATGAAAAGCATATTGTTTTCATCTAATACCCAATGAGAATTTTTGCTGTTAATATTTGGATGAATTAATTCGGTTGTATACATTGTGTTTGTGTTAGCATCAATATTAATTTTATATGTTTTTAAAGTATGATTATCTCTATAAATGAATGTGTCTATATAATTACTACCTACAATTAGAAGCTCTGTGCCTGTAATATTTGCTATTTCTTCGCCGTTATAGTTCATAATTTTAAATTCAGTTTGAGATACATTTGCTAAGAGATAGAAATGTTGCATTGCGAGTATACCATCAGTTTCATCAAAAGGGAATTTTTTAATTTCATTGTTAATATATGTAGTAAAGAAATTTTGAGTTTCACCATTTGAGGTTTCTTCTGAAAGCCATGATAAAGTTTTTTTGCCTACAATTTGAATAGGTGCATCTGTATTAGACATCCTTAAAAATTTTGTTGTTTCGTTTTCTATAGCTTTGGAGATATACGTGCCAGTCATATCAGATGTCATATAAGCTAAACCATCATCATACTCCATTGCATTAAATAAAATATCTGAAGATATGAGATGTAATTCTTGATTATCAATATAATATGCTTTTGTTGAAAAGTCTCGTATGCTATATCCAGAAAAATAAACAGTATCGTTAATAACAAATAAATCCTCGATATTTAAACTAATCTGTGATATATTTCCAAGATAAGAAACTTCACCTGTGTTTATATCAAAAGAAAATAAATCTTTTGCAATACCTATTAATTCTGCAACGGTATAAAAATATATGGTATCTTCATCTAAAATAGTGTCTAGAAGATTAATGCTCTGGTAATCTCTATTTTCTTCAGGAATAAGATTTTCTATATCAGAAATAGAGCATTTTGCATCAGCAGTTAATTCTATGGAACCATTATCAATTACACTAAGTTCATTTAATATAAGAGTTTCTGTAGTAGGCATATATTCCGGCTTTTCGTGAAAATAAATAATGGATAGGATACCAATTAAAAAAATCAATAAAATGAAAAAATCTTGTGAAAGAGTTGTTTTGTATCTCGTTTTAGGTTGGTTTTGGTCAATAGGTGAAATGTTATTATTATTCATTTTAAAATCCTTTATTGTATTGTAAAATTTAATTTTTTCTGTTATTCTAGATATATAATTATGTCATATTTTGACATCAAAGTCAACAAAGGCAAAGGATATATTTATATGAAAAAAATATTACAGTTAATTATAATATTAACACTATTTCTAGTTGGATGCTCATCTAGTGAAAAGGGGATAATAAAGGATGAAAACCTTGCTATTTCTAATAGTGAAACTACTTTAAGACCGCCGCGCACAATATCACTAACAGCAATAGCAACACCCAGAGAAAAGATAGATATAAATGATGTTTTTAAAGAATCCGATATTGTGTTTTTGAATAATCTTGGGATAAGTGTTTTTGTTGGTGATGAATTTATTAAATCTAATCAAACTCATATCACTTTAAAATTCAAAAATAAAAATGGTGATGAGATAACAAAGGAAGTTCCGATATATTTTAATGAAAATCAAACAAGAGATATTGAATTTTACTGGGGCTCAGTTTCAATAGCGGATAATGATTTAATTATCACTACAAAAAATGAAATTGAAATTTATAATATTGATGATTTTGAAAAGAAGGATTTTGAATTGAATTTTGATATCGATAGAGATATGGATATACATTTAGTTTCAACGATAGAAAACGATGACGGATATTATTGTATTTATTTTGATGAAGAAAGCTATAAATATTTTAATTTATCAAAAGATTTAGAAGTTCTAAACGATTCAACCTTTATGCAGGATGGGGAAGTTTTAGCGTCTAAATCTATTTACGGATATTATGGTTACAAGACTTATAGTATCCCTAGAAAATCCTCTTTAGAAAAAGATAGCTATATTTTATATGGATATAATTCACAGCTCACCCTTGATGGATTAGAATTTCACTCTAGCGAAGATGTCACTTTTGATTTTTCAAATAATTCATACTATATTGAAAATATGGATAGATTTTCAAATTCTTATTTTATCACAAATATTGATGCATATCATATAGTTTATAGTTATTTTAATGATACAGATATGCACACAGTGAAAATTTATGAAAATCACATTTTAATAAATGAACTATCATTTCAAAATAAAATAATACCTAGTGAATACTTATCTCCATATTATTCAAGTGGACAAGTGCCACTGCCTACAATTACATATGAAAATAATATCCTAACAATAAGTTATCCTACACAGAGCTGTGATGTTATCGTTAATTTTAATAAAGGAACAGCAGAAGCAGTTTTAACAGTTACAAAAGAAAAGTTTCTAGAAGATGAATTTAGCAAAATTTCACACGATGGCAGATACTATTTAAATTATGCAAATTCTAATAATCAAGGTGGACTTGGGGGACTTGATAATATGGCTGTTTATGATAGCTATACAGATAATATATACCATATAGCAGAAGTTGGTGGTGTGATGAGATATGTTTCAGAGATATATTTTTTAGAAAACAATGACATATATGTTTCGGATTTTAAGTATATAGATATTTATTATGAAAACAGTAATTTTCAAAATAAACTGCGAATTGATGATGTTTTTTTAGAAAGTGAAAATGCTTTTTTCGATATTTACTTAGTTGAAAATGGGTACTACTTGTTGTTTGCAAATATCAGCCATGAAATGAGAAATTCAAATGAGAATACGGATATTTTAGCTAATGATATGTATATGATAGCAAAGCTAGATAATAATGGTAAAGTTGAAGAAATATATAAAACTGAATCTCCAATATATGCTGATGATTATGGCTTTTATGATGTTTTCTTAGAAAAAGAAGATGGGAATTTTGTAATCCAAAAAGAATCTGGGACTTGGAATAATCCTTATAAAGAATCTTTTTACTCGTTTTCTTTAGATGAATTAGAAAAAATAAAATAAATTTTAAATAAAGGAGAAAATTATGGGCTTGTTTTCAAAGGCTGAATATATTGAAACTGTGTTACCATTTGTATTAGAAAAGCCTTCAAAAGAAGATTTAGAGGCTTGTGTGATTTTTATTGAAGCGCAGGGTATTGTTTTAGATACGATGCAATACTTTTATATAGGTTTTGATTTAAAGAATGTTGATGCCTATGATGATTTAATAAAAATTATTGCCACACAAAGTAGTAAAAAAGTTAAAATTATAGCTAAAGTAAAGAATGGGGAAGTGAAAAAGATTAAAATTGACTTTGATGATTTATCTGTAAGATTTGATGATACTCGATTAAAGGGTGCTGAAATTGTAGGATATGGAATTCATAATGAAAGTAAAGCATTTAAAACATTTTAAAATATAAATATTAAAGTTCTATAAAACCTCAGAAAAATAAAAAAACTATAAGGAGTGATATAAATTATGGATTTTAATGAAATTTATAAAAGAGTAGATAATATATGTAAAGATAAATTTTCAAGTGAAAAGGGTATTACCGAATATATTGATTTAATGAAAAGCTGTAATAATTATAGATGCAAGTCATCAGAATGGACTAATACTTATAATAAACTAAGAGAAATTAGACATAAACGAAATAATATTGCACATGAAAATGGATATACAGTAGAAAATACTATAACTAGTGAAGATGAAAATTGGTTATTTGAATTTTATGATAGCCTATTAGATAGAACAGATGTGTTAAGTGAATATTATAATAGATTAAATTCTACTAAAAAATCTATGAAAACACAACCTAAGGAAATACCTTGGGAAAATGAAAAATCGCCACGAAAAGCAACTATTGGAGATAAGCTTTTTTTACTTTTAACTGTAGTTTTAATAGGTTTAATCTGGTATTTCTATATTTTTTGATAATAATTTAAAATGTGTAAAGCTAATATACTTTACTAACTACACAAGAGAGTTTATAGTAGAAGACAAAATGTTGTTCCAATTTCAGTTATAAAAGTGATTTATCACTAGAAACTATTTTAAAAGATATAAATTGCATTTAATTATAAATGGCACCCATGAGTTTAAACATATAGTAAAATTACTATATTAATAACAAAATGGGCGCCGTTTTTTTTATAAAAATAATTAATATTCGATTTTTCAGTAGGTTTTAATTGGATTCAAAATCATATAATATAATAAAATTTTCATTTTCTTCAAAACCAGAATTTATAGACTGACTACTTAGAATTAAACGAAAAGTTGTTGTTTTATTTTGAATATATGATGGGTCTAATTCTATAAGAAAATTATCTTCAACAAGTTCGGATTTTGCATACTCATTTGAATATTTTATTATTTTTCCATTAGCAAGCAAACTATAATTTAAAGGAGCATCAACTAAGCGCTTCACTACGTTTGCATTAGCTATTTCATAAACACCAGTATCAGTTTTTTGATATAATGTTAAAACCATTGTGCTGGTTGCGGCATTAGAATTCATTAATAGTGTAACTGGAAGATATATTGAAGATGAATAATTAATTGTAGGATTCTCTAAAATTAAATCAGCAGATATATCAGGACTATTAATTAAATTAAAAATATTAATATCATAAGTTAAATAATCAGTTAAAGCATTTTCTCTAGTTGGACTTATAAATAATTCAGTTATAACAGAAACTGATGAATCATCAAATGATAATTGATTTAATGGGAATTCTAAGCTATAATCAGCAGTTAAGTTTTTAAGTTGACCTAGTGTGTTTATAAAATAATCATCACCAGCAGCAGGATATTTCACATCATTTATAACTATAAAACCACCTTGTGGGGGAGGAATAATTTCTAAATCTTCATTTACAAAAGAAATTTTTATACCAGCAAAACTATTAAGATATTTTGCATCATACGATTCATTATCAGACAAAGAAATAGAACTTTGCAGAGTAAAAATATCATTCGATGATTGTATAACGGTGCTATTGAAAGATAAATTAGTTGCACTAGTAATAATAAAAGGAACACTAATACTCGGTGCAGTTCCAGAAGGTGATAAAACTAAGTTATATTCGCTAGGTTCTAAGAAATTTTCAGGTCTAACATTTCTAAAATCAATAACTACTTGAAATAAATTTTGTGAAGTAAAAGCAAATTCTGGAATACTATCAGAATATGGAGTGCCTGTTTTCATATCTTTAAAATCAGAAAAAGGAATTTGGTCTATTAAAGAATCAACTTCATAGTATAAATAAGTGTGCTTATTTTGTATATTATCATTTGTAATATATTCAGGGGTATACACAATTTTAATTTTAGTCCCTATTGGAAAACTAGAATTTTCGAGCTGAATAGAGGTATGTGATAAATTATTATTGCTATTAGAGTCTGTATAAACAAATTGTGCTGTAAAGTTACTGTTTTGAGTGATACTTAATATATCATTAGTACTAATTTTAGAATAATACATACCACCTATTACACCGTTTTCTGCCGGAGCTAAGTTTGAGACAACTCGATTTATCTTTAATTTTATAAATATATTTAAACCTTCTTGATTAGTAAGAGTTAAATTAACTTCTCGCTTAGTACTCTCGTCAAAAAAATTGTTAAAATAATATAATTGAACATTTAGGTTTATTTCTTCTTCACTAACTACAGAGCTGAGAAAAATAGGCTCAGCAAATGAATTTAGCAAAATGGTATCTTCTGCACTATCATTTAAATTAATTCCAATTCCATAAGTGGTATCTGCTTTTTCAACGGAAGATGCATTGCCAGAAATAGTATTTGGATTTTCTAGTATTACATTATATAAATCTATATCACTTAAATAAAATGAAACATCTTGATTAAATGAGGGGATATTTATATCAATATTCGATAAGTTTGGATTTTCAATATCTGCAACTATTGTTTCAAAAAATCTTAAAATATAATTTTTTTCAAGTAAAACAGTGTTTGAGTTAAATGAATAAGCATCTTCAAATGTTTGGCTGTCAGTTTCTTTTTGGAAAACATAAGATACGATTTCAAGAGTTTCACCTGCATTGTTTGCTGTTATTTCTTGATTATATTTTAATGGAAAACGAATAATTATTTGTTCTAAAGAGGGGATAATTGAATAATCTGGGTTTTGAGTGATTTTTATCATAGTAACATTTTTAAAATCATCAATAGTTTTACTCCAATCGCTAGTTTCAAATATAGAATCGATATTTGCCGTTGAAGAGTAATAAACCTCAACTAATTCTTCGTTGCTTGTAAATATAGGAGCATTTATTAAATCTAATTCTTCTGGTATGGGAAGATAGATATTATTGTTTTCTAAAAGTATATTTTCTTCAGTTTCATTAATGATTTTTAAAATGTAATCAAATGTATCCTCGTTATTTAAACTTGATTCATTGGAAATTATTTTAGAGGTATTAAAATCAGTGTCTATACTTGCATTTGCAGTAAGCCCTGTACTTGCATTAATATTAACAATTGATGGAGTTTTTGCTCCTGCAAGAGTTCCCCAATTTTCATCGATATTATATTCATCACTATATAAATATTGTAAATAAGCTCCATTACCTGAAATAGCAATATTTTCATCAACTACAAAAAATAATTCATTTAAATTAATGGAAGTATTTTCTAGAATCACATCAGGTAAGAACTCAACTTCAACAAATGGTAAATCATAAGGCAAAAGCCTATTTTGATTATTTATAATTTTATCAAAATATTGAGTGCTAAATAAACCAATATTAGTATCAAGTGCGATTTTATAAACCTTTGTTCCGTCTTCAAAATTTTTCACAAGAGTTTGTGTAAAAGGAATACTTTCAAGTGTTGTTATATTTTTATAAGCGTTTATATTAGTTATTTTAAATCCATTAGGCTCAAAAACATATAAAATTGTATTTGGGGAGTTAGTAGAATTAGTGTATGGATAATCATGCATTCCAATAAATGCTCTTGTTGTAATTTTTTCTCCCACTACAATATCAGCAATATATTCATCCTCATCGGGTATTTGTTTATCAGTGGAGATATGATTGATTAATATCGGTATTCGCCATAAAGATGAATCAGCTTTAATATTAAAATTCCGAGTAAACATAAGAGAGGAACTATCACTAACATTCATCAAAAGTCGCGATTGAGCTGAGGTATTAGAGGATGATATAGCATAACCGTATATACCGCCAATAGCACCAGAGTCAGTACTTCCTACTACAGATAATGCTTTCACTAATGGAATTGTGTAATGGATTTCCTTTATATAGTAAATATTAGTTTCATTATAATTACCACTAGAAATATGATAGCTATTATCATAAGCTAAGTTGTTATCTAAGTTAATATAAGAAGCAACTGAATTATCATCATATTCATTTGTTTTATTTTGGATAACTCTAGTAAAAACATTTTCACCATATTCATCAGCAAAAGTTATTTCAATTATAGGTTGATGTGGATAATTATAACTCGGAAAAGGTATATTAACACAAACTACATCTAATTTATTTCGAGCGCCCGCTGATGTATTAATATCAAATAAATATGAAACATCTAAATTAGTAGCATCACTACCACCTTTATTTTCAATCCCCATAATACCAAGGAGCTCGATTGCATCACCTTCTTGATAGGCTTTTGTATTAAATGAATTGTCTAAAGTGAAAATAGTTAAGTTTACATTAGTTGATGCTATTGTTACACTTTTAGTACCAGTAGAACCTTGAGTGGGTAAGTTCGTATTACCGATATATGGAGTTAGAACCACAGAAGCATTTACATTTAATATTTGTCCAACAGAAAATTTTTCAGAACTAAAATAAAATTCAATAGGAAGTCTGTCGCCAACATTGTGAACAAAATCTTCTATTGTTATTATAACTTGTGAGGCTGTTTCTTCTATTGTTATTTTTTCATTTTCAAATTCACCCATACTCCCTGCAACATAATCAGCATAAACGATAGATGAGCCTGAACCGTATGAAGGTCTATTAAACGTGAAAACTGCTTGTTTTAAATATAATATCATATTATTCACACCTCTGTATGGAGGTAAAAGAGCAGCAGGGAAGTTAGCTGAGTTATTAAGTCCAACTGTTTCAGTGCCATTTTCAGATTTTGGTGGAAAATATAAAAAGAAAGAACTACTTATATGGGAACTTGATACATATATATTTTCGATATTTTTAGTGATATATTCATCACCGATAATATGAGAAACACTAAGTGCTGTAATATTAGTGATCTTGGTATTACCACGATGCGACCAAATTTGTCTATCATAATCAATATTGATTTTAATGCTATCTAAGTTTACTAATGCGGGTAGGTTAATAGTATAAGTTCCGGCATTTTCGTTTATATATGAGCCAGTACCTTGCTGATAGCCTTCTAATTCAATATTTTCATCATATACACTAAAATTGTGAGACGGTTTTGTTCCTCTATCAATAAATGAATCACTGTAAACCACATCACCAACAAATCGCATACCCGCAGGCACGCTTATTGTAAGTGTACTAGGTCTTTCTAAGTTTTGAGTAAATGTTATAGTTAAAGTTTCAGTTGCTGTTTCATCACTGCCGGGATAAAGAGTATGTGAAAGATTTTCTTCGCTAGTTAATTCCATACCACTACTTAATATAGCTGTGTATATATCTAAAGGAGTGTTAGTAGACTGCAAGCTATCCTCATTAGAAAAAACTATAAGTGAGGAATTAATAAATAAAACAAAAATCAAAAGCGCTGCCAAAAATTTATGATAATAGAATTTCAATAAAACCTCACCACCTTTAATAATTATTAACTCGAAGCATTTATTATAATAAAATCTGAAGGAATTACAGTGTATTCTGAAGTATTCTTAAAAAATGTAATTTGATATGCTGAATATGGCTGTATATCAATGGTTAGCTGACTTTTATTATCATTAGTACCAATTATTATATCCTTATCGTTGCTATTTTCTAAAGTATTGATATATATACTAGTTCTATCAGGGAAAATTATATTGTTGTATTGTAAAATGAGTTTTCCTGTTAATTCATATGATGAAATGGTTATCATAGCTGTATTTTTGTTTTCGTTCTCACTCACTTCTATATATGTGTTCTCAAAAGGTAAAAATATAGTAAAAATAGCAGAGATTTCTTTTTCAAAAGGGCTAATAGCTTTGGCAATAACTTCAATAGTCGCTTCGTTATCTTTAAAATAAGAAGTAGGAATACTTATAGCTAATGTGTGCGAAGAAAATCCGCTTGTAAGAGTATAGCTTTTTTTTGAAATATCATTGTTTTTAATTTGTATTATATCATCAACTAAAGTTTTATCACCATTAGCATCTATAATATATGAGGAAATAGTATAAATTACATCCTCCTTACTTGCACGAATATTATCTGCAAAATTATCTATATTAAATAGAATTTCTTCGCCTTCATTATAATTTGATATAGTGTATCGGTTATTAGAATTATCTTTTAAAATATCGCTTTCAAAGTAAATTTCTTTTAAATTTAAAAAATCAACTGATGAATTTTTTTGAATAATATAATATGAATAACTTAAAGGTAGTAATAAAATAAAGAGTAGCAATATTAGTAGAAAATAGATAATTTTTTGTTTTTTTGATATAGTATAAATCAAGATAATCATCCTTTACTAAAATTATAAAGGCTATTCAAAACTTTGTTGAGATTTTAAAATAATTTGAATAGCATCAATTTCATCATTATATTTATAATTAGAGTCAGTAAATTCAATTTCAATAGTATAGTTGTGTGTAGTTTTATCTAAAGGAAGTTTTCCAGTTGATATTTCATAAAAATCAGTATTTGCATTATACACAAAATCACCAGAATTAATATAATTATCATCATCTTCATTTGCAGTTAAATAAAAAGTTAGCGGCAGATTATTTGTAGTTTTGATTAATATAGTGTACTCTTGATTAACTTCACTTTCGATAGTTTGATTAAAATTCACAATAGATATATTAAGAAAATTTGACTCATTAGCATTTAAATTATTAAAAACAGTAGAGATAGTATCATCATAAATTCCATTAAAATAAAAAGATGCAATATTAATTTCTCCATTTAAATCAGAAGAAGTGTTATATCTTGCATAACTACTTAAAATGAAAAAATATATTATAAGAAAAATATATAAAACATATATATAACTGATGTTTTTAATTTTATCTTTATTTTTATCAAAAATTATTTTTTTTAATATTATTCCAAGAATTAAAATCAAAAATAAAAGAAAATATGAAGAAAAAAATGAAATTATTTTTCCTACATAAGGTATTTTAAAAATATAAGCTCCTTTTATATCTTCATGATTTATATAAACATTATCAGGAGAAATATTAAAATCACCTTTAGTGATGAAATATTCATCCTTTATATCTATAATTCTGTGAGTGATATAATAATTTTCCTGCTCAAAAATTATTATATCACCAATTTCATATGACTCTTTTTCTAAATAAAAAGCAAGATCAAAAACATTTAATCTAGGTTGCATACTTCCAGAAGCAATTATTGCACAACTAAATCCGAATAAATTAGGGTAGTCAGTTTTAAAAACGAATTTTAAAACAATAAAATATAAATTTAGCAAAACTATTAATGAGAGAGCTATAATCATTACCCTATAAGCTATCTTTTTCATAAAAATTTAAGTGCCAGTTTGAGTGGCTGTTAAAGTTATTGTAAAATCAGTGCTAGAATTTAAAAGTCCATCAGCAGTATCCTCAGAATTAATCCCGCCGTCAAATTCCCACTGCCAATATATAGTTTGTGTAAACCCAGCTTGTGCAGTGGTTAAATTAACAGATGATGAAATATTTTCTGTTAAAGGTGTAGTCATGGTTTCATCACTGTAAAATATAATATTAGGATTTCCAGCTATACTATCATCTATTTCAGAAACTGCTATTGTATAACTATATGCCACCTCACTAGGACCAAATGTAACTTCAAAACTACCTTCATCCCCAGGTGCAATTTGAGTTGATAAAACATTATTATTCTCTTTTTTGATAGTTGATAAATCAAAATTAAAGCTTGTGCTAGTAATATCGCTCCCTTCAAAATTTATCTGTGTCCATTGCCCGATATTTGCTGTGCCAGTACCTGTTGTTGAACTGGTATATCTTGCAAGAGTAGCTCCGAGTATAGGTAGAGTTAAAAGAGCTAATAAAAAGAATATAAGCGATGTTCTTGATAATTTTTTTAATTCCATAAAAATTCCTTTCAAATAAATAAAGTTAAGTTTTTTTTAAAGATTCTAGTTGCTGTTCTAAAAGTAAAACTTTTGCATTCTTTTTTTTAATTTCTTTATTATAATTAATAAAAATATAACTTATAATTGGAATAACAAAGAAAACAATAAGTCCAACAGGACTTTGTATAAACAATATTAGCCCACCGATATAAGAGATTTTTCCTAAATACTTTCCTTGGATTTGAGAGGAAGAAACTTGATAATTGTCAGCATTATCATTAGAATCTCCCTTAGTTATAAAATTAGAATTATCCAGTTCGATAATGCGGTGAGTAATTGTTGTATCTTCAATTATATAAGCAATAATGTCACTTGGGCTTAACTGGCTAATATCAGTGTCACCAATAATAATCAAATCGTTTTTATTAAAAGTAGGAGACATAGAATTTGATAGAACAATTAATGGACTATATCCAAAAAAATCAGGAATTTCTTTTGGGTTTAAATAAGCTTTAATTATTAAAGTTAAATTTATTAATGAAATGAAGCCAAAAAATATTATAAACACAATATTTAAAACTATAAAAAAATAATTGTTTTTTTTCATAAAATACGTATACCTTTCTTAATATTTTCTCACAACACATTTAATTCGTTTGTAAATAGTTAACATTAAAATGATAAATATAGTATTTCTTAAAATCCCTATATTATGCAAAGAAAGCAGAGTTTTTCATCGCTTTAAAAAATTCATTTATTATGGATGAATCTTTTATGTTACATCACAGAATTTTAGTTAATACTTGCACAAGGAAAATCAATATACTTTCAAATTTGAAACTATATTGACTTTTGCTTATTTCAGTGATATAATTTCAATATTGAAACTATTTGAAATGAGGTATAGTATGAGAGAAGCATATTTTA
>CAYJEK010000055.1:0-12838 GCA_964369205.1 uncultured Oscillospiraceae bacterium | reverse complement strand
ATGCCTTCTCTCATTTTGTATCTCCTTCCGATAAGAGTTTCCGTCCCTTATCTATTTATTACCGTATTATACTATCATATTTTTTAAAAAAAATCAAGTGTTTTATCCTTTAAATTTGTGAATTTTACTTTAAAATCTTAGCAATATCTACATCAATTTTTTCCTTAACAGATTTTGCCATATCAGCATCTTTGCCTTTTAATGAAAAATACACCTTAATTTTAGGCTCTGTGCCAGATGGGCGAATAATAATTTGGTTACCCTCTTTTGTGTAGTATGTGAGTATATTTGAAGAAGGAAGATTAATTTTTTCAGTTTTAGCATTTAATAAATCAGTTTTTAATGATTCTTTATAATCTTCTGTTACAGCCACTTCATATCCGCCTATAGTTTTAAGTGGATTTTCTCTTAAAGAAGCCATAATCTCTTTCATTTTATCCATACCTTTAAGGCCTTCAAATTCATATGAATCAACAACATTTAAATAATATCCAAATTTTTCATATATGCCTTCTAGCACTTTTATTAAAGAAGTGCCTTCAAGGATATAATAAGCTGCCATTTCCGCTATTAGAAGTGAGGCTACTACTGCATCTTTATCTCTTACCTGTGTCCCCACTAAATATCCATAGCTTTCTTCAAATCCAAATAAAAATCTATCTTCTTCGCCTTTTTCTTCAAGATTTAATATAGTTTCACCTATGTATTTAAATCCTGTTAAAACATTAATTGTTTCAATATCATGGCTTTTAGCTACTTCATCAGCTAAAGAAGATGTTACTATAGATTTTACCATAACGGGGTTTTTAGGCATATTATTATTTAATTTTCTCATTTTTGCTATATAATCAATTAATAATATTCCCACTTGATTTCCAGAAAGCATAGTGTAATCATCACCATCTTTTAATGCAATTCCCACTCTATCCGCATCAGGGTCTGTTGCGATTAAAATATCTGCATTTTCTTTTTTAGTTAAATCAAGTCCCAGCTGCATAGCCTGTTTTATTTCAGGGTTTGGATATGGGCAAGTTGGAAAGTTTCCATCAGGCATTTCTTGCTCTTTAACTGTTATAATATCAGAAAAACCAGCCATATTAAAAACTTTTTTTACTGGAATATTCCCTGCACCATTTAAAGGGGTATACACCATTTTTAAATTAGTTTTTTGGAATATATCCTTATTTAGCATTTGATTTATACACCAGCTATAGTATTTTTCCTCAGTTTCTTTTGAAATATATTCAATAAGATTTTCATTTAAAGCATCATTAAAATCTTTTCTTTTAATATCATTAAATAAATCTAGGCTGTTTATCTCTTCTAAAACTGCATTTGCATTAGTTTCAGTCATTTGGCAGCCGTCCGAACCATAAACTTTATATCCATTATATTTTGCTGGATTATGGCTTGCTGTAACCATAATTCCTGCAGTGCAGTTATACTGCCTTGTTGCAAAAGAGAGCATTGGCACAGGGCGAAGTTCATTATATATATACACTTTAATATTATTTGCCACTAAAACTTCCGCTGCAATTTTTGAAAAAACATCACTTTTAATTCTTGAATCATAAGCTATTGCAACAGATGGATTTTCATTTTCTTTATTTAAAAAATTAGCAAGCCCTTGAGTTGCTTTTGCAACTGTGTACTCGTTCATCCTATTTGTTCCAGCTCCTAAAACACCGCGAAGTCCGGCTGTTCCAAAAGATAAATTAATTAAAAACCTATCCTTTATTTCATCATCATTTTCTTTAATTTTTTCTAATTCGTTTAATAAATCGTTTTCTTTAACATTTTCTAGCCATTTTTCATATTCTTTTTGATACATTTTCTTTATGACCTCCATATTTTAAAATTATTTATTTATATTATATCTAGAATAACATATCTTTCTATTTATCGCAAGAAAAATAAGTATTATACTTGAAAAAAAATTAAAGCTTTGTTATCATTAAATAAGGTATTACTTCTAATAATATATAATGGAGGATTTTATGCTAAGTACAGTTTACACTTTTGGAGTTGTTGGAATAAGTGGATATAAAATTATATCCGAAGTTCATATTTCTGGGGGACTGCCAAGTTTTGATATAGTAGGACTTCCTGATTCTGCTGTAAAAGAAGCAAAAGAGAGAGTTCGCAGTGCTATTAAAAATAATGGTTTTACATATCCCACCTCAAGAATAACTGTTAATCTTGCTCCGGCTGATATAAAAAAAGTGGGAGCTGGGTATGATTTACCTGTGCTTTTAAGTATCCTTTGTGCAAATAAGCAAATTCCAAAAATTAAAGATGATTATGCCTTTGTAGGCGAATTATCTTTAAATGGTGATATAAGGCCAGTTAAAGGCGCTCTTTCTATGGCTATATCCGCAAAAGAATCCGGTTTTTCAGCTATATTTCTCCCTCTTGAAAATGCAAACGAAGCAAGTGTAGTTGATGGAATATCAGTGTTTGGAGTTTCTAGTATAAATGAAGTTATCTCTTTTTTAAAAAATGAAATCACTTTAGAGCCTCATATTTACACTCAAGTTGAAGATGAATACACCGAATTTTTAGATTTTAAAGATGTTAAGGGGCAATATGAAGCAAAACGTGCTCTTGAAATAGCAGCGGCTGGCGGACATAATATTTTAATGAGTGGACCTCCTGGCTCTGGAAAAAGCATGCTTGCAAAAAGAATGCCCTCAATTATGCCTCTTTTAAATAAGGAAGAAGCTATTGAAACTACTAAAATTTACTCTATAAGTGGACTTATTAAAAATAACGGTGGCTTAATTTCTAAACGACCATTTCGAAGCCCTCATCACACCGTTTCATCTGTTGCCTTAACGGGTGGCGGGAGAAATGCATCTCCTGGTGAAATTTCTCTTGCTAATAACGGTGTTTTATTTCTAGATGAATTCCCTGAATTTCGAAGGGATAGCCTTGAAGCTTTAAGAGCGCCGCTAGAAGATAAAGAAGTAAGAATTTCAAGAGCAGATTATTCTCAAACATATCCATCTCGAATTATGCTTGTTTCTGCTATGAACCCTTGCCCTTGCGGATATTATGGACACGAGACTAAACCTTGCACCTGTTCTATAACGAAAAGAGAGGCTTATCAAAACAAAATTAGTGGTCCTTTGCTTGATAGAATAGATATACACATTACTCTAGAAAGCACTCAATATGATGATTTAGCATCCACAAGTTCTGATGCTGAAAGTTCTAGTGATGTTTTAAAAAGAGTACTTTTAGCAAGAGAAAAGCAAGAAAAAAGATTTCTTGGCACTAATATACTAACTAATAGCGATATCCCTCCAAAACATATGAATACTTTTTGCAAAACTACTTCCTCCGCACAAGATGTTTTAAAAAAAGCTTTTGAAACACTCTCGCTTTCTGGAAGAAGTTATGATAAAATATTAAAAGTTGCCCGTACTATAGCCGATTTAGATGATAGTGAATTAATTGATAATTTTCATATATTAGAGGCTATACAGTATCGCAATAATTAAATAAGGAATATAAATTTAAATGAAAAAATTTGAAATAAACAAACCTGTGCTATACGGTGTTATGGCCATTTTAACTATCTTTAGATTATTTTTAGCCTATACACAAATGGCTACCATAACTCCGCCCCTTGCGCCTTTAGATGATCATTTTATGTTTACATCAGCTGTTAGTATCGTTGATGGAAATTGGTTTGGCGAATACAATTTTTTAACTTTATCAAAGCATAATTTTTTCTCTATATGGCTAGCATTTTTACATATTTTAAAAGTGCCATATCTTGTTGGAAATGCTTTTTTATATGCAGTGAGCTGTGTTATGATAATAATAGCTATTAAAGATACTTTAAATTCTAATACTTTAAAAGCACTTTTATATGCCGCTCTTTTATATAATCCTAGCATGTGGGCATCTTACACAACTAGGGTTTACAGAGATGCTATCTTTCCAAGTTTATGTTTAATATTTTTTGCTGGAGTTATCGGCATTGGACTTCGATATAAAAAACCTTTAAAAGAAAAAATATTATATTTATTATTAATTGGATTTAGCTATGGTGCTATTTATTTAACAAGAGAAGATGGTGTTTGGATACTTCCTTTTTATATTACAGCTTTAATTATAACTGCATTTATTAGCTATAGAGAAGGTAGCAAAAATGTATTAAAAAACACACTAATCTATCTTTCTCCTATGCTTATCTCTTTTATTATTATAGGCCTATACTCATATCAAAATTATGTTCACTATGATAGATTTATAGTTAGTGATTTTACAAGTAGTGAATTTGAAAAAGCATATGGCTCTCTTGCTAGTATAACTCACGAGGAGTGGCATCCTTTAATTGCTGTTCCTGATGATGTAAGATTTAAATTATATGAGGAAGTGCCAAGCTTTAAAGAACTTGAAGATATTATAGAAAACGACGACTTTAAAAATGGATACTACAATTATAAAATTGAGGGTTTTTCTTCTGGAGCTTTTTACTGGGCTTTAAGAAAGGCAGTTGATGAAGCAGGATACTATGAAAACACTGCAACTTCAAAGGAATATTATGAAAGGCTTTATAATGAAGTGGTTTTAGCTATAGATGAAGGCAGATTAGAATCTAGTTTTATGCATTCTAGCCTTACTCCACCTATAAAAGCTGAATACATCCTACCTGTTATAGAAGAAGGATTTATTGGACTTCGGACTGTGTTTTTATTTGAGCAAACAAGCCCTCTTGCAAGTGCCGCCGTTGGGAAGCCTTGGGAGATACAAGAAGTTGAAGATTTTATCCATCAAAAAGGAGCCACAGTTTTAAGGGAAAACACCACTACACCGTATCTTCCGCCTCTTGAAAATATTACTCATACTTTTATGATAATGATGAATTATTTTTATAAATTCGTTATAACTCCTATGGCTATAACTGCATTATTTTGGCAAATTTCAAAAGCTAAAAAAGATGCAAAATATAAAATTTTTAATAGCGATAGTATGCTAAATATCATTCTTTTAGGTGTTTTATTAATGGCAATTCTTCGTAGTTTTATGATAGCTTATGTTGAAGTTTCTTCTTTTAATATTGGAACATATATTATGTATCTATCTACTATACATCCATTAATTATCTTATATTCAGTTTTAGGTTTTTGCAAACTCGTTGAACTAAAATTATATAAAAAATAGCTAAAAATCCGTGAATGATTAATTCATTCACGGCTTTTTTATCTTTTAATTTCTTCCTGGTCTATTATTTGATGGCATCATCCCACCACCAGGTGCGTTTGTGTTTGGAGATACTTCATTACCATTGGTATCGCTAATATTCCCACCAGTGATAGTAAATGTTCCACTTACATCTATTTCACTATCTCCGCCTGAATAAATAGCATCTACATCAACGATTATATCTCCTCCTTCAATGATTAAATCTCCATTTGAATCAATTCCATCACCTTGTGATTTTAAATAAATTGTGCCTCCTGTGATTTTAATAAATCCTGTATCACTATTTGCATTCATAGCATCATCTAAAACTGTGATATTAATGTTTCCACCATTTATTGTCACCGTTTCACCTTCGATTCCTTCATAGCCATCTCTTACTAAAATTTCAGCATTATTTATAACTAAATTTGTATCCGCATGAATAGCATCATCGCCAGAAATAATATCAAAAATACCACCATTAATTGTTAAATCGCCATTTGCATGAATAGTATCTTCATATGAATCAAGCAAAAAATCTCCGCCATTTATTATTATATCACTGCCTTTTAGTGAGCGCATGCTATCTTCAAGTAAATCTGTTGCAGAAATAGTATTCCCTGAGCCCTCACCTCTTGTGATTTCATTTAGCACTTCTAAAAATCCGCCACCTGATGTTATATCAAAATCTCCATTCTCAATTAGAAGTAGCTGCTCGGCTGCAATTCCATCATGTAATGCATTTATAATAAACTCTCCGCTTTTAATTATAAGATTACCTTTTTCTAAATCCTCATCATTAGATGTTCGAATCCCATCTCTATAAGATGTAACGTTTATATATGAATTATCTATAGCCAGTAAATCTTTGCCTTCTATTCCATGCTCTACTGCTGTTACGGTTATACTAGTATCTTGAATTATAAGATCATCACGGCTGTTAATACCATCTTTATAAAGTGTATTAACAGTAAGGCTCCCCTCACCCGTTATAAGTGTGTCTGCTTTTGAATGCAAGGCTCCTGATGGAAAATCTTCATCTGCTCCTATAATTTCACCTTGATTTATAATATTCTCACCTACTAGTATAATAACAACATTTTCAGCTTCAATAATATTTAATGGTGTAGCTGTATCACTTGTAATTTCGGCCTCATTTAAAATAAGATAAACTGTCCCATCATCTATATCTTTATTAACATTTACAGTAATATTTGAATAATCTCCAAAAAATTCATAAGCTCCACTTTCATCAATTAAAACTTCATCACTATTATCTATTTTAATAGCTAAACTTATCTCTTCTTGATAATCTGATGATGAAAAATAAACAATATCACTATTAATATCATTTGTATTTTCAACTACTATATTTTCGTTTAAATTTGCATCACTATTTTGATTGCATCCACAAAATGCAAAAACACTAATTAATAATGCTATAATTATTCTTTTTTTCATTATTTCTCCTTTACTTTTAAGAATTTTATATTAAAAATATTCTTATTTTATTAATTGTTTAATTTTACAAAAAACATAAACGATAATTCCACAAATCAGCATTATCACACCAAGTATTGTTAATGCTGTTTGATAAATAGATGCTGTTCCTGCTATATCAAAAATCCCTTTTAGTAATGAGCTTAAAATAAGAGCCACAACACCTGTATGGTATAAGTGAGCCGCCAGAAAATAATCTGTGCTCTCTTTTTCAAAATAGTAAAACAATAATCCTACTACAACACCTAGTAAAAGTGGATACAAAAAAAGATATGTCATATGAAATGAAGTTACTCCATGAGAAAACTGCGAATAAACAAATGAAAACACTATACAAAATAGCATCGTGAAGAAGTATGGCCTCACTCTCTTTTTTAAATAAAATTCTTTTATACTTTCTCTATTTTCCAATGTAAACAATATCGCTCACGCTCCTTTCTTTAAAATCTTTTCCGTTCGTTGTGGGATTATTAATTACTTCACCCATAAATACCATGGTAGCTGAGCCACCACCATCTAAATTATAGGCAATTTCGCAGTCGTACTCTGAAAGTACCATTGCCATTTCGTATAGCGATAATCCCTCGCTTATATCCGTTCTTCCATCTGCAACCATAAAGATATAATGATTCTCTTCTATCATAGCTATTGCAGTTCGAGGATTGCTTTCATCCTCTCTTTCAACTTTGCTTTCTTCATCTACTGTTATTTCACTATTTGAAATTAACCCAGGTCCAAAAGAAAAAATTTGTGTTGCTCCCATTTCTAAAAGCGAAACAGCAGAAATATCATTTTCATTAATTATTTGCATACTACCATCTTCAAATATTACTAAATCTTCATTACCTCCAAGAGTTTCAGTTTCCCTATATAAATACCCATTGCGCATTACATATCCATAATCTCTAAAGCCGTAGTAATCACCATTAATTGCAATAATCGCATCATTAGCTTGTGCTATAACAGAAGTTTTTTCTTTAACATTAGTACCAAAAGAGTTTTCTGCAAGCCCTGCCATAAGTTGTGAGGGATCATCTATAATTATATCCGCTATATAAATATCAGTATCATATCTTCTGATTGTATCTATTTCAATTTGTATGGTTTCATCGGTATAACTTGTTGCGGTGATAATAGCTTCACTTACAGTATCATTATCCTCTTTAACACCTTCCTCACTTATTGTAGTATCATTTTTTTCATATTCTTTATCTAAAACAACAACATTTTGAGATATAACAAACCTATTAAGTATTGTAAAACTAAAATATCCTATAAAAAATAAAGTAGCGCTTGCTTTCCATACTTTTGATATTTTTTTCTTATCCATCTTTTTTGCAAAAACCCAGTTTTTTTGAATTGAATAATTAAAGAAAAACAACATTATATCTGTAATAATTTTAGATAAAACAGCATTATTTAATAATACTGTAAGTCCGCTAGTTCCAATAGCACTCGTTATCATTATAAAAATAAAAAGTAAAAAATATTTTATAACACTACTCGCAGTATTGCCCTTTAAATTAAACACAGAATTTTTATTTATAATATAATTAACTAATCCTGATAGAATTCTTGCTGTAACTGTGGCTATTATAATATTTTCAAATGAAGCTATTGATAAAGCCATTGAAATTATACTAAATAAAACAATATCTGTTAAAAACCCTATAAATGAGCTTATTATAAATTTAATAGGCCTTTTATATATTAAAAACGAATCATAAATAGCTCTAAAGTGCGATTGCTCGTTTTTATCAAAATATATAGTATCAATTTTTACAGCATGAATATTTGCCTGTTTTACAGCTTCTTTTAAAAAATTATATTCATACTCATATCTTGCACCTTCTGTTTCTAAGGCTGTATTTATAAGATTTTTTGGTATTCCTCTTAGCCCCGTTTGAGTATCTTTGCATTCTACTCCTGTACTTATTTTAAATTCTAAAGAAGTTAATTTATTTCCAAAATAGCTTTTAAATGGTACTGTTTTATTTTTAAAATCACGCATACCAAGTATTAAATCATTCGTACCAGTTTTTAAAACTTTGGCTACTTTAATAATATCACTCACTTTATGTTGCCCATCAGCATCCGCTGTTATAATTCCATATTGAATATTAAAATTATCTTTTATAAATTTAATGCCTGTTTTTAAAGCTGCACCTTTCCCTTTGTTTTTTTGATGTCTTACAAGAAAACAGCCAAGTTCTTTAGCTTTTATGAATATATCATCGCACAATACATCACTTCCATCATCAACGATAACTATATTTTCAAATCCGTTTTCTTTAAGCTGATTTATTATAGATATTAACTTATTATTTGGCTGATATGCAGGTATTATTATATTTATATTTTGCATCTCTACCCCCTTATATTCACTATAGCACATTTAAAAGTAGTTCTTGTTTTGTAAGGACAATTTCAAGATTTCCATTTCTTGTGCGTATTTTATCAATAAATTCTTTTTCAGTATTAGTATTTTTAATTTCTATTTCATAGCTTAATTTAAATAAACTGCCCATATTTGTAGTTTTTACTGATATCAGTTTTACTTCTTTTGTAAATTCTTCAAAAATATCATCAAAAACATCTGTATAATTTGAATTTTCAGGAATTGTAATTTGGAGTGTTCGATTTTTATTGTTTTTTTCTTCTCCAAAATTCGTTGCATTTAAAAGATATGAAAATAAGCAAGCTATAATAGAAAATAATATTGCAAATCCTATATAGCCCATACCAATGGTAAGGCCTGAGCACATTGCTGTAAAAATTGCTAAAATTTCTTTTGCAGTACCTGGAACTGAGCGAAATCTTACAAGGCTAAATGCCCCCGCAACTGCAACCCCTGCACCTATATTCCCGTTTACCATAATAATTACCATTGCTACCGCAAGAGGCAAAAGCGCAAGTGTTACAACAAAGCTTTTAGTACTCCTTGTTTTCATCACATACATTTTAGCCATAAACATTCCTAAAATAATAGCCGCTGTCATGCAAATTAAAAAATCTGCAACATTTATATTCATTGTTGATGTAGTTTCAAAAACACTACCAAAAAATTGATTAATCATTATTATTCCTCCTTAAGCCAGCTATAAATTCTGACATATAATACGTTTGATATGCTTTTCCATACTTTGAAAAAGAACTTTTATAAATGCAATTACTACTTAAAAAATCTATAAACCAACTTGGAAATCCCATAAAAGTTTTAGCTTCTAATAATACATATTCACTCGATAAAACTTCCTTATCTATATCACTACTATAAAGTGATATATCTTTATTGCGAGTTTTTATATTAAAATCAAAAGTTAGTCTAAAATTTTCATCATTAATAGAAAAAAATGCTTCTCTCTCATACGATAAATATACCTTAGGTTTAAAATCGTTATAACAACTTTTAAAGTAGTCAATTTCATTAAGTATCTGTGAGTTTTCTATAGTGTTTACTCCATCGCAAAGATATGCAAAAACTTTATCTTGCTGTGAAAACACCCTTCTTTTATAAACAACACCATTAATTTTTTTCTTTAATTCTATAAAAGCTATTGTCTCTTTTGTTATTTCACCATAAGTGCGAACTCTCAATTTCTCTTTATAGCTTGGTCTTTCTAATGAATGTCTTATTATTCTATAATCTTCAGTATCAAAGTAAATATTAGATATTTTATGCCTTCCATAGCTATCAAGAATCATATCTGCTGGCATTTTTTGTAATAATAAATTATACTGCTCGATTGTTAAAATATATTTAATTTCATGTCTGTTAAAATTTGTTTGTATCATATCAAGCCCCTTTTTTTAAATTTACTATTACATTATATAATTTTTACCTTAAATATACATTAAATTCTTAGTTTTAACTTTTTTTTTAAATTTATCAATTAGATAAAAATAAGATTGAGGAACAAAGGATTAAAGAATAATATCTAAAGAAAATACAAAAAAATCTAAAAGCAGATTTTTTAAATTCCTTTGTATGGATAGCCTATCTAATTTTTATACCTATAAACACAACGATGACTAATCAAATTGATTTATTGCAGCTAATAGGACTTTTAGGCATCGTTGTAATGCTAATTCTAAGATTTATAAATATCTATAGGCGAGTAGTGGCTGTAAAAGAAATAAAAAAAGAGTATAAAGAGTTTTAAAAAACTTATAATCCATAAATTTAATAGTATTTAAACATTAAAAAAGCAAGGCTTTCGCCTTGCTTTTTTATTTTCGAATTATTCCTTTTGAATAGAAATGAGTGTCAAAATAATTAAATTTTTCATTTTTTCTAAAATAACAAATCAAAGAAGCACCTTTATATATAATAAAATCTTTTTGTTCTTATCACTTTATCACTTCAACACTTCATTAATTAAAGCATTTTTGCAAGCTCTAATATATGTTTTGCTGATATATCTATATCTTTATAGGTTGTTTTATACGAGCTGACACTAATTCTAATAACATTTTTTTCGCCCCAAGTAGTGCCACTCATCCAGCAAACTCCGCCTTTTTGAATTTTCTCTAAAAGCGCTAATGTTGTTTCATTTGATTTATAATATACCATTACTTGATTGAACACGACATCATTTAGCACATCAAATCCACCTTCTTTTAAGAGGTTTGCAAAGTAACGTGCTTTATGATGCAGTTCTAAAACAAGCTCATCTACTCCATCTTTGCCAAGCCCTTTTAAAGTAGCCCACATTTCTATCCCTCTTGCACGACGCGACATTTCAGGTGTGTAAAACATACCATCTTTATTCTCGCTCTTTATAAGGTAAGAGCCTGTTGCCGACATTGCCGACATCAATAACTCCTTGTCTTTGCATATAACAACCCCGTTGTCGTATGGAGTGTTTAACGTCTTGTGACCATCGATTGACCATGAGTCTGCAAGTTCTATCCCTTTTACTAGGTAAGACAGTTCTTTACAAGCGGCAGCCCACATTCCTATCGCTCCGTCTACGTGAACATAAGCACCAGCCTCATTTGCTTTTTTGCATATAATATCAAAGCAGTCGAATGCACCTGAGTTGACACTGCCTGCTTGTAATATAATCAATGTATCTTTACTAATCGGTGGCATTTTTTCTGGAATTATTCGTCCTTCACTGTCAACAGGGATTTTTATAACATTCTCTTTACCAATCCCGATAATTGATAGGGCTTTGTACACTGTGGCATGAGCATCCGCTCCAAGCATCACCTTTATTTTAGGTGCATTTACTAATCCGTCTTTCGCAGCATCATATCCTAAGTTTCTATATATCTTGTTTCTTCCTGCAGTAAGACCAACAAGTGTTGCCGTTGAGCTACCTGAAACAAAGCCTGCCACACAGCTATTTGGAAGAGATAATAAATCAATCATCCACTTTTCCGCTATAGTTTCAAGTGTAGATGCAATGGGTGACATTGCAAAAAGAGCGCTGTTTTGATCCCAGACATCAGTTAGCCATTTAATTGTAAGAGCTGAGGGGAGTATACCACCAGTTACAAAACCAAAATAGCGGCCACCTGTAGTAACAACACTTGTAGGCGAACCATATTTATGTAGCATCTCGAGAACCTCTTTAGCGGTACTCGGTGAAAGAGAGAGAGGAGTGTCAAACTTTGCAAGATTTAAAAGTGCTTCATTTTCTGGGAATATAGCTCGCTTGTCTATATCGTCTATATAATCAAATGCGGCATCTTTTGCATAAGAAAGAGCTTCTTTTGTATCGCTTTCTCTTATTTTGTTTAGGATAGGGCTTTCAAAATATTTCATTTCTTACTCCTTTTTAATATTTTAATACGTTGTATTTATAGTTGTTATTATATCATTAAAAGTCAGTGTATTCAATAGTTTGGATTGTGATTTAAGTGTAAAATCTCGCCTTATATATGAAAATACAGAAAAGCATCTCTTTAAATTAGAGCATTTTTTTTACAACGATGTTCTAATTTAAAAGGATGATTCAATTTTGTAAAATTAATAATTATAACGTATTTTAACTCTTTATGTTAAGCTGCAACTCATATAGATATTAAGCCATAAATCCTTTACGTTCACTTAAAAACAAAACTGACTTCACTATAATAGTAAAATCAGTTTGCTTTTTAATTTAATATTCTACCTAAAAAGGTTTTTTATACT
>CAYJEK010000054.1:0-13195 GCA_964369205.1 uncultured Oscillospiraceae bacterium | reverse complement strand
GAATAAGGCTTGAATTTTCTCCACTTATACAGCAGATATGAAATTTATCTAAATCAGAGCCATTTTCAAGCATTAAGTGAACAATTTTAGCCTCAACTTCTTTTTCAGTCATACCAGGAGATATAAATTTTAAAATTTCATCAAAGCATTTTTCATTAATTCTTTGTGCTGTTTTTATGTTTTCAATTTCGCTTGTGTCTTTTATCATGCGAAGTTTATCAAGCTGAGTTTTTAAAGGCAGAGTTTTTGCCCAAAGAGCAGTTTCAAATTCTAAGTACTCCTCGTGGCTAATGCCTCTGCTTTCTAAAAGCATAGTTGACACCTTGTCTTTTTGCATTATATCATTAATGTTTTTTGTTCTCTCCATTAAAGGACTCACCACCACTTGAAAGCCTTGTGATATAAGTTCTCTTTGAGCTATTTCTTCATATCTATTATCGCATAAAAAGTAGTTTGCCTTTTTTGTTATAATAACAATGGCACTACTCGCTTTAAGCCCTGTTAAATAAAGGCGGTTTTCATAGCTTTTTATAACTAATGCATCAGCACGAACAAGCCCTAGAAGACGGCGAACTTTTTCAAGTTTTGCTTTTATTGAATACATTTTACGCTTTATCTCCTTCTACACTTGATTTTGCGGAATAGTTTTTGCAAACTATTTTATATACATAAGTAGCATTTAAAACACTTTCTGGATAAGATAATTCACCTTTAAAATCAACATTTTTCATAAGTAAATTAAGCCCGTGTATTTTATCGTTTTTATCCTCTAAAAGTGTTGCAACTCCTTCAAGATAAACACTTGAATAATAAGTTGAATAATCAGCAGCTTTTTCTGTTCTTTTTAAATCGCTCTTTGAAGTGATTTGAACTCCCACAAGATTATTTTCGTTTAATAAGTTTATTTTTCTTCCTTGCTTTGCACAATGAAAATAAAGTATAATATCATTATCAATCATTTCAAACCCATAATTTAATGCCACAATATAAGGAAAAGAATTTTCATTATTAATAGCAAGATTCATAAATGGGGCTGTTTTTAAATATTCATTTATTTTATTTATATCTGTAATTTCTCTATCAGCTCTGCGCATCTTCATAATAATACCACCTTTTATAATATGTTATTTTTTATTAACCTTATATATTATAATAGAAAATCACTAAGAAAACAAGGAATAAATACTAAAAAAGCGAAGACTTTTGAAAGGAATTTTATAAAATGGAAAAACTACTCACTCAAAGAATGTATTTAATTTTAGCAAATCCAAAACTTGCAAAGGAAGTTGCAGATTTTAATATAAGAAATAAAGAAGCTTTTTTGTGGACTGAGCCTTTTAGACTTGATGATTATTACACAAAAAAAGGACAAAGAAGATATTTAAAAGAGGATTTAAGAGAAGCTATTAAAATGAATGAGTATCGCTTTTTTCTTCAAATAAAAGGGGATACAAAAGTAATAGGGACAGTTTCTATATCGCAAGTTATGTTTGGAAGTGTTAAAAGTTGTTTTCTTTCTTATAAGCTGGATAAAGATTTTTGGGGAAATGGATATATGGCAGAGGCGGTAAAAGAAATTATCGATTTTGCTTTTAGAGATTTAAAGCTTCATAGAATAGAAGTGGCAGTTATGCCAAAAAATCAAAAGAGTTTAGCCGTTTTAAAAAGGTTTGGATTTATGGAGGAAGGGTATGCAAGAGAATACCTTGAAATAGCTGGAAAAAGAGAGGATCACATTAAATTTGCTTTATTAAATAATAGAGATATTAAGAAAAAGGATTGATAATAAAGGTTACATAAATATTAAAGAAAAATTTCGAAATAGTTACAAACCAATAAATTTGCTTGCAATTTCAAACAAAAAGGATTAATATATGTCTATCTTAGAAAAGCTAAGATATTCTTTGAAAACTTTTGAAAATTATTTGGAGGACAATATAATGAAAAAAATTATTGCATTAGCTTTAGTAGCAGCTTTATCACTAGCTTTAGTTGCTTGCTCAAGCACAACAGAAGAAGAAACAACAGAAGAAACAACAACAACTACTACTGAAGAAACAACAACAGAAGAAACTACTGAAGAAACTGCTGATGAAGAAACAACAGAAGAAACAGAAGGCGAAGCTGTTGCAAACCTACCAGTTGTAACAAACGAAGGTAACGTTTACACAGTTGTTTACACAGAAGAAAACGCTGACGCTCAAGCATTCTTAACAGAAATGACTGTTGTAGTAGAACTTGGCGATGCTGGCGAATTAGTATCAGTTACAGTTGATAACGTTGTTGAAGGTTCAACAGGTTTATACCCAGCAGCTGAAGGTGCTCAAACAAGCATTCCAGAAGCTATGGTAGCAGCAAACTCAGCAGAAGTTGATGCAGTTGCAGGTGCAACTTTCACTTCAAACGCTATCCTTGCAGCAGTAGAAGCAGCTTTAGCAACAGCTACAGCAGCTGAATAATTAAAGTAAATAATACTTAAATTAGAAAAACAAGTGAATTAATTTTCACTTGTTTTTTATTTTTGTATAAAAAAATAAAGACCTATTAAAGGTCTTTATTTAAAATTAAATTATAATTTAATAGCAGCTTCAAGAGCTATTTCCATCATATCAACAAATGCTGTTTGTCTTTCTTCAGCAGTTGTGTATTTTTGTAAAACAAGGCTATCTGAAATTGTAACGATACAAGCAGCGTTTTTGCCAAGGTATTTTGCATTAGCAAATAGTGCAAAGCTTTCCATTTCAACACAGTCTGGCTCGTGTCCATCAAATTTTCCTCTCATAGCAGGATCGCTATAGAAAGTGTCACTTGAGTGGATAAGTCCTGGTTTTAGAGTTTTTCCGATTTCTTTAGCAGATGCTTTTAATTGATCGTTTATAACTGATGTTGGTTTTAAAACATCTTCTTCGTATCCAAAAGCAACTTTTGCATAGCTTGATTTACTAAAAGCAGCATCACCGATGATAACATCGAATAGTTCGTGTTCTGTTTTGTATCCGCCAGCTGAGCCTACACGGATAATATTTTCAACACCGTAGAATTCATATAATTCATATGAATAAATACCGATACTTGGCATACCCATACCACTGCCCATAACTGAAACTTTTACACCTTTGTAAGTTCCTGTAAAGCCTAGCATACCTCTAACTGAGTTGAATTGCACTACATCTTCTAAAAATGTATCTGCGATAAATTTTGCGCGAAGTGGATCTCCTGGCATTAAAACTGTTTTTGCAATATCACCAACTTTTGCATGATTATGTGGTGTTCCTTTAAATTCTGACATAATTTTTAGCTCCTTTTCATTTGCCATAAATGGCTATTCGTTACTTTATATTTTAACATATATTAAACTAAAAAAGCAAACCAAAAAATGTGAATTATTTATGGTGAAAAAAGAGAGAGGATACCCTCTCTCTTTTTTCATTTTAAGAAAATATTAAAAATTCATCATTGTTAGTCCAAAAATCAATTTTACTAATTTTTGCAATGTTTTCATTTCCTAAATCATCTTTTATACTCACTATAAAGCTATCATCAAGCTCTGCTAAAATAGGGGGCAGGGACGAATTAGTGTTATCATAAAATAAATACATTTCATTTAAAAACATATTTGATAAATCCATATTAAAAAATAGATATTCATCTAATTTCTCATACCCAAAAACAACTCTATTATCATAAAATCCTATAAGTCTTGAGGAAGGAACATTTGCAGATAAAGTTACCTCTAAATGCTTATTTGTATCTAAATCTTCTCGCATAATTCCCGTAGAGCCTGAATGCATAGTGAAAAGATAATTGTCTTTTAAAATATACATAGCCGTTAAATCTAAGGTTTTATTAAAAGAGGTTATTTTATCGCTAGTAGCATTATATTCTAAAATATTATTAACAGCATCTTCAACACCGTTTATATAAATATTATCATCACTCGCCGTTAAAATAAAGGAATCAAGAGGCACTTCTTCAAGACGTTTATAATCATTATCAGTAAAATCAATTTGAGTTAGATAATCTTTATGGCCATCACTAAATGTGTTGTTTTTAGATAAAATAAAATAAATTTTACCTTCTGAAAAAACAACATTATCAAAAGCATCATCAAAAGAAATAAATTCACTATCGCTAAAAGTTATGGTAGATGTATCATTTGGATTACTCGCTGAAACCCTAGTTATAAAGCTATCATAGTAAATAGAAGAGGAAAGAATATAAATATAATCCTCAAAAACAAAACTGTGTAAAAAAGATAGGGTAGTATCCACAACAGGTATACTAATATTCATATCAGTTTTACTAATTGAATTAACATCATATTCATATAAGCCATAGTTTACACTATCTTTTACATAAACAGAATAACCCTTTTGATCATTAAAACTGTTTCCTGTATAAACAAGATTTTTCTCTTCCTTACTCACTTCTTCACTAGAAGAGCAAGAGGTGAAAAATAATGCAAAACAAAGGAGCAAAGATAAAAATTTAGCTTTCATAAACGTAGCCATCCTTTCAAGAAAAAATGCAGTATAAATTACTATTTATTTTTTTTAACAGAAGCGCCAAATGAAACAGGCTGTGCTAAAAACACACTTTTATATAGTGGTTTTAATTCATCCCTTGCATTTTTTGCTGTTTCCTCACTATCAAAAATGCCAAAAACAGCCGCACCACTCCCTGTCATAACACTGCCAAGAGCGCCAAGATTAATAAGCTTTTCTTTAATTTCATCGGTGTATTTACTTTTTGCGGCCTTTTCTAAATCATTCCCAAGGTATTTTGAAATTTCTTTTAAATCTTTAGATTTTATAGCTGAAATTAATTTTTCAGTTTGAATATCAGTTTTGATATTCATTTCATCATAATTTGAAAAAGCCTCAGGAGTAGAAACACCAATAGAAGGCATACAAACAACAAAATAGCATAAAGGCATACGAGGCACATTAGATATTAATTCGCCCGTACCCTTGACTCTCTTAGTTCCGCCCACTAGCATAAAAGGAACATCACTGCCCACCATTAAGCCTATTTTTGAAAGTTCTTCATTTGAAAGATTAGTTTTAAAAAGCCAATCGAGCCCTTTTATAACTCCTGCAGCATCTGCACTGCCTCCAGCCATTCCAGCTTTTATAGGAATTCTTTTAGTTATATCTATTAAAACACCGCTTTTTATACCCGTATATTCAAAAAACTTTATAGCCGCTTTTACAGCGGTGTTTTTCTCATTCGTTGGGATATATTTTGCATTTGATTTAATTTCAATTTCATCTTGCTTTGTAAGAGTTATATATTCAAACACAGAAATAGTTTGCATTATCATATCTAAAAGATGATATCCTCTATCATCAAGCCCCACAACATCAAGACTTAAATTCACCTTTGCAGGCGCTATAACTTGAACACTATCCATAATATAATTATCCATTTCTTTTTAAATTTAAAAGGAAGTTTTCGATTTTATGTATCGCTTGAGTTAGATGATCAAGCGAGTAAGAATAAGAAATTCTTATAAATCCTTCGCCAGCTTTTCCGTAAGCTGTTCCTGGAATAACCACAACATTTTCCTCTAAAAGAAGCTTTTCGCAAAATTCTTGGCTAGAAAGCCCTGTTGATTTAATATCGCAAAAGGCATAAAATGCTCCCTGCACATTATGAGTTGAAAGGCCAATTCTATTTAATTCTTTTATTAAATACTTCCTTCTCATATCATATTCTTCGCGCATAGCATCGATTTCTTCATCACATTCATTAAGAGCTACAATAGCGGCATACTGGCTTGTTGTAGGAGCACAGATAATAGCATATCCGTGTAAAAGTTTCATAGCATTTATAATTTCCTTTGGCCCCATAGCATAGCCAAGGCGCCAGCCAGTCATTGAGTAGGCTTTTGAAAACCCATTTATAACAATTGTTCTATCTTTCATCCCTTCAACATTTGCAAAAGAAGTGTGCTTTACTCCAAATGTAAGCTCGGCATAAATTTCATCTGTCATCACGATTATATCCGTATCTTTTATAACCTCGGCTATAGCCTCAAAATCTTCAAGACTCATAACCGCCCCAGTTGGATTTCCAGGGAAAGGAAGAACTAGAATTTTAGTTTTATCTGTTATAGCATCTTTTACTTGCTGTGCTGTTAATTTAAAATCATTTTCCTTAAAAGTTTCCACCTCAACTATTTTAGCCTTACATAAAGAGGCAATAGGAGTGTAGCTTACATAAGAAGGAGTTGGAAGGATAACTTCATCCCCCTCATTTAAAAGAACTCTAAAGCACATATCAATGGCTTCACTACCACCAACAGTTACAAAAATTTCGTTTTGATTATAATCTAGATTAAATCTTCTTTTTTGATAGTTTTTTATAGCGGATAATAAATCGCTCATACCAGCGTCTGGGGTATACCATGTTCTGCCTTTTTCTAAAGAGGCAATAGCAGCTTTTCTAATTTTCCACGGTGTTTTAAAATCAGGCTCGCCAACAGCAAGGATAATAGAATCCTTTGCGCTAGCCGCCATTTCATAAAACTTTCCAACTTCTGATGGCGGAAGGTTTCTATATTGTTCGTTAAATAAATTTTGGTAGTTTATCATAAAGAAGAAAATCTCCTCTCGTCTAAATCATCCACATTATATAAAACACCTGATTGCTTATAAGGTTTTAAAACAAAGTGTGTAGCAGTGCCCATAATATCATCAAGTGGAGATAGCCTTTGGGCTACAAGCATAGCTATTTCTTGGAATGTTTTTGCTTTGATTTCAACTAATAAATCATAGCTTCCGCTAATTAAAGTTACCGATTCCACCTCTTTCATTTCGCTAACTTGCTTTGCAACTTCATCAAAGCCTTGACCTTTTTTTGGAGAAACACGAAGCTCAATTAGAGCTTTAACATGGCTATCAGAAACCTTTTCCCAGTCAATAAGAGTTCTGTATCCTTTAATAATTCCTCTATTTGTTAAATCTTCAATAGCGTCTTTAACCTCACAGGCGCTCATATCAAGCATGGCGGCAAGTTGCTCGTGTGAAAGCATAGGGTTTTTTTCAATAAGTTTTAATAATTTTTCCATAATAGGGAATTCCTTTCTATACTAGCTTTAAAATAACATAAGTAGCGATTATAATTTTAGTTTATTTAAATATTATATCTTATTAATATTAATTTTTCAACTTGAAAAAAAACTAAAAACTGTGTTAGAATAGATAAAATAATAAAAATAGAATAATAAATGAGAGGATACTTAAAATATATGAAAATTTTTGCATCAAAATTTAAAACAGTGCCACTTGATATAGAGAATAATTTTATAAAAGCGAAAAAAGAAATTGAAAAGGCGATAGAAAAAAAATCAAATGTAATAGTGTTTCCAAAAGGATTTTTAACGGGCACACAGCTTGGTCTTTTAGAAGATGCTGTTTATATAAGAAGATTATATAATGATTATATCGAAGAAATTATAACAGAGTTTGAAGATAGCGATATTTGCATATTGCTAGATAGATTAACTCGAAATGGATTTGAAAACACATTTATTTATAAAGGCGATGAAAAAGATGAAATAGAAATTGCAGGATTTCGCCTAACTTCATTTAATAGCCTGCATATTTTCTCAAAAGCGGCTTACACATTTAAAGATGATTATGATTTAATAATTTTAAATGCCACAGAGCCAACTTTTGCTGGGAAAAATAAAATATTATATGATAATTTAAAAACAATAAGCCACAATATGAATATACCAATTTTTGTTAACATGGGCGGATATGGCTACACAACTCACCCAGAAGTGAGTTTACCGCTAGTGGGGCTTTTTACAAAAAATATAGAGTATTTAACAAGGGATATAATGGAGTATATTAATGCGGATTCTTTATTTAATGTTCCATTTCCTGAAAATGAGAATGTGTTTGTAAACTTTGTTTTAAAGCCGTATGTTTTTAAAGTAGAGTATAATGAGTGTCCTTTAATACCAAAAGAATTAGATGAAAAGGAATACTTATTTGATTTATTTAATTTAGCGGCATACTCTTTAGCTACTCGCCTTGATAATATAGGCTTAAAAAAGGTGGTGCTAAATTTATCGGGCGGACTTGATAGCACTATGGCGCTTTTAATAGCTTATAGAGCTTTTTGTATTTTAAATTTAGATAAAAGCGGTATAATAGTGTTAACGATGCCTGCAATGGGAACTTCGAATACAACAAAAACTCTTGCAAAAACCCTTTCTAAAGAATTAAATCTAGATATAAAAACTATAGATATAACAGCCGCTTGCACACAGGCGCTTTTAGATATAGGTCACGATGCAAAAACACCAGACGTAACGTTTGAGAATACTCAGGCAAGAATGAGAACATTAAATGGCTTAAATTATGCAAATAAAGAAAATGCTATTATGATAGGTACGGGGGATTTAAGCGAAGAGGCGCTAGGCTTTGCAACTTATGGTGGAGATCATTTAGCCTCTTATAATGTAAACAGCAGTATATCAAAAACTGTTATAAGAAAAATGCTAAAAGAATTAATAAAAACAAATGAATTCCAAAATATTAAAAATACAGTGAATAGTATTTTAGAAAATCCAGTTTCACCAGAACTTCTGCCTATAACTAATGAAGAATTTACCCAAAAAACAGAAGAAATATTAGCCCCATATAAATTAATCGACTTTTTTATTTATTCTACCGTAGTAGCTAAAATATCAAAAAAAGAAATTATAAATAAGGCATTATCAGTGTTTTTAGAGGAATTTTCAAAGGAATATATCGAAGAAAAACTAAATATGTTTTATAAAAAATTAATAGCAGGGCAGTTTAAAAGAAGCTGTGCACCAGAGGGCGCTATTTTAACTCATTGCCACTTAAATGGAGAAAAAAGAAGTGTTCCAAGTGATGCAAAAACGGCAATTTTTAAATAAAATAGGAAACTTTTTATTTAAAAGATAATATATATTTAAAGATAAATTTTAGTTAAATTTAATATTCAATATTTATTATTGATGTATTTTAGCTTTAAATTTTGTGTTATTGAATAAAAAAGGTGTAAAAGTATATACATTAAGGGATAATAAGTGTATAATATACGGGCAAGTTTTACTTGCAATATAAAAAATAGATATTAATTAACATATATAAATTAATATTAAAGGCAGGAAGGAAGAAATTATTATGATTAAGTTTTACACTCCGCTTGGCAAAATAGAATTAAGTAGTGATTATTTTGCATCGCTAATTAGCACTGCACTAAAAAGCTGCTATGGTGTTGCAGGTATGCACGTTTCAGGGGCTGCTGATAGCTTTAAAACTCTTCTTTTTGGAAACGATGTGCCAGATAAAGGCGTAATTATCACAAAAGAAGATGATGAACTTGTTATTAACTTGCATATAAAAATAATGTTTGGAGTTAGCATTCCTGTAATAGTAGAAAATATTAAAGATAGAGTAAAGTATACCATCGAAGATGCAACTGATTTAAAAGTTAGAAGAATTAATGTTACAGTTGATGATATAGTAGCTCAAGAAATTTAAAAAAGATTTAATTTTAATCTTTGAGCTTTGTAAAAAAAAAAGCAAGGCAAAAGAAAGGAACGGTCATAATATTATGATAAGCGGTAAAATATTAAGAGATAGTATTATATCTGGGGCAAATTTATTAAATAATAATAAATCAGGGGTGGATGAATTAAACGTTTTCCCTGTGCCAGATGGTGATACTGGAACAAATATGTCGATGACTATAACAGCGGCAAAAAAAGAACTTGAAAAATTAGATGATTCTGTAACGGTTGAAAAGGTTGCAAACACAGTGGCTTCTAGTATGCTTCGTGGAGCAAGAGGGAATTCTGGCGTTATTTCATCACTTCTTTTTAGAGGATTTGCAAAAGCTCTTCAAGGAAAAACATCAGCAAAAGAAGAGGATTTAGTTTTAGCTTTAAGAAGTGGTGTTGATGCAGCTTATAAAGCTGTTATGCAGCCAACAGAGGGAACTATGCTAACAGTGGCAAGAGTTGCTTGTGAGAATGCAGAAAAATTTGATATAAATCAGGGGCTAGTGCCACTTTGGAAATGTATTGTTGATGCAGCACAAAAAGCATTAGACTACACTCCAGAACAACTTCCTGTATTAAAAAAAGCAGGTGTTGTTGATGCGGGTGGTCAAGGTGTTGTTTATATTTTCACTGGTATGCTTTCAGTTTTTGAAAACGGGGAAATAGTAGAGCCTGATGAATTAAATCAAAAATCAGTTTCATTTACCCCTGTTGGAGTATTTGCAAAAGATTTAGATCCAAATATTGTAAATGCATATTGCACAGAATTTATAGTTAATAAAAATGAAAATGCATCAGCTGAAAAATTAAGAGCAAAGCTTGAGAGCATTGGTGATAGTGTTGTTGTAGTAGAAGATGAAGAAATTATTAAAGCGCACGTTCACACAGAAGATCCAGGAAAAGCTTTATCAGAAGCTGTAAAACATGGATTTATGACTAATTTAAAAATTGAAAATATGCTAGAGCAGATGGAAGAGCTTTCAGAAAAGGGCAAAGGCCTTGAAAAACAAGAAAACGATAAAGATAGCGATTCAAAATTTAAATATACTGCTGTTTTAGATGATATGGACTTTGGCTTTGTTGCAGTTGCAGCGGGCGAGGGTATTGAAAATACTTTTATGGATTTGGGTGCTAATGCAGTTGTTACTGGTGGCCAAACTATGAATCCATCAACTGATGATATTTTAAAAGCGATTCACTCAGTTGGCGCGAAAACAGTTTTTGTACTACCAAATAATAAAAATATTATAATGGCATCAGAGCAAGCGGCTTCTTTAGCTGATAGAGAAGTTATCGTTGTGCCAACGAGAACTATTCCTCAAGGTATTACCGCTATGCTAAATTTTGATTTTGATCAAAGTGCAAAAGATAATGCTGTTAATATGAATATTGCTATTGAAAATGTGAAAACAGGCTCAGTAACATTCGCTGCAAGAAATTCAGATTTTGATGGGCATAAAATCAAAAAAGGCGAAATATTAGCAATGGAAAATTCAAAGCTATCTTTTACAGATAAAGATGTAGAAAAAGCTACAGTAAAACTTGCAAAACAAATGATAGATAAAAACACAACTTTTGTAACGATTATTTTTGGAGAGGGCATCTCTGAAGAGGAAGCGCAAAAGGTGAGTGATTTAATTTCATCTAAAGCTCCAAAAGGAGTTGAAATAAGTATTTTAGAAGGCAATCAGCCAGTTTACTACTATTTAATTTCAGTTGAATAAGCTAAAACAGCTATATATTAACTTTTTTAGTTAATATATAGCTGTTTTTTATTATTGAAAAGCAAAGGATATAAGTGATATAATTATTTATATAGCTTTATTTATATTAGATGTAAAGGAGAATTAGTTTATGAAAAAAATTATAAGTGTTTTTTTAATATGTGCCCTTTGTTTTTTATTTGTTTCTTGTAGTAGTGAAACTAGCGAAGAAGTAAAGGATATTAATAAAGAAACAAGCGAAGAAATGAGCGATGAAAAAGAGAATATAGAGGAAATAGAATATATAGATGATTCAATGGAGCCAAATTTAACTATCACATTAGTTGATAGAGAAGGAAATTTTATTGATGTAGAATATAGAGATGGTGGAGTAATTTTTCATTTTTTTGGAGAGAATGAATATCAAAATGGATATGCATTTATAAAAGATTCAAAAACTATGACTGGCGAGGCTGTATTTTTAGTAGATGGCAAGGGAAGTGATGAGAGCGAAATTATATATATTGTAAAACGAGGCTCCTCTGAAGTATTTATATCAAAATCTATGGAAAATATAACTGAAGAGGGAGAGTATTATTATATTCAAGAGCAGGATATAGATTTACTAAATGAGATTTTTTTAGGAAATGATGGTGAAACTCAATACTGGGCAGCTACAGAAGTTGGTATCTACTCAATAGATAAACAAGAAATTATAGTGCCAGAAAGCACCTATGTAAGTATGACGAGTACTAATAATGGTGGGGAAATAAATATTAATATTCAAGGAAATGGTGAATGGATTTTTGATAATCACAAATCGGATTTACAATATGATGGACAGTTTAGAGGTTTTTATTCTGGATGGGATATATTCATAAATCCAGAAGGTAATACTGCAAATGTAAATATTAGATACACCGACACAGAAGAATATGAAATGCGCTCAGTCTCAGTTGTTTTTGAAAAGGTAGATAGCATAGATGATATTTATAATCATATAGATATAGCCAAGGATTCTACTCCAGTGGTGTTTTTGGATAAAGAAATGGAAAGGCTATTAGCAGAGCATTTAAATCTTCCAATAGGCGGGATATATAAAGAACATTTAGAACTTATCGAGGTTATTGTTATCGCGGGAGATTCTTTATATCCATACTATACAACTGAGGTGTATTTTAGCTTTTCAGGGCTTGAATTTAATAAAGTAAAAGAGGGTAGTATCACCTCTTTAGAAGATTTAAAATACTGCACAAATTTAAAAGAATTATACATTGGTATGAATAAAATAAATGATATTTCAGCTCTTGAAAATTTAACACAGCTTCAAATTATTAATTTAACTTCTAATGAAATAAGCGATATTTCAGCACTTGAAAATTTAGAAAATCTAGAAAAATTAACACTTGATCATAATAATATAAGTGATGCATCTGCTTTAAGTGGCTTAGAAAAATTATTTTTATTAGACCTTGGAAGTAATAATGATAATACATTTAGTGATTTAGAGAGTATTTCTAAAATAAAAACACTAGAAAGCCTAACGTTATATAATAATGCTTGTAGTGATATTACAGCCCTTAAAAATCTAACAAATTTAGAATTCTTATCTCTTAGCACAAACGGAATAACCGATGTTACACCTTTAAAAGATTTAGTGAATTTAGAAGAAATATATCTTGGTCAAAACTATGATTTAAGAGATATTTCAGCACTGAATGATTTAGAAAACTTAAGATTTTTATCTGTGAGAAAAACAGCAGTAACAGACACAAGCCAAATTCCAAACCTTGTAAGTGATGCGGATAGGTATGTTGAGATAGTGTTTGAATAGAAAATAAAAAAATAGTGGGGATAGTGGGATACCACTAAAGAAACTTTATAATCTAAAAAGACAAAGGAATGGCGAAAGCCATTCCTTTGATTTATATAAAAGCTCCGC